>JBOIAB010000155.1:0-2949 GCA_050738635.1 Steroidobacteraceae bacterium
TGCGGGCGGCTCTTATTGGGCATATTCTCAGTGTTGCTAAAGGGCAAACCCGTCGAAAGGCGGGGACGCAAAACCACCGGTCTAAGGCGAGAGCCATGACAGCGGGGTTGCTGGCAAAGCGCAAGTATTTTTCAAAGAAGGGTTTCCAGCGGCTTTTGCGGCCGCGTATGCGGCTACGATGGCCGGCAACCCAGTGGGCTGGCTCGTGCGCTCGATTTGCTGCGTTGCCTGCCGATACCTACGGGGTAGACGCACGCGGAGCGCACACACGGCATGAATGTCATAATTTTTTCCAAGCGTGACGGGCAGGCCCGCCACCTGAACCTGCCGCCGCTCGCGCTCGCGTGCGTGGCCCTGGCGGTACTGGCCATCGTGGGCGGTGCCTTCGGGGCGGGGATGAGCCTACGGCACGGCGATAGCGCGGACGGGCTCGCGCCAGGGCAAACCGCCCACTGGTCGCAGCTACTGGCGAAGCAGCGCGAGGAGATCACCGACCTCAAGCAGCAGATGCAGGTGCGCGCCGATGCGATTGCCATTCAGCTCGGCGACATGAAAGCGCACGTCATCCGTCTCGATGCCCTCGGCCAGCGACTCACGGCCATGGCGGGCATCAAGAGCAGCGAGTTCAACTTCGGTCAGGATCCGCCGCAGGGCGGCCCGGAGATGGATATTCCCGGGGCGCGGCCGCAGATCGGCGACGCCGCGACCATGCTGAAGAGCCTGCAGAGCCAGATCGATTTGAGCGGCTCGCAGCTGTCGGCGCTGGAGAACGTCATCCTCTCGCGCCAGCTCGGTCAGGAGATTCACCCTGAGGGACGTCCGGTCAACAGCGGCTATATCTCCTCGGGTTTCGGTGCGCGGGTGGATCCCTTCACCGGCGGCGAGGAGTTTCACGAGGGCATCGATTTCGCCGCGCCTGAGGGTACGGGAATCCGTGCCGTGGCTGCGGGCGTCGTCACCTGGGCGGGCCCTCGCGGCGGCTACGGCAATATGGTCCAGATCGATCACGGCAACGGATATGCGACCCGGTACGGACACGCCTACCGGGTGCTGGTGCACGTCGGTGAGACGGTGCAGCGCGGCGACGTCGTCGCTCTGGTCGGGGATACCGGCCGGTCGACGGGCCCGCACGTCCATTTCGAGGTGCTCAAGAACGGCCGTGAGGTAAATCCGGCCCGGTTCGTCGCGCTGCGCGCAGGATCGACGGCCTTCTCCGGGTCGGAAAGCGTGCACGTGGCGGCGGGCAAGGCGCTGCCGAGCACGACGGCCGTCGGCCAGGATTAAAGAGACCGGCTCTCACGCCGGCGCACCAGACCAGGCAGACGCACTCGCCGCGCCCGCGGCGGTCCAATGAGCTTGATTTTCGCGACGCAGGAACCCATTGGGGAGTCCGCCTCGCGTGCGTAGAATACCCCGCCCGTTCCCCCGGGGCCGTATCCCAGTAGCAGGATCCTCAAGTTGCTCGACACTCTGAAGCGCATTTTCGGCAGCCGTAATGACCGGATGATTCGCGGCTATGGACGCTACATCCGCGCCGCGAAGGAGCTCGAGCCCGGGCTGCAGGCACTGCGCGACGATGAGTTGCGGGCCAAGACGGAGGAATTCCGGCAGCGCCTGCGCGAGGGTACGACCCTCGACGACCTTCTGCCCGAAGCCTTTGCCGTCGTCCGGGAGGCGGCTCTGCGCACACTCAAGATGCGCCACTTCGACGTCCAGCTCATCGGCGGCATCGCTCTACATACGGGCAAGATCGCGGAGATGCGCACCGGCGAGGGCAAAACCCTGGTCGCGACCCTCCCCGCGTATCTGAACGCCCTTCCCGGCGAGGGCGTGCACGTCGTCACGGTGAACGAGTACCTGGCCCAGCGTGACGCCGACTGGATGGGGCCGGTGTACCGCTTCCTCGGGCTCACGGTCGGTGTGATCAAGAATTCGCAGTCACCGCAGGAGAAGCGCGAGGCGTACGCCTGCGACATCACTTACGGCACCAACAACGAGCTCGGCTTCGACTACCTGCGTGACAACCTCGCCTTCAGCCTCGAGGATCGCGCCCAGCGCCAGCTCGCGTACGCGATCGTGGACGAGGTCGACTCCATCCTGATCGACGAGGCACGCACGCCGCTCATCATCTCGGGGCCGGCGGAGGAGAGCACGGAGCTCTATCTGCGGATCAACCAGCTGGTGCCGAGCCTGAAACGGCAGCTCGAAGAAGAGGGACCCGGCGACTTCGCGGTGGAGGAGAAGACCAAACAGGTCCACATCACCGAGGACGGGCACGAGCGTGTCGAGGAGCTGATGCTGCAGGTGGGGCTGCTGCGCGAGGGCGAGAGCCTGTACGATCCGGCCAACATCCGCCTGATGCACCACTTGAATGCGGCGCTGCGTGCGCACTCGCTCTACAAGAGGGACGTCGAATACATCGTGCGCGGCGGCGAGATCATCATCGTCGATGAGTTCACCGGCCGCACCATGCCGGGCCGGCGCTGGTCCGACGGCCTGCACCAGGCGATCGAGGCCAAGGAAGGCGTGCGCGTGCGCGAAGAGAACCAGACGGTCGCCTCGATCACCTTCCAGAACTACTTTCGCCTCTACAAGAAGCTCTCCGGCATGACCGGCACGGCGGACACGGAGGCGCCGGAGTTCCTCGAGATCTACGGCCTCGAGGTCATGGTGATACCGACCCACAAGCCGATGGTCCGCAAGGACATGGCGGACTTCGTGCACCTGACGCAGAGCGACAAGTTCAAGGCGATCATCGAGGATATCCGCGAGTGCGTCGAGCGCGAGCAGCCGGTGCTCGTCGGCTCGACTTCCATCGAGACCTCGGAGCTGGTCTCGGGCGTGCTGCAGAAGGAAGGCATCGGGCACGAGGTGCTCAATGCCAAGCAGCACGAGCGCGAAGCGCACATCGTCTCGCAGGCCGGGCGGCCGGGCGCGGTGACCATCGCC
>JBOIAB010000156.1:0-3497 GCA_050738635.1 Steroidobacteraceae bacterium
GAGCTGCACCTGCTGCTCTCCATGATCACGCCGCTCGGCTGGCTGGAGCGCGTACCGACCTACAAGGATCAGCTCGAGCAGCTCAAGGAGAAGGACCTCACCACTTACGGCTTTCTCGGCTATCCCATGTTGCAGGCCGCCGACATTCTCGTCTACCGCGCGGCTCACGTGCCGGTAGGTGAGGACCAGGTGGCGCACGTCGAATTGACGCGCGAGGTGGCGCGCCGCTTCAACCATTTCTACGGTCGCGAGCCCGGCTTCGAGGAGAAGGCGGAGCGAGCCGTGAAGAGCCTGGGCGGGCGCAACACCACGCTCTACCGGCAGCTGCGGCGCCGCTTTCAGGAAAACGGTGAGCGCGAAGCGCTCGAGCGCGCCCGGGCCCTGGTGCAGAGCAACAACCGCATCACCGTGGCCGACCGCGAGCGGCTGCTCGGCTACCTGGAGGGCACCGGCGTCACCATCCTGCCGGAGCCGCAGGTCATGCTCACGGAGACACCGCGGGTGCCCGGGACCGATGGTCGCAAGATGTCGAAGTCCTACGGCAACACCATCGAGATCCGCGAGGAGCCGGAGTCGGTGACCAAGAAGCTGCGCGCCATGCAGACCGATCCGGCGCGGATGCGCCGCACCGACCCGGGCGATCCCGACAAGTGCCCGGTGTGGGACCTGCACAAGATCTATTCCGACGACGCCACCCGCAAATGGGCCGCGGAAGGCTGCCGCTCGGCCGGGATCGGCTGTCTCGACTGCAAGCAGCCGGTGATCGACAAGGTCGTCGCCGAAGTGACCGAGATGCGCCGGCGCGCGCAGGAGTACGATGAGAACCCGGAACTGCTGCGCGATATAGTGGCCGAGGGCGCCGAGAAGGCGCGCGGGGCGGCGCGCGAGACCATGGAGGAAGTGCGCCGTGCGATGCACCTGCGGACGGGCTGAAGCATGGTGAAGCCGGAATTGACCATCGTCGTGTCCCATCCAAGCCCTGAGGTTCATCAGAGCGAGGCGCCGCCGCAGCAGGTGGAGATGCCCTTCGCCGTGGTGAACGGTGAGCCGGTGACGGAGCTGCCGCGCGATCTTTATATCCCGCCGCAGGCGCTCGAAGTATTCCTCGAGGCGTTCGAGGGTCCCCTCGATCTGCTGCTCTACCTCATCCGGCGGCAGAATCTCAATATCCTCGACATCCCGCTGGCGGAGATCACCCGCCAGTACATGCGCTACATCGAGCTGATGCAGGACCTGCAGCTCGAGCTCGCGGGTGAGTACCTGGTGATGGCGGCCACCCTCGCGGAGATCAAATCGCGGATGCTGCTGCCGCGGCCGAAGATCACGGCCGACGGCTTGGAGGAAGACCCGCGCGCGGAGCTCGTCCGCCGGCTGCAGGAGTACGAGCGCTTCAAACGCGCCGCCGAGGGGATCGATGCATTACCGCGGCTCGAGCGTGACGTCTGGGCGACCTCGGCGGAGCTCAAGGACCGGCCGGTAACCCGCGCGCTGCCGCAGATCACGCTGCAGGAGATGCTGGTCGCCTTCCAGGAGGTCGTGGTGCGCTCGGAGATGTTCGCGCACCATCACATCCAGCGCGAGCGCCTCTCCGTGCGCGAGCGCATGGGCGATATTCTGACCAGCCTGGAGCAGGCGAGCTTCGTCGAGTTCGTGCGCCTCTTCCGCCCGGAAGAGGGCCGCATGGGCGTGACGGTCACCTTCATGGCGATCCTCGAGCTGGTGCGCGAGGGGCTGATCGACATCGTGCAGGCGGAGCCGTACGCGCCGCTGCACATCAGGGCCGCTACCCCGGCGCGCAGGCTCCGGGTGGTCGCTGACAACGGGGAGCCGGCGGCGGCGCAGAGCAGCCCCGGGAGTGAGTCAGGCGAGGAGGACGCGACAAGCGAATGAACGAGCACTATCTGCGCAATGTGATCGAGGCGGCGCTGCTCGCCGCGGGCCGACCGGTGCAGCCGGCGGAGTTGCTGCAACTGTTCGACGACAATGCGCGGCCATCGGCCGAGCAGTTGCGCGCCGCGATCGATGCGCTCGCGGTCGAGTACGCCGCGCGTGGCATCGAGCTGAAGGAGACCGCGGGCGGAGTGCGCATCCAGGTGCGCCGCGAGCTCGCGACCGAGGTCTCGCGCCTCTGGCCGGAGCGGCCGGCGCGCTATTCGCGGGCGCTCCTCGAGACGCTCGCGCTCATCGCCTACCGCCAGCCGATCACTCGCGGCGAGATCGAGGCGGTGCGCGGTGTCACCGTCAATCCCAACATCGTGAAGACCCTCCTCGAGCGCAACTGGGTGCGGGTCGTCGGTCACCGCGACGTTCCCGGCCGCCCGGAGCTGCTCGGCACGACGCGGGACTTTCTCGATTACTTCGGCCTGCGCAGCCTCGATGAGCTGCCGCCGCTTTCGGAGCTCAAGGCCGTGGGCGACATCAATCTGCAGCTCGGCCTGGCACCCGAGGCGCCTGCGGATGTGGCCGGAGAGTCGAGCGCGCCGCCGCCTGCCGCCGCCGAGCCTCTCCCCGATGAGGACGACAGTGAGGACGGAGACGGGTTGTCGGCCGACGGCGGCGATTCCCACGAGCTGGTCGCCGCACCTCCCGACGGCGCCGACTGACCCGTATGCACGGGCAGCGTGGCGAGCCTGAGCGGCTGCAGAAGGTTCTCGCGCGCGCCGGACTTGCCTCTCGCCGCGAGGCGGAGGATTGGATCAGGGCCGGGCGGCTCACGGTGAATGGCCGGGCCGCCGCGCTCGGAGTTCGCGTCACTGCGGACGATGAGGTACGGCTCGACGGCCGTGTAATCCGCCAGCGCGCGCCGCAATCCGGCGGCAGCGCCTACATCTATCATCGCTCGCCGGGTGAGAGCCTCCACGCTGCACCTACCGACGCCCCCGATGCCGTCCCCTTTCTGGCGCGCCTGCCGAAGCGTGCCGGGCGGCGATTCGTGGTGGTGAGCCCGATGCCCCGCATCGACGGCGGCCTCGAGCTCGTGTGCGGTGACGGTGAGCTCGCGGCCCGTCTGCAACGCGCCGTGCACACGCTCACGAGCGATCTCAGCGTCAGGGTGCGCGGGGAGCTGATCGAGCAGCAGATCGAGGGAGTGCTCGGTGGCGTGCTCGACAGCGGCGAGAAGTTGGCCGTGCTCGGCTGCGAGGCTGCGGGCGGCGAAGGCGCCAACCGTTGGTATGCGATCAGCGCGCGCGGCGCGAGTGGCAAGGATATCCGCCAGCTGTTCGAGCGTCAGGGAGCGATCGTCAGCCGGGTGATGCGCACGCGGCTGGGGTCCCTCGCGCTGGAGCGCTCGCTCGGACGGGGCCATTACCGCGAGCTGACGCGCGCCGAGATCGAGGCGCTACTGCCGGCCTCCTCGGACAGCAAGCCGGAAAGCGGCCCGGCGTCCACCACTTCAACCCAACCGCAGGCTCCCGGCCGCCGCCGCCCGCGCCGCCCGCCAGGCGCGCCAGTTCGCCGCCGCCGCGCTCGCGATTGAAGGGGCGGGCGCGCGCGGC
>JBOIAB010000157.1:0-8829 GCA_050738635.1 Steroidobacteraceae bacterium
GCGGGAACGGTATCTCCGCTATTTCATTTCTAAAACATAAGGACCATCCGCTAATGAGCACAGTTGAGCAGCAGGTCAAAGCCATCGTGGCCGAGCAGCTTGGCGTCAAGCAGGAGCAGGTGACCAACGACGCCTCCTTCGTAGACGATCTGGGAGCCGACTCGCTCGACACGGTCGAGCTCGTGATGGCTCTCGAGGAGGAGTTCGAGATCGAGATTCCGGATGAAGATGCCGAAAAGATCACCACGGTCCATCAGGCGATCGAATATATCAACGAGCGTCGCAACAAGGCCTGAGCAACAGCCTGATAGCGAGCTCGGTCGCAGCGCGGTCGCGGCGCTGAGCAGGATTGACGGGGTTCGCCGGCGGCGAACCCCCGACCGTGACGGCGGCGGCATGCGAGCCGCAAGATTCTCCCAGGAACCTCTTTTTAGAGACGGGTAGCGTGTGAGCAAGCGTCGTGTAGTCGTGACGGGCATGGGGTTGATCTCGCCCGTGGGCAGCGCTGTCGAGACGGCGTGGAAGGCTATTCTCGCCGGCGAGAGCGGCATCGGACCGGTCACGCGGTTCGACGTATCCAACTTCCCGGTGCGCTTCGGCGGCCAAGTGAAGGACTTCGACTCGAGCCGCTACTTCAACACCAAAGAGCTGCGGCGCATGGATGAGTTCATGCACTACGGCGTCGCCGCGGGCATCGAGGCCGTGCAGGATTGCGGGATAGACTTCGCCAAGCTCGACGCGACGCGCTGCGGCGCCGTCTGCGGTGCCGGCATCGGCGGTCTGGGCACCATCGAGGGCGAGTACGCGCAGTACGCCAAGACCGGCAACCCGCGCAAGATCTCCCCGTTCTTCGTGCCCGCGACGATCATCAACATGATCGCCGGACACCTGTCGATCAAGTACGGTCTCAGGGGACCGAACCTCGGCGTGGTCACCGCCTGCACCACCTCGACCCACGCCATCGGCATCGCGATGCGCACCATCCAGTACGACGATGCGGACATGCTCATCGCCGGCGGGGGTGAGATGGCGACGACGGTCTGCGGTCTGGCGAGCTTCGCGCAGGCGAAAGCACTGTCGACCCGCAACGAGGCTCCGACCGAGGCCAGCCGACCCTGGGACCTCGACCGCGACGGCTTCGTGTTGAGCGATGGCGGCGGCGCCCTGATTCTCGAGGAGCTCGAGCACGCGCGCCGGCGCGGTGCCCGCATCTACGCGGAGCTCGTCGGTTTCGGCATGAGCGGCGATGCATACCACATCACGCTGCCGCCCGAAGACGGCGAAGGTGCACGTCTCTCGATGGCGAACGCGATGAAGGATGCCAAGCTCAATCCGGCCGACATCCAGTATGTCAATGCGCACGCGACCTCGACGCCGGCCGGTGACAAGGCGGAGACGATCGCCATGAAGCGCGCCTTCGGCGATCAGGCGAGCCGCATCGCCGTCAGCTCAACCAAGTCGATGACCGGGCACCTGCTCGGCGCGGCGGGTGTCGTGGAGGCGATCTTCTCCATACTCGCGATACGCGACCAGGTCGCGCCGCCCACCATCAACTATCGCACGCCGGACCCGGACTGCGATCTGGACTACGTGCCGAACACCGCGCGGCAGATGAAGATCGATGTCGCCCTGTCGAATTCGTTCGGCTTCGGCGGCACCAACGGCTCGGTGATCTTCAAGCGCTTCAGCGGCTGACCTTCGAGCCGGCGGACCCGTGCCGCATGCCCTGATTCAACGCGAGCTCGATGTTCCGCCCACTGTGCTGACGCAGCTCGCGACGGCATATCCGGAGCGCTATCCCGTATTCTTCGACAGTGCGGCCGACGGGCCGCTCAGCCGCACGAGCGTGCTCGTCGGGCAGCCGCGCGCCGCTCTCTGGCTCGATGCGCAGGGGCGCATCCGGGTGGAGGGACCGATTCCGCCGGGGGTCGTGGTACCCGGCGAGGGATTCCTGCGCGCGCTCGAGCGCTGGGTGGCCAGCGAGCCGATCGCCACCGGCGGGGAGCCCGATGCGGCCGATCTGCCGTTCCGTGGTGGCTGGGCCGTGTTCCTCGGCTACGAGCTCGCGGGCGAAGTCGAGCCGCGGTTGGCTCTCCCGCGATCATCCGGCTCGGACACGTGGCAGGCATTCGCTTTGCGCGTGCCGTGCGCACTGGTGCACGACAAGCTTTCGGGCAAGGTGCGCGCGATTGCGGAGAAGAGTGCGGCGGAGGCGCTCGCCGCGGTCGAGCGCGACGCCAGGGCGCTCGCTCAGGCCGGCTCAGCCGCCAGCACGACTCCCGCGCCGCCTGCGGTGGCCCGTATCATCGAGGAGGAGCCGACGGCCTATCTCGAGAGGGTGCGGCGCGGCAAGGAATACATTCGCGCCGGTGACATCTACCAGACCAACCTGTCACGGCGCTGGCGGGTGGCGCTGCGCGGCGATGCAGATGTCGCGCGCCTGTATCAGCGCCTGCGTGCGGTCAATCCTGCTCCATTCGCGGCCCTCGCCCAATGGCGCGGCGGCGCGGTGCTCAGCTCCTCGCCCGAGCGGCTGCTGCGCGTCATCGGGCGGCGGATCGAGACCCGTCCCATCGCAGGCACTCGCCCGCGCAGCCTGCAGCCGGGCGAGGACGCGCGCGAGATGGCGGCCCTCGCTGCGCACCCGAAGGAGCGCGCGGAGCACATCATGCTCATCGACCTCGAGCGCAATGACCTCGGGCGGGTCTGCGAGGCCGGGACCGTGCGCGTCGAGGAGTTGATGTCCATCGAGTCCTACGCTCACGTGCATCACATAGTCTCCAGCGTTACGGGGACGCTGCGCCCGGAAGTAACAGCCGTCGATGCCCTGCGCGCGGTGTTCCCCGGCGGCACGATCACCGGCTGCCCGAAATTTCGCTGCATGCAGATCATCGCCGAGCTGGAAGGCGAGGCACGGGGCGCCTATACCGGCTCGCTCGGCTTCATAGGGCCGGACGGCACCATGGATTTCAACATCCTGATCCGCACCATGACGGTCGCCGGACGGGCGATCGAGTTTCGTGCCGGCGCCGGGATCGTCGCCGACTCGGATCCGGAGCGCGAGCTCGAGGAATGTCGTGCCAAGGCACGGGGGCTGCTCGCGGTGTTCGGCGCCACGGCCCGTACCGGGGCCGCGGCGTGAGCGGCAGGGCCGCGGCGGGAGCGGAGGCGCCGGTCGCAGCCCTGCTCAACGGCGTCGCCGCCGATGCCATTTCTGCTTTCGACCGCGGCGTGCACTTCGGTGACGGCGTCTTCGAGACGATTGCTTGCCTACGTGGCCGCCCGCGGTTTCTCTCCCTGCACCTCGAACGCCTGGCGAGCGGTAGCCGCGCGCTCGGGTTTGCGCCACCGGCGGCGGAGCTGCTGCGCGTGGAGGTTGAACGCCTCGCGAGCGTAGTGGAGCGCGCGATCGTCAAGCTGATCGTGACCCGGGGTCCGGCGACCGTGCGCGGTTATGCATTCAGCGGGCGCGAGCAGGCAACACGCCTGGCGATTCGTTATCCTTGGCCGGTGGAAGACCCCGTCTTGCAACAGCAAGGGGTGAGTGTGCGCGTGGCGGCGATGCGCCTCGGCGAGAACCCCGCGCTGGCCGGCCTCAAGCACTGTAACCGCCTGGAGCAGATCCTGGCGCGCGGCGAGCCTGACGCCGCCGCGGTCGCCGAGGGCCTGATGCTCAGCCGCTCGGGGAAGCTGATTTCCGGCACGATGACCAACGTGTTCCTCGTTGATGGCCCATCGCAGTCGCCACGTCTGCGCACTCCGGCCATCGAGGTCTGCGGTGTCGCGGGGGTCATGCGCCGCGTCGTGTTGCGGGAAGCGGCCCGCGGTGGCATTCCGGCAATGGAGTGTGACCTGTGGCCCGCGGATCTCGCGGCGGCGACAGAGGTCTTTCTCACTAACGCCCGCGTCGGCATCTGGCCGGTGAGCCGCCTGCAGGAGAGGGCGCTCATCCCCGGTCCGGTGACACGCCAGCTGCAGACGCTGCTGCAGCCCTTACTCGAGGAGCCGGCCGATGCCTGAGGCGCCTCGCCAGAGTGGCCGAGCAGGCGTGCTCCTAGTGTTGGTGCTCGTCGTCGTGGCGGCGGCCGCGGCCGCGGCCTACGTGCTGCTCGATGAGAGCTTTCATGCTCCGGGCGCGTCGTCGGCGGCGGTGCAAGTCAAGGTGTCGCCGGGGGAGAGCACCCGCGCCGTGCTCGCGCGGCTCGCGGGACTCGGCGCCCTGGCGCATCCGCGGGAGGTAGAGTTCTACCTGCGATTGCACCAGCGTATTCCGCGGATCGAGATCGGCACCTACGAGGTGCCCGCGCATGCGAGCCCGGCCGACATCGTCCGCATGTTCGAGCAGGGCAGGGTAATGTTGGATCAGCTCACCGTGGTCGAAGGGGCGACGTTCGCCGACTTCCGCCATGAGCTCGACGCGCAGACGGACATCGCGCATACGCTGCGCGGCAGGAGCGACAGCGAGGTGATGGCCGCGCTCGGGCACCCTGGCGAGAATCCCGAGGGTCGGTTCTTCCCCGACACCTATCGCTTCACCCCCGGCACCAGTGATCTGACCATCCTTTCCATGGCTTACGAGCGTATGGCGGCGCTGCTGGCCAGAGTCTGGGAGCAAAGGAGCGACGGGCTGCCCTTCGACACTCCCTATCAGGCATTGACCCTCGCCTCGATGGTGGAGAAGGAGACGGGTGTCGCCGACGAGCGCTCACTCATCGCCGGAGTCTTCGTCAACCGCCTGCGCCGCGGCATGCGCCTGCAGTCGGATCCGACGGTGATCTACGGTCTCGGCAGCCAGTATGACGGCAAGATCCATACGCGGGATCTCGCGACCGATACTCCGTACAACTCCTACACGCGCTCGGGTCTGCCGCCCACGCCCATCTCACTCCCGGGCCTCGAGGCGCTGCTCGCCGCCGTGCATCCCGACCAGACCGATGCCCTCTATTTCGTCGCGACGGGGCAGGGCGGTCACCATTTCTCGAAGACGCTCGCGCAGCACGATGCGGAGCTGCGCGCCTATCTGGAGCGCCTGCGTGAGCAGCAGCAGGCCGCGACGCGCCGGCCGGCGGAGAATTGATGACACCGGGTCTCTTCATCACCTTGGAAGGCATTGAAGGCGCCGGCAAGTCGACGGTCGCGCGCTCGGTCCAGGCGTGGCTGGGCCAGCACGGGCGGGGTGCGATCCTGACCCGCGAGCCCGGCGGCACACCGCTCGCCGAGCGGGTCCGGCAGATAGTGCTCGAGCGCGGGGCTGAGCGGCTGTCCGCCGCGACGGAGACCCTTCTCATGTTTGCCGCGCGCGGCATTCACCTCGAGAACCTCATCCGGCCGGCGCTCGAGCGCGGCGACTGCGTCGTGTGTGACCGCTTCACGGACGCCACACGCGCCTACCAGGGGGCCGCGCGCGGGGTCGATCGGGCGTGGATCGAGTCCCTGGCGAGCCAGGTCCAGGGCGGCCTACAGCCGGACTGCACGCTGCTGCTCGACCTGCCGGTGCCCATCGGCCTCGAGCGTGCCCGCAGCCGCCATGCAGGCGCCACCGACCGATTCGAGGCCGAGGCCCAGGCTTTCTTCGAGCGGGTGCGCGCCGGTTATCTGCAGCTGGCGGAGCGCGAGCCGGCACGCATTCACGTGATAGACGCTTCCGTCCCGCTGGCGGCGGTCGAGCGCCAGGTGACCGCGGTGCTCGAGCGGCTGGTGCCGGTACGACCGGGAGGGGCGTCATGACTCCCAACTGGCTCGACACGGAGACGGCGCGATTACGCGCCGCGTTTGCAGCCGGGAGATTGCCGCACGCTCTGCTCGTTCACGAGGCGCCCGGCACCGGGGGCGAGTGGCTCGCGCTCTGGGCTGCGCGCATGGCGCTCTGCTCCAATCGGGCGCAGGCTCCGTGTGGACACTGTGTGTCGTGCCAGCGCGCGGCCCAGGCGCAGCATCCCGACCTCACTTTTGTGCACCCGCTGGAGACATCAGCCCAGATCAGGATCGAGCAGGTCCGGGAGCTGACCGCGGAGCTCACCCTCACGGCTCATCAGGGTGGCTACAAGGTCGGTATCCTGTCCCCGGCCGACAGCATGAATCGCTTCGCAGCCAATGCGCTGCTGAAGACTCTGGAGGAACCGCCTCAGGGCACGCTCCTGATCCTGGTCGCCAGCCAGCCCTCGCGCCTGCCGGCCACGATCCTGAGTCGCTGCCAGCGGGTGCGGATACGCGCTCCGGGGCGGGCCGAGGCCGTGGCATGGCTCGAGGCGACTCGTGGGCCCGGTGACTGGGGCAGGATGCTGGGAGTGCTAGGGACCACCCCCATGGCCGCAGCGGAGGCCGATCCGGCGGCGGTGGTCGAGGTGGCCGCCGACGTACGCCGCGGACTGGAAGAGGCCGTGGCGGGCGAGGGTGACCCGGTGGCTGTAGCCGAGCGCTGGGCACGGTCCGAGCTACCCTTGCGCCTCACCTGCGTTGAGAATTGGCTCACGGAACGAATCCGCGCCCGGATCGGCGGCGGGGCCCACTTTACGGAAGTGCGGGCTGGCACGCACTCCGGTGGGCACGCGGACAGCTTAGACTTGCGCCAGCTTTTTGGGTTCTTGGACGCCATCCGGGAGCTCAAGTCGTCGTTCGATGCGCCGATCAACCGGGGACTGGCGCTCGAGAGCCTGCTGCGCAGCCTCTCGGCGCGCCCCGCTTAACCATAGCTTGAGGATGAGATCTTGAGAGCAGGTGGGAACAAGCCGGGCCTGTTGACGCTCACCATCAAGGACAAGAGTGCGCTGTATCTGGCGTACATGCCGTTCGTGAAGAACGGCGGACTCTTCATCCCGACCAACAGCAATTATCGCTTGGGGGATGAGGTGTTCATGCTGCTCAATCTCATGGGCGAGGACGAGAAGCTGCCGGTTGCCGGGCGCGTGATCTGGGTGACCCCCAAGGGCGCGCAGGGCAAGCGCACCGCCGGTATCGGCGTGCAGTTCAGCGAGCAGGACCACGGGCAGACGCAGAAGAAGATCGAGACCTATCTCGCCGGCGCGCTCGCCGGGGACAAAGCTACCCACACGATGTGACCGGCCGCGTGCGGCGGTCGAAAGCAAGTAACTAAGCGGCCCAGGGCCGCTCCCTGGGCCGCGGGATCGAAAAAGCTGGATGGCTGGCCGCCCAAATCGCCGGGAGCGATTTGGGCCAATCAACTAGGCCGAGCGGCGCAGCGCGATGCCGCTGTGAGTCAGGCCGCCTGTCAGAACGTACGCATCGAATCCCCGCTCCACCAGGATGTAGGCGGCCGCGGAACTGCGCCGGCCGGTGTCGCAATAGACGACGTACGGCACCTTGCGGTCGAGCGTGGTCAGCTTCAGGCGGATGAAATATAGCGGGATATTGAGCGAGCCATCGATGGAGAGGTTCTGGTGCTCGCTCGGCAGGCGCACATCGAGCCAGCGGCCGCCGCGCGCGATGATCTCTCGCGCCCGCTCGTAACTGACCCATTGCAGCAGCGGCTCGTTCATGAGCTCGCGGAAGTCCTGCTTGTTGAGGCGCATCAGCACCCCATCGGTCACCATCGCAACGGTGGCGTTGCGCTTGGCCTCCGCGATCAGTGCCTCTTCGCCGAAAGTATCGCCGACGCCGACCTCGGCTAGCTTGATGCCTTCCTTGTTGAGAGGTGTCTCGCGCGTCACGACGCACTTACCGCTCACTATCACGTAGAAGAAGTCACCCTCGTCGCCCTGTTTGATGACGACATCGCCCGCGCGGTACGGCACCCGCTGCAGGCGCATGAAGATTGCCTGGATGTTGGCCGGCGGGATGCGGTGGAACGCCTTGGTCGAAAGGAGCGTCGTCATCCAGTCATCACCCGCGGTGCCCTCGAGCTGCGACTGCAGCTCCGCGACCTCGTAGGTGCCTGTCTGATCCCAAGTGATGACGACATCGAGCAGGTCGCTGTCGATCGAGAGGTAGCTGAGCTCATCGACTGCGCGTGCGGTCACCTGTCGCGGAAGCTGCGGGGAGAGCGGGGAGCGCGCCTCGGGCGAGCCGCCACGGATCATCGCAATGGTGCGCTCGGCTTCCTTGATCTCCACCATCCCGGCCACGAGCCACACGGTGCGCTTGTCGGTATCGCCCTCCTTGAAGAGGGTGCGCCCCGCCGGCATCGTGCGCACTACGACTTTCTTGGCGAGTGCGGCGAGGTTATCCCGCTTCAAGCCGTCGAGCGGCGTGAAGGTCTTGAGCAGTTGAACGCTTGCTTCGCGTTCTTCGAGCATCTTTTAGGCCTGAACAGTATGCGGTCCGAAGGCGCCTGTCCGGCGCGGCTCGTGCCGTGGAAATTATGTCCGATGGTAGCACAGGGTCCCCGGCGCACCGGGGAGCCGTTCACGGTTTTGGCCGGGTTGCCCGTCGGGAGCGTGATTTTTGACAGATCATGACTTTGGCAACGAGCGCTCGCCGCCGGCCCCGGCGACCAGGGCCCAGCCGGAATCCGGCTGGAAGCGGGCCCCGAAGCGGGCGGCCAGCTCCTCCAGCCGCTCGACCACGGCGGCAACGCCCCGGCTGCGCGCATAGGTCAGGGGGCCGCCACGGAAAGGCGCGAAACCGGTGCCGAAGATGACGGCCGCATCGATGAAGTCGGCATCCTCCACGATCTGCTCGCGCAGACACGCGGCGCACTCGTTGACGAGCACCAAAATCAGCCGGTCGATGAGCTCGCGCGGCGGCGCCTCCGCGGCGCTGGCGGGCTTGACCGGGTTTCGGTGCGTCCTCTGATAGAAGCCGGCGCCGCACGTGCGTCCGAGCTTGGCGAGCGCGATCAGCTCGCGCAGACGCTTGAGGTTGGGCTTGGGG
>JBOIAB010000158.1:0-11401 GCA_050738635.1 Steroidobacteraceae bacterium
GCCCTGCAGCCCGCGTGATCGGGCCGAACGGCGACTTTCTAGACTCTGTCTATAAACCGACATGAAACAGTCAACTCCGGACCAGCATAGCTCCTCAACCAAGATCCTCAGTCCGACAGGCTGCTAGCGTCGGTAACCGCAGCACACGCGTCAATGGAGGTGAAAGTACCCGCTGGTGTAGGCGAGAATCTGCTCGACCCACAGGTCCGACAGCGCCCGACTGTGTGCAAGTGGTGATCCCGCTGGTGGTGACGCCGCAGGGCTTTCCGCTCGCCTACGAGGTGCTTCCCGGCAATACCCTCGATAACAGCACGCTGAAGGACTTCCTTGCCTGGATCGAGCGTCAGTACGGCAAAGCGCGCAGGGTCTGGCTGATGGATCGCGGCGTGCCGACCGAGGAGGTGCTCGAGCAGATGCGCAAGAGCGATCTGCCGGTGCAGTACCTGGTCGGCACCCCCAAAGGACGCCTCACGGCGCTCGAGCGCTCACTGCTGGAGAAGCCCTGGAGGCAGGCGCGCGGAGGTCTGCGCTGCAGTCTCCGAAACTGGCCGTGAACAGGAATTTTACGAGATGAAATCCGTTACGACCGATGGTTGCGAGCTGGTCCCGGATTTGCGTAAGAATACCGTCGTCCACCATCTGCGCAACCCGCTTTGGAATCCGGCGGAGCTTCAAGAGGTGGTGGAGCGATGGCTGCCCTTCAGGGCACAAACCGACGCGGCCCGTGAAATACGTTCTTGGCCAGCCTATGAGCCAACGAAGCTGATTGGGTTGCCGGGCCTGGCAGCCGAGGCCGACGTTGCCCGAGTGTGGATTAAGGACGAGGGCCCACGATTTGGACTGGGTAGCTTCAAGGCTCTTGGAGGCGCTTATGCAGTCAGCGCGCTCGTGCGCCCTGCATCCTCGATAACGGCCTCGTCCCTGACGCAGACATTCGCCTGCGTCACGGACGGGAATCATGGTCGGGCAGTTGCCTGGGGCGCACAGCGCATGAGATGCCGCAGCGTGATCTATCTTCATGAGCGGGTGAGTGGCGGCCGCGAAACGGCGTTGCGCGCGCTCGGTGCCGAGATCGTCAGGGTAACGGGTACTTACGATGATTCCGTGCGTCAGTGTGCCTTGGACGCTGCCAGGGAAGGCTGGACGCTTGTCGGCGATACGTCCGACGACGAGCGCGACCCCTCGCCCTTGCTCGTCATGGCCGGTTACACGGTGATGGTCGAGGAGATCGTGGCACAGCTCGCCTCAAATGCAGCGCCGACCCATATATTCTGCAGGCCGGAGTGGGAGCTCTCGCCGCGTCCGTGGTTGCATGTGCTTGCCGGCGATGGATGCCCTCCTTCCCTCGGATTGTAACAGTCGAGCCCCAGGACGCGGCGTGCGTGATGCGAAGCCTGGAAGTGCGATCCAGAGTGGCAATATCCGGCTCGCTGAGCACGGTGATGGCCGGCTTGGCGTGTGGCGAGGTTTCCTATGCCGCCTGGCCGATGCTTCGGACCGGTGTATCCGACGCTATTACGATTTCTGAGGGAGGAGTTTCAAGTGGCATGCGGCTGATGTTTCGTGGTACGGCGCGCGACCCTGGCTTGACGTGCGGCGAATCAGGGGTTGCAGGAATCGTGGCGTTGCTCGCCGCCACAAAGGATAGGGCCACCAGCGCCGTTCTCGGGCTTGATGCGGGAAGTCGCGTACTGCTCATTAACAGCGAGGGGGCAACGGATCCCGAGATCTTCGAATGCCTTGTTCCCGAGGCGGGACGGAATGGCCTTGATGGCCTGTGAGCGTCGTCGGTCGCAGCTGGCACAGGCGCACGGCACGAGTCTCACTCGGGGCGTGCTTTGCTACATCCGCAGACGGTCTCGAAGTGGGTGCGTGTCATTCGGCTTCGAAGGTTGACCAGACCTGAGGAGAATTGCGTGGACGTTGGCACATCAGGGCCGAGTTGCGATCGGGAAATGCTCCGACCACGCACGTGCGTCGTCGGATCTCACGAATAATCCGCTCGAGCGGATTATTCGTGCGGATCTGCCGCGAGTAAGTCGAGGGGTCGGCGTAGCGACCCGGAGCAGTTTCCCAATGTCGGTATCGAGGAGGGAGCCGGGGATCTTCGTCATAGCCACCAAGCCTTCATCGAACTCTCGACGAGCGTCTGCGGGCACCCGCCCGGTCAGCCAGCGACCCGACAGCACTATCCGATAATCCTTGCGAAGCTCATCCACGACGAGCGGGTTCGGTTCCGCAGTACTCTGACCGCGACTGTCACGCTCGCCCATTTTGGGTCTCTATCCAGCACCAACGCTCCGATTTCGCGAAGCAAATCGATGACGGAGGTATCCGTGACAGTATTGTGCACGTGCGCGGCATATGTGCTGTGCAATGCCTCGGCAGCTCGGCGCGATCTGCTGCGAAGCCGGACCGTTCGACGCGTCATTCATCGCTCGATGTACTCCCGTGGCGTAATGATCTCCACTCCGCGGAATGGATGGAGCGCCAGAAGGTCCTTATCGCCGGTTACGACCAGATCCGCCTCACCATTGATGGCTACCTCGAGAAACTTGTCGTCATTCGGATCGCGGCAAGCCTTGACCGAAGAGATGATGTCCACCCGCTCGGCGACGCGGTTCAGAACCCGAATGAACTCCTGGCGGTCTTCTACATTGACATAGCGATCGAATTTCGAACGCGACATCACGTCCGCGAGCTCCGCGAGGGTCGCGTCCGAGACCAATAGCTGGCCCTCGTGTACGGCCTTGCGTACCGCTTTGGCCGGCACGGATTCCGGGAGCAAGAGCCGGCTGACGAGGCCATTCGTATCAGCGACGATGCGCTCGGGCTCGTGGGGCATCGTCGTCGGCGAGCAGCTTGGCGAGCTTCTTTTCTGTCAAACCCCGCTCCGCGGCCTTGCGGCCGACCCGGTCACAGAACTCTTGAAACTCCGCAATATTGAGCCCGCGAAGGCGGTCGTACTCCGCAGATGACAGCACCACAGCGACATCACGATTCTGTCGACGAATAACGATCGGCTCCCGCTGGGCTGCATCGAGCAGAGCAGCAAGCCGCTGTTTCGCGTCGGTGGCGGATACGTGGCGCATGGCAATCTCCTGGTTGTCCATTATAGGTGAAATAGATAAAGTGGACAAATCGACGCTGACGGCAAGGCGGCCAAGGCTGCGTGGGATCTGCTGGATTGTCCGCGTGGCAGCCCACCGGATCCGAGATGAATCCCTTCTCATGCAACCTGCCCATGGCATCCCAATTGAGGCTCTTCCGGGCCCTGCACCGCTCGTGCAGGCCCAGGTACAGCAATGCCAGGGTCACCTCGTCGATCTTGTCGGTGTCGATGTCCACAACCAATGTCCTGCGTCACTCTTGTCGTCCACGAGGATAATCCCCAGGCGCAAACGAGGCCCATTCCTCTGCTAGCGAGAGTGCGACCGCTGTCGGCGATTCGGTCCGAGGATAGAATTTCCCACCCGCTCATCCGGCCGGCAAGCTCGACTGTCCATGTCTGCAACACCTGTCTGCCAGACCTGCCGCGAGCCGATCGACGGTTACAAATCGGTCCATTACCAACGCGGATCGCGCAGCTGATCGAATTGAAGTTTGCGGTGAAGCTGGTGCCCTCCTCAGTGTGGCGATTGCTCGGGCGATTGGGCTGGGGTGTGCAGCGCCCCACCGGGGTGGCTCGCGAGCGCGACGAGCGGGCGGTACGCACGTGGAAAGCCAAGAGGTAGAACACCGATCAGGTCGTAGTGCGGCTACAGGACGGTGCGCTGCTGCTCTTTCCCTCCTACCTGGAACATTCCTGCGACAGCAACTCGAGCGCGGAGGAGCGCATCAGCATCAGCTTCAACATCATGTTCTCGCAATTCACCGAAACGCTCAGCCGCCTGCTGTGCTCTCGCGAGTGCTAGTGTACGGAGTCGAACGAGCCGCGACGAATGGCGCGCTGCGTAATCAACCCGAGCCTACGCTCCACCTGATTGAGCCACGAGGAGTAGGTGGGAGTGAAGTGAACGTGGAAGCGCGGACGGCGAGCCAGCCAAGCCTTGACGCGGGCGTGCCGGTGCGTTCCGTAGTTATCGATGACCAGATGCACGTCCAACTGCTCGGGAACGTTCGCTTCGATGTGGCGCAGGAAGCTCAGGAACTCCTGATGACGATGGCGAGGCTTGCATTGGGTGAAGACCTGACCGTTGGCGATATCCAAAGCGGCAAAGAGCGTTGTGGTCCCATGGCGGATGTAATCGTGCGTGATTCCCTCGACGTATCCGAGACCCCTCGGAGCACCGGCTGGGTACGCTCGTGGGCCTGCACGTGGCTCTTCTCGTCTACGCACAAAACCAGGGCGTTTTGCGGCGGATTGAGGTACAGCCCGACTACATCGCGCAGCTTTTCGATAAAGAACGGGTCGGTGGAAAGCTTGAGGCTTCGGGACCGGTGCGGCTGCACGCCAAAGAGCGACAGGTAACGCTGTACGCTGCTCTTGGAAATGCCGGTCTCCGGCCAGCTCGCGCACACTCCAGTGCGTCGCGCCCTGCGGGCGGTTCACACTACAGGGCGGCATTCAGCAGCGCCGCAATGTCATCCTCACTATGTGTGCGCGGTCGGCCGGGTTTGAGCTGATCGTGCACCCCCCGCCAGGCGCTGCTCCCGAAAGCGCCTGCGCCAATTGGTGATCGCCGGCGGCGCCACTTTCAGCCGACGAGCCGCATCTCGGATCGACACGCCTCTCTCAGTCATTAATATCATGTTCGCGCGACGCACCAGCCCGTGCGCAGGCGTGAGGCCGTGATAGCCTCCAAATCACTGCGCTCTTGCGGCCTCAGTTGCAACGATGCACCGCGTTTGTGTTTGAGCATGAGTGCTGTCCCCGAGGCACCAAAGATACCTCTTCCACAGCGAGGTGATGTATTGGTTTCTTATGGGACACCACACTAGTACTAGGAGAAGAGCGAGCCGCCGTTGACTGCGATCGTCTGGCCGCTCATGTAGGCATTGCCGGCGAGCAACAGCACGGACTGGGCGATTTCCTGACCCGTTCCGGGACGCCCGACCGGAATGCGGGCCGCGACGCCGGACTCGATCAGCGGCTGGCCCATTTCGGTATCGACCAGGCCCGGCGCGACGGCGTTGACGGTCACGCCCTGCGGCG
Organism: Steroidobacteraceae bacterium; assembly: GCA_050738635.1. Classification (GTDB taxonomy): domain Bacteria; phylum Pseudomonadota; class Gammaproteobacteria; order Steroidobacterales; family Steroidobacteraceae; genus 13-2-20CM-66-19. The sequence goes on from JBOIAB010000158.1 coordinate 5,156, forward strand.
CAAGTCGCAGCGCATAGCCGCGGGTCAAGCCTTCCAGGCCGGCCTTGGCGGCGGCATAGGCGACACTGACCGAGCCGGAGCCGATGCGGGCGCCGATCGAGGAGATGTTGATAATCCGGCCCCAGCGCCTGGCCCGCATGCCGGGCAGCACGGCTTGCGTGCAGAGAAAAGCGGATTTCAAATTGACTGCGAGGGCCTGGTCGAAGTCCTCTTCGGTGATGTCGTCCAGTCCGCGCACGACCGCGGTGCCCGCGTTGTTGACCAGGATATCGATCGCGCCGAGCTCCGCTTCGATGTCCTGCACCATGCGCTGCACCGCTATGCGCAGTGAGACATCGGCGCCGAAGATCGCGGCGCGGCCGCCGCCTTGGCGAATATCGTCCGCGACCGCCGCCGCCTCGGCCACCCGCTCGCGGTAGTTTATTGCGACCGCAGCTCCTGCCTCGGCGAGCGCAAGCGCAATCGCCTTGCCGATGCCGCGTGAGCCCCCGGTGATCAGCGCTACCCGGTTTTGCAAGTCAGGCATGGCGTGGTCCTTTGCTGAGACAGGATTCAGGGGTTCCTCGCGCTGACGATCCAGATTGCGCCGGGGAGCGCAACGGCGCTGCCCGACCGGTATTGCCCCAGCGCGGCGCGAATCGACTTCGCCGCCTCGGTCCGTAGCTCCGCTGGCTGTCCGTCGAGCGCACGACTCGCCGGTCCGAGTCCCATGGATATTTCGACCGCCGCCTCGAGCCCGCGGCCGATGCCGATGTCGAATGACAGGTCCGCGGCCGCGAGCGCAACCTCACGAAAACCCGCCCCATCGAGGATGCCGTGAACGCGGCGCTCATCCGCGAAGGCAAACGGACCGGGCGCTTCCGGTCCGGGCGCCGGCGGTCGCGCCACGTGTCGGCACACCTCCTCGAACGGCACCATCAGCCAGGGATTCTGCTTCGGCTCGCGCCAGCAGGCGAAGACCAGCCGCGCTCCCCGCCGCAATCCGCGCCGCATGTTGGTGAAGGACTTGCGTGGCTCCGCGAAGAACATCACGCCGAAGCGCGAGAAGAGGAGGTCGGCGGCGCCGGGCGCAAAATTGTAGGCCGTCGCGTCAGCCAGAACAAAGTCCAGCGGCAGATCGGCGGGCGCATGCTCGCGCGCCTGCTGCAGCATCGGCGCGGAGATGTCGACCCCGAGCACGCGACCGCGGGGCATGATGCGCCGGGCCAGCTCCACGCTCGTGGTCCCGCAACCGCAGCCGACATCGAGCACCACCTCACCAGCCGCGGGTGCGGCTCGTTGCAGCAGCACATCCATGACCGGCGCCAGCAGGATGTCCAGATCATGCTGTTGGGCCCACCAGCGCTCCCCATTGGCTCCATTCCAATAGGCCGCCTGCTCCGCATTGCGCTCATCAGTGGCGACAAGCGTCATGACGCTTCGTCCAGGAACACTGTTTCAGCCTGTGTCTTCTCGAAGCACAAATTGACAGTGCGTCCCACGCCTATCGTGCGATGCACCACGCCGGCAGGGACGGTGGCAGCCTGAAGAGGACCGATGCGAATGGCGGAGCCTTCCTTGAGCTCGATGATGATGGCTCCCTCCAGAACGACGAAGAGCTCATCGGAGGCAGGGTGTACGTGCCAGCGATACTTTCCCTGAAAGACGGCGAGGCGCAGGCAGCTGTCGTTGACTCGGTTGAGCACCTGGTTGCGGTATTTCTCCGTCACCGCCGCCGCTTCTCGTGGCAGGTCGATGACCTGCAGGCTCGGATATTTGACCGGCTCATTGCTGTATTGAGCCGCGGTTGTGCCTGTATGCATAGTGGCTCCGTGTTGCCCGAAAAGTATGCCTGCTGTCAGTCGGCAGTCAATCGCGAGGCTCGTGCTCGACCTTCGCCGAAGATGCGCCCGGCTGTGATCCGCAATCGCCGGTTGAGCGGCTCCGAGTAAACCCGGGCAATGAGATAGCCGATGAGGACACTGCAGCCGAGCATCGCGCCATACCAGAGTGAGAAGCCGCTGGTGATATGCAGCTGCCGCACGATCGCGATCAGTCCCAGGACGATCAGCATATGAAAGAGATAGATCTCGTAGCTGCAGCGGCCGACGACCCGCAGCCAGCCTGTGCCCTTTGCCATCGCGGTGTTGCCCACGCCACTGCCAAAGGCGAGCACCATCAGCGCAATTCCGAGCTCCAGGGCGGTGAGATTGAACCCGAATCGGCCAAGACCGCTCGGCTGACTCTCCTTGAAGAGCACGACGGTGAGCAGGCTGATGAGGCAACCGGCCACGAGTGCGAGGCGCAGGGCGCGCGGTCCGAGGAGTCGGTGATGAGCCGCGAGCGCGCCGAGGCAGCCGAACGCGATGGCGTCGGTGCACGAGAAGTAGGCGTAGCCCCACCACGGGTACGGATCGGTATCGCCCAGCAGTGCGCGGTTGACGGGACCGATGATCAGCAGCGCGCCGAGCAGCAAGAGAAACAGGCGCTCGCTGCGCAACAGCACCGCGGCAAGCGGAAACACCAGGTAAAAGGCTTCCTCCACGGACAAGGACCATAGTATGTCCCAGCCGCCAGGCAGATAGCCGTGGTGCCCCTCGAGCCAATTCACATGAAAGGTGAGAGCCGCGAGCAGGGCGCGGCCGAGGGATCCGCGCTCGGGGTGAATGACAAAATCCGCCGCACCGGCAAGATGCAACGTGGTCAGGATGAGAAGCAGGAGCAGCAGGCAGGGCGCAATGCGCGCGAATCGCATGCGGTAAAAGCTGCCGACATCGACCGCCTGGAGGCTACCCCAGCGGCGCAACGACAGGCCCGTGATCAGGAACCCCGAGATCACGAAGAACACGACCACGGCGTAATGCCCCGACCAGAAGAGCACCTGCTCCATCCGGGCGGGCAGGGCGTCCCGCACCGGCAGATCGTTCAGCAGGAACCGCAGCTTGATGTGGTTCAGCAAGACCAGCAGCACGCACAGGCCGCGGAGCACATCGACGCCGGCCAATCGTGCGGCCCCGGTGCGGGACGGTATGCCTGCTTCCTCGATCACGCCCTGCCTCCGAAGTGCCCCGGCCTAGGTTAGCAATTCTCATCGAGCGCCTGCAGCAGCCGTTGCAGAATGACGGCCGCGCGCCGCGGATCCGCCTCGCCGACCTGCGCGCCAAGGCTATCGGCCCAGGGTTGTTGCGCGGCCTGGATGGCGCGCAGCACGGCACGACCCTTCGGCAGCAGCCGCAATAATTTTGCTCGCCGATGAGCGGGGTTCTCCTGATACCCGGCGAGACCCTCCGCAGCGAGCAGATCGGCGACCCGCTGCACGCTCTGCCGCGCCAGTCCGAGCGCGCGAGCTCGTCGCCCGCGGTCGTGAGGTGGCCGGCGAAACGCAGGATCAGGATGGCCACCGAGCTGAAGGCGTTCCTGTCATAGACGCCAGGAGATCGCCACATGCTGAAGACGTACAAAGGCAGCTGCCACTGCGGCGCCGTCCGCTACGAAGCCGACCTCGACCTCACTCGGGGAACCGGCCGCTGCAATTGCACCTTTTGTCGTAAAACCCGCTTGTGGGGCACCTACGTCAAGCCCAATGCATTTCGCCTGGTGGCAGGCTCCGAGGAAGGCGTCAACTACCAGAAGCATCCGGCCGCACCGGTGAAGTATCACTGCGGGCGCTGCGGGGTTCTCACGCACGCCCGTGGTGATGCCGACTACATGGGCGGACCGTTCGTGGGCGTTTTCATTGCGACGCTCGATGACGCGTCGCCGGAGGAGTTGCTGAGCGGCCCGATCCGCTACTCGGACGGCCTGCACAACAACTGGACGCAACTGCCTGCAGAAATCCGGCACCTGTAAAGTGCCGCGAATAGAGCGCGCGTGGAACCGCCGCTGCGGCGCGCCACCGCCGCAGCGGGTCGGCATGCGCTAGGGCAGCACCTTGATCCGCATGTTGCGGATCTTGACGCCGCCGGGATGGTTGCCCTGGATCCCGATCAGTCCCTCGGGGGCGCGACCATATCCCGGGTAGGCCGAGAACTTCGAGGCAGCGACCCGCTTCTTCCAGTCGGCGCTGCCGAAGTCGTAGTCGACGATGCGATGTCCGTTCATCCAGTACGTGACGTGATTGCCGCGTACGACGATGCGCGCCTTGTTCCAGTGGCCGTAGGGATGCACGAAGCCCGCAGGCGAGGGGTACATGGCATAGACGGAGCCCGCAGCCGTGATCCGGTGCCTGCCATCCTCGGCGTTCTGGTCATCGAGAAGCTGGTACTCGGGCCCGGTCCAATAGATCTCATCGTACTGGTGCGTTGCCCGATAGAAGATGCCGCTGTTGCCCTCCTTGCCGATGCTCCACTCGAGCTCCAGGTCGAAGTCTCTGTACATGCGTGTGGACACCAGGTCATCCACCGGACCACCCTTCGAGAGCACGCCGTGGTGCACGGTCCAGCCGGCAGGCAGTCCCGGATGCGTCCAGCCGCGCAGCAGCGGCGCGGAGTCACCCTGGATGAGATACTGCCACCCGCCCTGGTGGGCTTTCGCGGGGGCTGCGGCGGTCGCGAGTCTCGGGCCGCCCAACGACAGCGTCAGAGCCAGCGCAAGCCCAAGCGGCAGTCCGCGCGTCACACGTACAGTGAACAGTCTCATGCTAGTCCAAGCCTCTTGAGTAGTTCGACGGGAGGTCCGTCGAAATGAGTGAGCGCCACGTTGCCGATGTATTGCACGTCCTTCCGGCCGGCCAGGGTGGTGTAGAACCCTGCCGCCGTCAGGTCGCGGTACGTGGCGAAGAACTGAGCCGGCCCCTGCAGGTCCGCGGCGGCCCGACTTGCGTTGCAGATACGGTCGCAGATCGCGCGCTGTTGCGATTCGCGCAGCTTGAGGAACGGCTGCTGCGCGCGATGTTGCGCCTCGCTGTCCAGCCATGCGAAGCCGTTCAGCAGCGTAGCGCGATCCTGCCGTTGCAGCGGGTAGGGTGCGCTGATCCACTCGTCGATGAAGTCCACGACTCCGACCGCGGAGGCCGACGGGGAATGCTCGTCCTCGGGGATGATGAGGTCGGACAGCGCCGCCGCCAGCTGCCGCTGCTGCGCATTCAGGGTCAACGGCCAGAAAGCGCCCTTCTCGTAAGCCTTGATGAGGTCCGGATCGGGGCCGTACCCGTCCATGGTGGGCGCGAACACGCGCGTATTGCCGGGTGCCGACGCGCCTGGCTCCAACATGTAGTTCGCGCGGGCGCGCAGCGCCGGGAACGCAGTTGCTGCCGCGATGATCAGCTTGATGGTCGTACGCCTGTTGGTCATATTTCTCTCCGCCGCATGCGATCCAGGATGTGATCGGACATGCGCCACGACAGAGCCATGATGGTGAGGGTTGGGTTCTTGTCCGCGTTGTAGGGGAATACCCCGCCGTCGGCCACGAAGAGGTTCGGCACGTCCCAGGTCTGCGACCACCTGTTGGTCACGGAGCTGCGAGCATCCGCACCCATGATCGTGCCGCCGACCTCGTGGATCATATAGCCGCCGGGCGCGACCGCCTTCACCGGGTCGGTGATGACGGGCGTTTGAACCCGACCACCCATCGCCTCGATGACCTGACCGAAGGTCTCCTGCATGTGGGCGGCCTGCCGCTGCTCGTAGTCGCCCCATTGCCAGTGGAAGCGCAGCACCGGAATGCCGTATTTGTCCTTCACCTGGGGGTCGATCTCGACGTAGCAGTTGTCGTTCGGAACCATGGCGCCGCGGCCGTCGAAATAGAGGAATGAGCCGTAATAGCGCCGGGCATCCTCCTTGAACTTCTTGCCGTAGCTGCCGCCGGTCAGCCATTCGAGGCCGGCGAAGGTGCCGGTCGAGGGCATCCCCTTCCCGCCGCCATACTCGATGTGATACCCGCGCGGGAACGGAAGCTTGTGCGCCAGCTGCTCTTGATACAGCCACCAGGGCACATAGACCTGCAGGCCGTCGGCGGCATCCTCGTTGAGAGGCGGCAGGCTCTCGAGCAACGGAATCTGCCCGGACACGGAGCTGCCGACGGTGTCCAGCACGTAACGCCCGACCAATCCGCTGGAGTTGGCTACCCCGTTCGGGAACGGGCCGCTCTTGGAATTGAGCAGGATCCGTGCGCTCTCACAGGCGCTGGCGCCGAGCACGACTACCCGGGCACTGGCGTGCTCGTGCCGTCCCGTGGTGGCGTCGACGAAGCGCACTCCGTCCGCCTTGCCGTCTTTGCCTACCGTGACTTCATACACCATTGCGTGTGTGATGATGTCGAGGTTGCCCG
>JBOIAB010000159.1:0-37686 GCA_050738635.1 Steroidobacteraceae bacterium
TCCAGGGCCTCGGCTTCGATCTCGATCGCGAGGCGCAGATGTTCGACTACATCTACACCGGCACCGAGACGCGCGATCCGGTCGCGACCTACCAGCTGCTGCAGCAGTACGAGAGCTATCTCATCTACCGCTACTACAGCAACATCCGCCCGAACGGCGGCAACCGCGGCGGCTGGGTGGATACCTTCGAGACGCGCTATGCCGACCGCTATGCCGAGCAGCTCTGGGACACGATGTTCGCCAAGTCCCCGGAGATCACACTCTTCAGCTGGACCCAGCTCGCCTCGCCCGCGCCGGCCATTGCCGGTGAGCGGCCGTGGGCGGGGGACCACACCAGCTTCGACTGGCATGCCATGGCGCAGGCCTTCCGGGCTCCGGCGGGCAGCGAAGCGGTGCCCGGATGGGCGAGCGTCGCCGGTTATTCGCTGAGTCAGGTCGATGGCATCGTCGGCAAGCTGGGGACGCCGGTCGGCATCCCGAGCTACAAGCCCTACCAGTCCTCTTCGGACGAGGACTTCCTGCAGAACTATCTGGGCAACCTCGGCATCCCCCTTGACCTGACGCCGCACTTCCCCAAGGGGGCGCCGGTCAGCCTGCTCACCGAGAACGCCGCCCTCGATCCCAACCTGGTCAAGGAGATCGAGGGCAATCTCGAGGCGGGTGGGGATGTCATCATCACCTCCGGTCTGTTGCACGCGCTGCAGCACAAGGGCATCGAGAACGTGGCCGAGATCAGCTACAGCGGCGCGCCCATCGCGGCGCGCCATTACTACGGCACGTTCGGACCCCATGGTGGCGGCGATCTCGATGTCCCCGGACGCAAGAACCCGACGGTGATCTTCCCGCAGATCCATTTCTATACCAACGACACCTGGCCGCTGGTCCGCGGCGAGGCCTCGGCCAACGCCGTGCCGATCCTGCTCGCGACCCAGTACGGGCCGGGGGAGCTCTACGTGCTCGACGTGCCGGCCAACATGGGCCAGCTCTACGAGCTGCCGCAGCCGGTACTCGATGACCTGCGAGGCTGGCTGACCGCGCGCTTTTCCCTGCGCCTCGCCGCTCCGGCGCTCGTCAGCCTCTTCGCCTATGACAACCATACCCTGGTCGTGGAGTCGTACCGCGCGAGCCCGGCTACGGTGCGCGTCTTCGTCAAGGGCATGGCGACCCGCCTGGTGGATCTCGCCTCCGGGCAGAGTGTGCTGCCGGCACCCGAGGCCGTTCCGGGTCCGGCGCCGGGGGAAGCGGGCGAGACGAGCTTCGTGGTGCAGTTGCCGCCGCATTCGTACCGGGCATTCGGGATCAGATGAGCAAGCCCGCTCGCAGAGCCCGGCGCAGGCCACGCGCCGCCGTGACCATCAAGGATGTCGCGCGTCACGCCGGCGTATCGCCCATGACCGTTTCTCGTGTGGTCAACGGCAGCGAGTACGTGAGCAGCACGACGCGCACCGCCGTGCAGCGGGCCGTCCGGGAGCTGCGCTACTCGCCCAACCTGGCGGCCCGCAATCTTGCCAGCGAGCGGGGCGAGCGGCTGGGCCTGCTGTACGGTAATCCGAGCTCGGCCTACCTGAGTGAGTTCCTGGTGGGCGCGCTGGAATCGGCGACCCGGCACGGCGTGCAGCTGGTCCTGGAGAAATGCGAGCCGACTCCGGTCGCCTCGCGCAGGGCGGTGCGGCGGCTGCTTTCCGGGGCGGTCGTTGGCGTGGTACTGCCGCCGCCGCTGTGCGAATCAGCCGCCGTGCGCACGGAGCTGAATGCGGCGCGCCTGCCGGTGGTGACGGTCGCCGCGGGGCGCCCGCCGTCCGACGCCATGTGCGTGCGCATCGATGATTACTCGGCGGCGCTCGAGATGACCCGGTACCTGATCAGTCTCGGCCACGAGCGCCTCGCCTTCATCAAGGGCCATCCCAACCAGAGCGCGAGCGAAGAGCGTTGGCTCGGATTCACCGCGGGGCTGCAGGAGGCGGCGGGCGTGAGGCGCGAGGCGCGGCCGGCACCGCGCATGGAGCAGGGGTTCTTCAGTTTCCGCTCGGGGTTGGACGCGGCGCGCAAACTGCTCGCCGCCGAGCCGGCGCCGACCGCCATCTTCGCGAGCAACGACGACATGGCGGCAGCCGTGATTGCCGAGGCACACCGGCGTGGACTCGACGTGCCGCGCGATCTCACCGTCGTCGGCTTCGACGACACGCTCATCGCCTCGACCATCTGGCCGGAGCTCACGACCATTCAACAGCCGATCGCCCGGATGGCCGCCGAGGCGATCGATATGTTGGTCACGGCGGTCCGTGGCAACCGGCGCAGCGCCGAGCGGCTGCACCGCCTCATCCCGCACGCCCTCATCTCGCGCCAGTCGGCGGCGGCGCCGGCGGCCGCCGGTGCGCCTCGGCCTTGACAGGCAGGGGTCGAGGGCGCATGTTAGCGTTAACAATGATGCTCGAATCCCTGCCGCGAGACTGCGCGACATCGAGGGCCGCCGCGCGCTCCTTCTCGGCAAGGCGAAGGACAACAACGCCTCGTGCGCGATCGGTCCCTTCATCGGCATCGGTGCCCTGATGCGCAACCTCGCGGACCGGGGGCTGCTGCGGTGAGTCCGGGTAAATGCAAGAATGGGCGCCGCCACGAGCACTTCGTGGCTGCGGGCTGGCGATGACTACACGCGAGATCTGAGGGGGTACTAATGAATAAGGGCAATCCGGGACTCGTGGCGGCGCTCACGGTTGCGGCAACCTTGGGCGGACTGCTGTTCGGCTACGACACGGCGGTGATCTCCGGCGTGACCGATGCGATCACCCATAACTTCGTGCTGCCGCGGCATCTGGCCGAGAGTCAGGCGAACATCCTCTCCGGACTCGCGATCTCGATGGCGCTGCTCGGCTGCGTCATCGGTGCCGGTGTGGCCGGTCCCATGTCGACGAAAATCGGCCGCAAGGGCGGGCTCATCATCGCCGGCGTGCTGTTCTTCCTCTCCTCGCTCGGCGCCGCCTACCCGGAATTCTTCTGGAGCATCTTCGGCGGCACCGGCTATCACGCGCTGCCGGCCTTTATCGGCTATCGCCTGCTCGCCGGCATGGCCATCGGCATGGCCTCCATGCTGGCGCCCATGTACATCGCGGAAGTGGCGCCGCCGGCCTCGCGTGGCATGTTGGTGACCTTCCAGCAGATCGCGATCGTGGTCGGCATCACGCTGGTCTACTTCGTCAACTGGGCGATCCAGGCGGGCCACAGCCGCGACTACCTGATGACGACGGCGTGGCGTCACATGCTCGCTTCGGCGGCGATTCCCGCCGCGTTGCTCATCGTCTTCATGCTGATGGTGCCGGAGACGCCGCGCTTCATGGTATTGAAGGATCGCGACAGCGAGGCGCTGGCGCTGCTCAAGCGTCTGGTGGGCGAGGGTGAAGCGCAATCGACGCTACAGCAGATCAAGGCGACCCTGGTCGAGCACACGCGCCCGCTCCTCAGCTTCGGCGGCCTGGTGCTCTTCGTCGGCATCATGCTGTCGGTCTTCCAACAGGTCGTCGGCATCAACGCCGTGCTCTACTACGCGCCGCACATGTTCGAGAACATGGGCGCCACGACCACCCAGGCGCTGTGGGATTCGGCGATGTACGGCGGCGTGACCATGACCATCTTCACGCTGATCGCCACCTTCACGGTGGACAAGATCGGGCGCAAGCCGCTGCTCATCGCCGGCGCCCTGATCATGGCGGCGGCCATGATCTTCCTCGGCTGCCTCTTCGACCGGCACCTGGTCGCCGCGACGGTCGGCCAGGCGGGCGGCTCGACCGGATCTTCCTACATCGCCCTGGGGGCCGTCGTCGTCTACATCCTGGGGTTCTCGTTCTCCTGGGGCCCGGTGGTCTGGGTGATGCTGGCGGAGATCTTCCCCAACTCCATCCGCGGTAAGGCGATGTCAATCGCGGTTGCGGCGCAGTGGATCATGAACTTCATCGTGTCGACGACCTTCCCGATGATGGATAACAGCAGCGCCCTGAACGCGCATTTCAATCATGGCTTCGCCTATTGGGTGTATGGCGTCTGCGCGGTGCTCGCGGCGCTCTTCGTCATCCGCTTCGTGCCGGAGACCAAGGGCCGGCCGCTCGAGTCCATCCAGGAGCTCTGGCACCGGCACAAGCCGCACGGCGCCGAACTCGGCTCGCCGCGCGCCACGGAGTAGGAAAGGCCGGGCGGTGCTGTCAATTGCCGACGGCGACCTGAAGCTCGAGCTTCTTCCCGATCTCGGGGCCGCGGTCGCCACGCTCCGCTATCAGGGGCGCGATGTGCTGCGGCCGACGCCCGCCGGGGCAAGCGATCCGTTCGAGACGGCGGCGTTCGTGCTCGTGCCGTACGCCAACCGGATCGCCGACGGACGCTTTCGGGTGGGCGAGCGCGAAGTCAGGATCGAGCGCAACGCGCCGGACCAGGCGCACCCGCTGCATGGACACGGCTGGCGGCAGGCATGGCGCGTCGAATCGGCGACGAAGGACACCGCCGTGCTCTCCTTCGAACATGCCGCCGACAGCTGGCCGTGGCATTACACCGCCACGCAAACCCTGACGCTGCGCGCGGACAGTCTCGATCTCGTGCTCTCGGTGGAGAATCGCGACTCCACGGCCATGCCCGCGGGCCTCGGCTGGCACCCGTACTTCCACAAGGGGCGAGGCGCACAGCTCAAGGCGCGTGTCGAAGGCGCCTGGCTCACGGATGAGGACTGCCTGCCGCTGCGGCTGGCCCACGGAACGCGGTTCGCGCAGTGGGGCCGGGGCGATGAGGTGGCGCGCCCGGAGCTGGTCGATCACTGCCACACCGGCTGGCCGGGGGTGGCCGAAATCCTGCTGCCCGAGGAGCGGTTGCGTCTGGCGCTCACCGCGAGCCGCGCGCTGCGCTGGCTCCATATCTACAGTCCCCCGGACAAGGACTTCTTCTGCGTCGAACCCGTGAGCCACATGCCGAACGCGATCAACCGCTCGGCACCGCCGGCGATCACGGGCCAGAAGCTGCTGGCGCCGGGAGAGCGCTTCGATGCGCGCGTCACGCTCAGCGTGGTCAACTCCGACACTTGAGGTGGATGCCTTTATGGATGTGCAGCACGTTTGCCAGCTGGGCACCGAGCTCGGCGAGGGCCCGGTGTGGGTCGAGCGCGAGTCGGCGCTCTGGTTCGCCGACATCAAGGCACGGCGCGTGCACCGCTGGCATCCGGGTCGGCGCGAGCTTGGCTCCTGGGCGGCGCCGGAGCAGCCGGGATTTCTCGCGCCGCTGCGCGGCGACGGCTTCATCGTGGGCCTGAAGACCGGCCTGCAGCGATTCGATCCCGCCACTTCCGAGTTCGTGCACCTGCTGACCGTCGAACCGGATCGGCCGGCCAACCGCCTGAATGACGGTTCGGTGAGTCCTGAAGGGGAGCTATGGTTCGGCTCGATGCATGATCCGGAAGTCGAGCCCACCGGCGCCCTCTACCGTCTGGATGCGGACCGGCGCTGTGTCTGCCTCGACGAGGGATATGTCATCACGAACGGTCCGGCTTTCAGCCCTGACGGGCGCACGTTCTATCACACTGACACCACCAGGCGGACGGTCTACGCTTTTGACAGGCCGGACCCGCATACGCTCGTCGGCAAGCGCATTTTCGTACGGATCGAGGACGGCGCGGGCCATCCCGATGGCACCACCGTGGACCAGGAAGGCTGCGTGTGGATCGCCCTGTGGGGCGGGTCGGCGGTGCGCCGCTACTCGCCCGAAGGTAAGATAGTCGCAACCGTGCGTCTGCCGTGCGCCAACGTCACGAAAATCGCCTTCGGTGGCCCGGACCTTCGCACGGCTTATGTCACCACCGCATGGAAGGGACTGACGCGGGAGCAGCGCGCGGCGCAGCCCCTTGCGGGCGATCTCTTCAGCTTCACCGCGCCGGCGCCGGGGCTGCCGCCGGCGGAAGTCCATTTGAATCCAACAGGCAACTGATTGCAGGAGAGTGACGGCAGATGGCGGCGATCTACCCTGACTTGAAGGGCCAGGTGGTCCTGGTCACCGGCGGTGGCTCGGGCATCGGCGAGGCGATCGTGCGCCGGTTCGCGGCGCAACAGGCCAAGGTTGCCTTCATCGACATCGCGGTGGAGCCCTCGCGCGCGCTCGCGCGGGAGCTCGAGTCCGCCGGTACGCCGGTGCACTTCGAGCCCTGCGACCTGACCGACATCCCGGCGCTGCAGCGCTCCGTGGCGGCGATCCGCAAGCTCCTCGGGCCCATCCAGGTGCTGGTCAACAACGCGGCAAGCGATGATCGCCATCCCAGCGAGGAAGTGACGGAGGCAATATGGGACAACCGCATCGCCGTCAATCTCAAGCACCAGTTCTTCTGTGCGCAGGCGGTGATCCCTGACATGAAGTCCCTGGGCAAGGGCGCCATCATCAACCTGGGTTCGATCTCGTGGATCATCGGGCAGGGCGGCATGGCCGGCTACACGGCGTCGAAGTCCGCAGTGTTGGGTCTGACGCGCTCTCTCGCCCGCGACTTCGGCGCCTACGGGATACGCGTGAACGCGGTGGCGCCGGGCTGGATCATGACCAAGCGCCAGCTCGATAAATGGGTGACACCCGAAGGCGAGGCCGAGATCGTGGCGCGCCAGTGCCTGAAGCGCAAGCTCGAGCCCGCCGAGGTGGCGAAGGTCATCGTCTTTCTCGCCTCCGAGGAGGCGAGCGCCTGCACCAACCAGCACTACATCGTGGACGGCGGCTGGGTGTAAGTCGGACCCCTTGGAGCGTCTTGCGCCATGCTGACCGTGGTGGTCATAGCTTCCCGCACGCCCCCGGGAGGCAGAACCCCTGACTCTTTTCCAGCGCGTCCCGGGAGCGGCGCGTCTCATCGTCCTCACGCCCCAGTCGTGATGCGATCAGCCCCGCATCGAGGCATTCCGAGGATGCGATATTGGAGCCTGTGACCGCCGCAGACTTGCAAAAGTACACCTTGCCGTCGCGCATCTGCGGCCAGTATCCCCGGTTCTCGGCGCTCACCAGCAGGTATGGCGAGACGCCCCAATGCGCCGCCTGGGCAGCGATTCGCGGCGAATCCTTGGGCGGCTGTTGGGCGCAGGCGCCCAGCGCCAGTGCCATGCCGAGGAGCAAAGTGAGCTGCGATTTTGTCATGTCAGGTCTCCTGAGAACCCCACCCTTGTCAGCCTGTCAGGCCTTGTATCGCGGCTGAATCATAGCAGGATTTCGCGGCGGATCTGGCACCCGCAAGGGGGGCAGGGCCATTTGATTGCGCCTTCGTGCAATAGTGCGCCATACTGACAGCGGCCATGGCTTCCCTCATCCACCGCATCGGCTCGATTACGTGCCCGGCTTTCGCTGAAAGCCGGGGCTGGCGTGCGCTCGATCGAGGTGAAATTGCGATGAGGACCCGTTGCCATGAATCCACAAGAAGCAGCAGTATTAGAAGAGACGGCTACGCAGGCGCTCTGCCTGCGTGTCAATGCTGATGCTGATCCGGGCGCGCTCGCTCGCGTCCTGACCTCTTTCCAAACCCTGAACGTTGTACCGCGTCGTGTGGTGGCGGAGCTTGGGACGACGGGTACGTTGTACATCCGGATCGACGTCACTGGGCTCACGGAGAAGCATCTTTCGCTGATCGCCGCCAAGATCGGGCAGGTACCCTGCGTCGGGAACGCCTACTGGCATCGTCTGTAGCGGACGCCTAGATCTTGGCTGGGCGGTGGTAGCGAGGTAGGCTGCAAATTCGCACAACTGAACTCTGGTACCCGTGAAAGCGCTCATCATCGGCAGCGGTCTGATAGGCACCACCGCCGCCTACTTTCTCTCGCGTCGCGGCTGGGAGGTCACGGTTCTCGACCGTCAGGGCGGCCCGGGACAGGAGACGAGCTTCGCCAACGGCTCGCTCCTGACACCCAGCATGCCCGAGCCGTGGAACGCGCCGGGGAGCTGGCGAGTGCTGCTCGCCTCCATCGGCCGTTCCGATTCGGCGCTCAAGCTGCACCTGAAGACCCTGCCACAGCTCGCGGGGTGGGGCACCGCTTTCCTGCGCAACTCCAGCGCGGCGCGCTACGAGCGCAACACCATCAAGAACCTGAAGCTGGCGCTGCATTCGCTCGAGGTGTTGGGCCGACTGCGCCGGGAAGTCGATATTCAATATGGCGGCGCCGCGCTCGGAACGATGCGCGTCTTCCGCCAGCTCGCGCCGCTCGAGCAGGCGATCGCGTGGGCGGAGAAGCTGCGCTCCGCCGGACTGACTTATCGGCGTCTGACGGGCAGCGAGGTCGTGGCGACGGAGCCGGCCCTCGCGGCCATCGGCGGGCAGCTCGCGGGCGGCATTCATTACCCGGCCGACGAGATCGGCAACGCATACAAGTTCACCGTGGGTGTCGCCGAGCACGCCCGCCGCGCCGGGGTCGAGTTTCACTTTCGCACCCCGGTCACCGGCATCACGGTTCGCCAGGGCAGGGTCACGGCGTTACGCAGCGGCGACAAGGAGTTCGCCGCCGACTGTTATATCGTGGCCGCCGGCAGCTACAGTCCGCTGCTGCTCAAGACCGTGGGTATCTCGCTTCCAGTGCGGCCCGTCAAAGGCTACTCGCTCACCTTCGAGCGTCCCTCGCCCGATATTCCGTTCAGCATTCCCGTCAGCGACGATGACTTCCACGCCGTGGTGGTGCCGCTCGAGAACCTCATCCGGGTGGCCGGAACGGCGGAGTTCATCGGCTATGACCTGTCGCTGCCCGAGGCGCGCATCCGTAATCTGGTGAAGCTGGTCGAGCATCTGCTGCCGACGGCAGGGCTCGACCCCGCCAGGGCGAAGCCGTGGTGCGGGCTGCGGCCGATGTCGGTCGACGGGGTGCCGATCATCGGACCGACACCTATCGGCAATCTCTGGCTCAACACCGGCCACGGGCACCTCGGCTGGACCCTGGCGGTCGGCTCGGCGCAGCTGCTGTCGGATCTGCTGACCGCAGGCTCGCCGCGAGTGAGCCCCGAGGCCTACGCGCTGGCGCGATTCAACGGCGCGCAATGAGCTGAACCGGACCCTTCCCGGGAGCCACTGGACGGCAGCGGACGGATGAGCTAATTCTGTGCACATCCATGGGATGAGGGGATTGGCCCGTGCAAAGAGATCTGCGTGAGACCCCGCTCTATCGGGAGACGGAGTCGCTCTATCGTACTTTCCGCCGGCCCGGCAGCGGGCTGATCGCCGACGCGGCGGAGATCACGGCGCACGGCACCCAGGCCGTTTTCACCGGCACGCTGGTCGATTCCGGGAACGAGGCGATCTCGCGCATCTGCCGCACGGACCTGACGACCGGCGACACCCGGGTGCTGACCTTTGGCCCCAACACGGATCGCGCACCCAGGCTGTCGCCCGACGGCCGGCACATCGCCTTCCTCTCCGACCGGCGCAAAGCCGGCGACTCCCAGCTCTACCTGCTCGATGTCGCCAGCGGGGAGTGCCGGTCCACCCCGGCCGTCGACGGCTGGGTGGAATACCTGCACTGGTCGCCCAACGGGCGCCGCATCCTGCTGAGCGTCGCCGGGCACGGGGCGGACCTTTCGGGCGCGCAGGGCGCCGCGACCACCAAGACCGCGCAGGATCATCCCGCCTGGCTACCGACCGTGGATACGGGCGCGGAGGCTTACCGCTGGCGGCGCGCCTGGGTCTACGACCTCGAGGAAAACCGCGTCAGCCAGTTCAGCCCCGCGGGCAGCAACATCTGGGAGGCGGCCTGGTGTGGCAATGACGCTATAGCGGCCATCGTCTCGCCAGGGCCCGGCGAAGGGCTCTGGTACACCGCCCGGCTGGCCGTCATCGAGACGGAGAGCGGCGCCAGCCGCGATATCTACACCCCGCAGGATCAGCTCGGCTGGCCGAGTGGCTCGCCGTCCGGGCGTCACATCGCCGTGGTGGAGGCGCTGTGCAGCGACCGGTGGCTCGTGGCAGGGGACCTGAAGCTGATCGACACCCAGACTCGCGAGACCCGCAACATCGACACCCGCGGGATCGACGTCACGCATACGGAGTGGCGGTCCGCTCGACACCTGCTGCTCGCGGGGCATCGCGGTTTCGAGACGGTGGTTGCGCTCTACGACATCCAGTCAGGCGAGCTCGAGGAGGTCTGGCAGAGCGAGGAGATCACGACCAGCGGCTTCTACACGGTGATCGCAGGCTTCGGCGAGCCGGGCGACTGCGCGCTGGTGGGCGAGGGTTTCAAGCGCGCGCCGGAGATCGCGACCATCCGCAAGGGCCGTTACCAGGCCATCAAGTCCCTGGATCCCGGCGCCGGGGAAGCGCTGTCCGTGCTCGCCGGCGTGGAGACGGTGAAGTGGAAGGCGCCCGATGGCCTGGAGATCCAGGGCCTGCTGCTCAAGCCCCAGGGTCCGGGGCCTCATCCCGTCATCCTGAACGTGCACGGCGGCCCGGTGTGGCACTACCGGCCCTTCTGGATGGGCCGCCGGAGCATCGGGTCGCTGCTGCTGCTCAAGCGCGGCTACGCCATTTTCCTCCCGAACCCACGCGGCAGCACCGGGCGCGGACAGGCGTTCGTGCGGCCCATCCTCGGGGATATGGGGGGAGCGGACACCTATGACTATCTGTCCGGTCTCGACTATCTGGTCGAGCGCGGCATCGCCGATCCGAACCGGCTCGGCGTCACGGGAGGCAGCTACGGCGGCTACATGACGGCGTGGCTGATCACGCAGGACCCACGCTTCAAGGCGGCCGTCGCGGTTTCCCCCGTCACGAACCAGGTCACGGAGCACCTCATCTCCAACATCGGGCACTTCGTGGCACTCTTCCTCAAGGACACCTACATCAACCCCGGCGGCAAATACTTCGAGCGCAGCCCGATCATGCACGCGCACAAGACGAAGACCCCGACGCTGTCCACCTGTGGCGTGCTCGATCGATGCACCCCGCCCGAGGAGGCGGTGCAGTTCCACAACGCTTTGCTCGAGAACGGGGTGAAATCGGTGCTGGTGACCTACCCGCAGGAAGGGCACGGCGTACGCAAGTGGCCCGCGATGGTGGACTATTCCACGCGGATGGTGGGGTGGTTCGAAGAGCACATCTGAGGCATCAGCTCCCTCAGCGCCGAGCCTGCGGACACCACGTGCTTTTCGACGGTCCTCGGCATGATGCCGAATGCGGTTGCGATTTCATCGTGGCGATATCCCATCCGTTGCGCGATGAAGATCCGGCAAATCCGTTCACTGACGGCGCTGAGCAGATCCACGACCAAAGCCAGCTCCTGCTCGGCGGCAAGCGTGCGCTCCGGGCCGGGTGCCGGATCGATCAGCATCCCGCGCGCATCGAGCCTGTCGAGGCGCTCAAACCGGAGGGGCGCCGCCAGGGCGCGATGGTAATGGTTTATCGAGAGGTTGATGACTATTCGGCGCAGCAAAGAGTCCGCATCTCGCACTCTGGCCGACCGCTGATACTCGAACAGGCGCAGATAGGCTTCCTGAACCAACTCCTTGGCGTCCTCGCGGGAGCAGCCCCGCATTCGGCAGATCCTGATCAGACGCGCGTAACGCGCTGACAGCCGCGTCATGACTGCGTGGCGGCGTAGTCGTCACGCCTCGAGAGATCGCGAGGGTGGATTCTGGGCGGCTCATACATCCAGGACTTGGCGCATTCTCAACATGAGACGGGTGGTCTTGCCCGAGTACACGCATCTCTTGTTTGCGTACGGCTGCGCGACTCTAGTCGTGCCGCGCGGAATAATCGACAGTGACGAGACGTTAGGGTTGCGCGGGATGAGCGGGCCGCACGTGCTATCGCCAGACGGATGGCACTGCTCTAGTTGATCGACGCTATGGCCACGGAGGGGTCTCGGCGTCCACCTGCGAGGAGGGATTTTGCCGTCCGCGCTGTCGCGGAGTTATTGGCGTCAACTCCGAATCCTTCCTCCCCCTCAGACGCTTGAAAAGTACCCCACAACAAGCGTGGCGAGTGAGCGTGTCAAGCGCGTAGGATGCGCGCGGGTCGCGTGGTGTTAGGTGCGGAAGGAAACCACGCACAAGATTTCTGCAGCTACATGTTGTCACGATCATAAGAGTGATCTGATGCGCCGGCTGCAGATATCCATTCGTCAATAAGAGTCCCGGACGTCAAGACTCTCTGGTGGGGAAAATGGCTTATTTTTTCTTGCGTGTGAACGCGCTCTGCGCAGGCTTTCGATCCTCTATCGGTCGCCCAGGCGACCCGAGATCCACGATCGCAGCGGGACGGCGCAGGGGGGGCTCGAGCGCGCCGCGCATCACGGGTTCGGATATAGCAGCGGCCACTACAAGAATAATGGGGGCGCGGGCACGTTCGGGAATGCCACGGGCTTCTCGGTCCTTCATGGACTCCGGGAATCGCCAGGCCGTGGTTCGTAAAACGGCCGCCCATCCGTCTATGTGTAGACCCGGGGAAATTTAGCCGTGGCTGCCAGCGACGGCGAGCCCATTTCTCTGGAATCGGTGCCCGAGGTTCCCGAGCCGCCCGAGGTCGCGGGCGATTGCGCGGGTACAGCGGCTCCGCAACCGGAGCGAATCGAGGCGCTCGCGGAGATCTCCCGTAACCACTACGCGGCCTTAGTACGGTTTTTATCAGTGCGAACCGGATCTGTCGCCGACGCGGAGGAGATCGTTCAGGAAGCCTTCGCCAAGATGCTGGCGCTGGACCGCCCCGGAACGATCAGCTTCCTGGCGAGCTATGTGTGGCGGGTCGCCGTCAACCTGGCGACGGATCGCACGCGACAGCGGGTGCTGCACGAGCGTTATGCCCGTGCTCTGCCGCAAGTAGAGACGCGAGCGTGTTCGGCCGAGTCGACAGTCGAGGCGAGACAGCGTCTCGCCATCGTGGAGCGGGCAATAGGGAATCTGCCGCCAAGATGCCTCGAGGCATTCATTCTCCACGTGATGAATGGCCTGACCTTCGATGAGGTCGGTCGCGAGATGAGGATCAGCGGGCGAATGGCCCAAAAGCATCTGGCGCGCGCGCTCGAGTATCTGCAGTCATGCCTGGACTCGGCTGACGCGACGCGGAGTACGCGGTGAGCAATCAGGACAAAGAGGGCACTGCAGGCCGATGGGCTGAAGCGCTCGCCTGGTACACCACGATGCGCGCGGCCGAAGAGAAGCAGCTCACCAGCAAGGTGGCTGGCGCATGGCAGGACTGGTATGCGGATCCCCAGAATCGACGAGCCTTCGATGATGTGAGCCGGCTGCTGGCCGAGCGCGACGTATATAAGGAGCGGCCACGCCCGAGCAAAGCTGAGCTCGAGGCGGATCTCTACGACACCTCTGTGCCGATCGCGCAGTGGCTAAACACTCATCAGACGAGCAAGGCCAGGGAGCAACGCCCGGGCGCAGGCAAATGGTGGTGGGTGTCCGGTGGCCTTGCAGCAGCGGCCGTTTTGGCGCTGGTCGTCTTCTCGCTTCGGTGGTTCGGATCAGTCGGCGGTCATTCCGCGCCTATTGTCTATCAAACCGCGGTCGGCGGACTCAAGCAGGTCCATCTCGACGACGGCTCGACCATCACCCTTGGCGGTCAGACAAAGCTGCTGGTCGCGTTCTCGGCGCAACGTCGCTCAGTTAACCTCATTCAAGGGCAGGCTTGGTTCAAGGTCGCGCACGATCCGAGCTGGCCGTTCATCGTGGCCGCGGGTGACGGTACGATCGAAGACGTCGGGACCGCGTTCCTGGTGACGCGGGAATCTGATCGGGTCGTCGTCACGGTAACGGAAGGCGTCGTACAGATCTCTAGGCGGTCGTCGCTGTCGGTACCGCGTGGGCGCAACCCGGCACCCACAGCACGGCCGGATCTGGCCCCGATCAGGGTGGGCCGCGGCGAAGAACTCGCCTTCGGTGACAGCGGAGCACTCGGTGTCATTAAGCCGGCGGACACCGGGGCCGCTACCGCGTGGACGCACGGTCGATTGACATTCGATGATCAGCCACTCCGGTACGTCATCGAAACCGTGGATCGCTACTCATCTCGTCGCATTGTCGTGAGTCCGGACGCCGGTGCGCTTCGGTTTAGCGGAATCGTCTTCGACGACGAGATTGACGATTGGCTCGAGAGCTTGAAGGCAATTTTCCCCATAACCATAAAAGAAAAGGGAGCCACTGTCCGCATTGACATGCGCTCCCAGACGTCTACGGCACGATAGCTTCGAGCAGGCGCGGCCTCGTCTCGTTGAATAACGTCTGCCGGACGCAACGCTCATGGGCAGGTAGTCCGGTTGCGCTCCCGTCTTCATACGTTCGTGATTTTTCCTCATACGCGTTTTCTTACCGAATATTTACATAGCGCGGTCAAAACCGCGTGGGGCTCGGCGATGTGCGGCATTCAGCATCGCCTTTTATAGACAGTACGAAAGAACGGCCAAACTCCATGATTTCTGCTCGAAACACGCAAAAACCTAAACATCTTGGATTTGAGTCTTCAGAACCGTCGGCAGGGTTATTCGCAGTCTTCTTTGTGCTCCTGCTCATGAGTGCCATCCCCGCAGCGCTGGCGGGAGATTTGGACAAGCTTGTGACATTCAACATACAAGCTCAAAACCTGGATAAAGCGCTGCTAAAGTTCGGTGCACAAGCGCATGTGCAACTCAGTTTCGCGCCAGACTACACGACAGCCGGCCTGCGAACACAACAACTGAAGGGAACGTACACCGCTAAAAGCGCGCTCGCGAGACTACTTAAGGGGACTCGTCTCCGGTATGTTGTGGTTAGCCAGCACACCATTGAAATAATACCGGTCGCCTCTTCAACCGAATTCCCACGATCTTCGAGTAGCAGCCAGGTACAACCGGTTCGTGACGAAAAAGTGTCAGATCACGTCGGAGATCCCGATGACCAGCCAGCCGAGTCTTCAAAGACTCCAAGACATCTTCAAGAGGTCGTCGTCACGGGATCTCGCCTGCCAGCTAGCTCGAACGAAGGGCCGCAAGAGGTTCAAATCTACGATCGAGAAAACATTGATCAGAGTGGGCAAACATCGATCTCCGACTTCGTAAACACCCTGCCGAGCATGTCGGTCACGACGCCACAAACTGCACAAGGCCTAGCGACAACGGTAACTCTCAGGGGGCTGCCGGTTGGCAGTACCCTAATTCTAATAGACGGTCGCCGGCTGGAGGACTCGGGTTCCTCGCAGTTGATCTCGGGTGCGAATTACTTTGACCTGAATAATCTTCCTCTCGCAGCAGTGGAAAGAATCGAAGTGGACGAGAGTGGCTCTTCTGCCATTTACGGATCTGACGCGATAGGCGGAATCGTTAATATCATTTTACGCAAGGATTTCGCTGGATTTGCGTTGAACGCTAAATACGGCTGGGAAAAAGATACAAGTACCACTCGATTCGACCTGGTGTGGGGAAAGCAATGGGATAGGGGCGGGCTTTCAATCATTGGGAGCTTCGGAATCGACGGGGGGCTTTTGAACACGCAGCGCCTGCTAACGTCCAGCAATGACTATACGAGCTCCGGGGGTCCTGACGGGAACTTCGACGTCTGCTCTCCCGGAAACGTGTTTTCTGCCAGTGGCGCCCCGCTCCCCGGAGCTCCAGTCGGCAGTGGCGCAACCTTTGCCGGGATTGCGGGCTCGACAAAGAGTGGCGCGCCTGCTCTTTCGCAATTCATGTATGGCGTCTTGAATCAGTGTTCGCTTCTTCAAGGAGAGGCGATTCTTCCCTCCGCACATCGTGCCGCGACTATAGCGGACGGTCACCTGGACCTAACGCCTAGTGTCGAATTATTCAGCGAATTGATATACACGCACGAAACGCTACACGATGCGGCCGGCTACCAGTTTCTTTTCGGAAATTCAGTGCCGCCAGCGAACCCTTACAATCCATTCGGTGAAACGGTGACGGTGAACGAATGGCTTACTGAAGTGCCGCGTTCCAGTGAGTACGATATGGACTTCTTCCGCCCGTTAGTCGGAATCAAGGGCACGCTGGCCGATCGGTGGCAATGGGAGGTCTCTGCTTGGCAGTCGACCGACTGGACCCAGGAGACTGACCATAACTTCTTTCAGAACGGAGATGCCATCCAGAATGCTCTCAACTCATCCGATCCGGCGTCGGCATTAAATCCATTCATAGTCGGTCCAGCCGCGCCGCAATCTGTGCTCGATTCGCTCTCCATAAGTGGGGCCGAAAAATCGATGGGCCGTGATCGGGAGGCCGAAGCATTTATACGTGGACCCATTCTGCACCTCCCGGCGGGAGATATCCAGGCTGTGGTTGGAGGAGATTACGTCAAAAGTGCCCTAGACTTGAATTACATATACAACATATCGTATCAGCCAAATACACGACAAAACTATCACCGGTCATATAACGCCGGTTTCGCTCAAGCAAGGATTCCTCTGATTCGCCACCCGCGCTCGCGTCGGTCCGAGGCTCTGTTGGCGCTGACGGTCGCGGGCCGCCACGATCAGTATAGTGACTTCGGAGGCCGCACCACGGGTGAATTCGGAGTTGAGTTCAGGCCCCTTGATGGGCTGCTTGTGCGTGGTAGCTACGCTGATGCCTTCGAAGCCCCATCACTACCGGACCTCCACGGCGCGCAGGGAGAAGCGCCAACCCAAATCAATGACCCCCTCACCGGCACAACCGTGATCGCTCAGCTCGTAAGTGGAGGCAATCCCAATTTGCTGCCCATGACGGGCATCTCACGCAGCATCGGTTTAGTTTATTCAAACCCAGCGATGCCCGGGCTGGCGATCTCAATAACGCATTGGCTAGTAAGAGAAAACAATAGCATTCAAGTAATGCTACCGCAGGTCATCGTGGATAACGCGGACGCATTCGCCGGCCGTGTGATTCGGAATTCTGCGGGCGACATCGATGAGGTGAATGACTCGGAAGTCAATTTCGGGTCTATCAATATTGCAGGGATCGACTACCAAGTGGAATACGGCCGCCTTCTTGGCCAGGGCACGATTTCTGTTGTGTTAAATGCAAGTCAAACCTACCGATACATTGAAGCGTTGACACCCGGAGCACCCGCGGTTGAAGCGGTGAGCACGGCTCAGGACGACGGGGACTGGGCGCCCAGATGGAAGGGGACTGTTGGGATGGGGTGGAAAAGCTCGTGGGTAAGCGCTTACGTTGACGGTCGATACACCGGGTCATATCAAGATTATGACAGTACTCGGCTAATCGGCAATTTCTGGATCTTGGACGCCAATTTGCGCCTGGACCTCGGAAGGCGGCTGATCCCTGAAAGCGGGTGGTTAAAGGGCGCCTACGTAGAGCTGGGCGCAACGAACCTTTCTAACCGCGCTCCCCAGTTCTCGAACTATGAATTTGACGAAGTTGGCTATGATGCAGCGGAAATGAACATTCTTGGGAGAGTCCTGTACGTTGGCGTTGGTATGGGGTGGTAGTTACATTGCGGCAGCTGAGGTGTGTTGACATACCCGGACCGGGAGGGCAGGAGATAAGAGGCGCAAGGACGTCGCGGCTAGCGCGCGTACTGATGGGCGCATGCATGTGCGTGTCCTATTGTGGGGTGGTCATGAGCCATTCGGCTAGGGCGGCGCGGCCGGCCACGGTGCGGGAGGGAGTAGAGATGACGGAGCTGGCCAGCCCCGATTATCTGACCGGCGGGCTGTCGTGCGGTAAGGTCGCGGCGTTTTCCCCAGATGGACTCGAGTTCGTGGTCGTATTGCGCCGAGGGAACGTAGAACGTGGATCGAATGACTATACGATGCTTCAGTGGAAAACCAACGAGGTAGCCTCCGAGCGACCAAGAATACTATTGCACTGGGAGTCTCAAACAGTCGACCCGGCAATAGATCCCGATTCGCTTGCCTGGAGCTCGGATGGACACTCCTTGGTATTCCTTGGGCATACCGGCGGAAGCGAACAACAGGCTTTTCAGCTGGAGCTGAAGACGCACACCCTTCGGGAACTCACAAAGGATCCGACCGGCGTCACAAGTTATGACGCTGATAGTAACGGAGGGCTTGCCGCCTACGAAGCCCTTCCGCCGGCGGAGAGTTTGTGGGGTGAAGGTACCACGAGGCGTGGCTTAGTCGTGACCACGCAACGCCTTGGAGAGTTAATCGCCGGCGAGAAAGCCCATGGTGTGCTGGGCCGGCGGGGCGAGAGGCGCCTGTTTATAGAGAGCGGGCGTGGCCTCAGAGAAGTCACGGCGCTCCCCGGTAGCGTCCTTGATGGCGACCCGTGGGGAAGAGATGAGGGCGCGGTCTCCGTCTCTCCGAGCGGACAATACGTTGTGGTGCCGGAAAATCTACTGGTCTCGCACGTGCCGGGGGCTTGGCGGGGCTATCGAGACTACATTGTACGGCTGATGTTGTCCGGCCTCGGAAAATTCGAGAGAAGTGAGGATTCATATCTCTCACGCTACGTCTTGGTTGACACTAATTCAGGGCGGAGTCGTGTCCTTCTGAATGTACCAGTTTTTGGGTTTGCGCATCTTGTGTGGTCGCGGGATAGCCGCAGCGTTGTCATTAGCGATTCGCTCCTTCCTCTTAGGGCCGACAGTTCGGATCAAGAGAGAATGGAAGCATCGCAAAGGACGGCGGTTGAGGTGAATGTTGAGGGTGGAATTGCTAGACGGATTCCCGGTTGTAGTACAGCGATTGCGTGGCGAGGGGGGATATTAACCTGCGTTGCCGATAGCATGCTCCTAAAGCTGCTAAGGCACGTGAGCGGTAAGGCACCGCGGCCAGACCGTCATGGCTGTTCCGACGCCGAGGTTATCGGAGTTCGTAAGGCGGGGAAAGGCTGGCGGCGCGCGGAAGGGCTGGTTTCCTCGCGACTCGACGTCTACCTGAAGGAAGGCATGAACGATCCTCCGGAGCTGTATTACAAACGGGCCGCTCAAAAGAGGGGCAGACTGCTCTGGAACTTAAATCCACAGCTCAGCGACGTACTTCTTTCGAAAGAACGGCTCATTAAGTGGCGGTTATCGACCGGGCGCTCCGTCTCCGGCGGCCTATATTGGCCAGTCAATTATCAGCAGGGACATCGCTATCCGCTGGTTATTCAAACGCATGGCTTCAGCCCCGACCGCTTTGCATTTTTTGGCCCGTTTTCGACAGCATACGCGGCGCAGCCGTTGGCCGCGCGCGGGATGTTCGTATTACAGCTGGACGATACATGGACTCCGCCGGAAGATGCAGCTGGCCGGGGACAACTAAAGGAGATTGACTCGGCGATCGCCGTTTATCGGTCTGCAATAGCGTACTTGAGTCAGCAGCATCTCATCGATCCCAGAAGAGTGGGCATAATTGGATTTAGCGTCAGCGGCCTGTACGTCAAATGGGCGCTCGTGCACGACCCAGGGGTCTTCTCCGCAGCTTCCGTTACGGAAAGCCAAAGCGGCGGCTATTTCGAGTACATGGCCGGATACAATGACGTTGACGTAAGGTCACTTTATGGGGGGCCGCCTTTCGGGCGGTTCTTGAAGGCATGGATTCGGCTTTCGCCTTCTTTCAACTTAGAGCACGTACGCAGTCCCTTACTTATGACCGTGCTAGACCCGAGGAATGTATTTCAAGACTGGGCGTGGCTTCAGGGTCTTAGAGACCTGGGCAAGCCGGTTTTTATGATCATGCTGGATGGCCATGATTTTCACGAACTCCAGCAGCCGTGGAATAGATCGATTTCGTCCGGCGATAACGTTGAATGGTTCGATTTTTGGCTTAACGGGCACGAATCAAAGGACTCGGCGAGTACCTGGATGTACAGATTATGGGAAGGACTCTGCGATAATCAGATGGCCCTCAATCCGGATCGTCGCCTTCCTTGTATACCAACAGCCCGTCGGGTCGAAACAGCCACTCGCGGGAGCACTCAGCCTTAACTGTTTTGGATCGGCCGGCGCGCTCTTCCCTCAGCGCCCAGAGCCGGCTAACCTTGAAGTACCTTAGGTAAGCACTCGGACTCTACGCCCGCCTTGCAGACATATCAGGATGAAGTCCATTGAGCGAGCCAGGCCTCGCAAGATAGGTAATCCATAATCTGCTGCGGCTGCACTGTGATAAAGGGCTGATTCGCGGTCAGATACACGTCCAACTTTCGGCGATCGAGCAACCCCTCTCGGGTCAGTCGTCCGTCAAGCAGACAATCTCTGATGTATTTTATGTTGTGCCGCACGAGGCGTTGCCAAAAGCCGATTGATGTTCCCTTGACAGTTCTTCCGACGACCTCCACGGGTAAGAGCTCTCGGAAGGCGTGTCTCGCGAGTCCGCGCGAGATTCCGTTATGCGATAGGACATAGGACGGTATCCTCAAGCAGGTTTCAACAACGGGTTGGGAACTCAGCGGATTTACAGCCGGGGCAAGCCGCTCCCGGTGATATGCGTGATGGTATGTTGCCACGGAAGTTGCGACGCCTATAACGTGCGTGACTTTTCCGGGACACAGACTTGGTACCATATCTACCCAGGGGTGGCGAAAATAGTCCGCCGGTATGCCCGCTGCGACGTCGTCGACGAGAAGATGAGGCTGTTTCATTAGCTCGTACGGGAGGGGTACACGGCGTCGAAGGAACCCATATTTAATCACCTTACCTAAAACGGTTCCGATTGACTCCCCGCTCAATCTGACGGTGTAATCGATGTGACTGAGTAAGCTGCGGCTTATTCCATGAAGATAAGCGTAGTCAGGCGCGCCGATTGCTCGGAGCGTATTGAAGAATACCGTATCTCCCGCCTCTCCCGTAAAGCATGCCGAGGCGCCGCTCTCTTTCGCGCATTCACTTTCAACTTGATCTTCGTCAATCACAAAAATGTAGTTCGTCGGTCGCGGAGAAAGAGGAGCGTTCCAGATCTTCTCAAGGTCATAATCCGCTACACGCTTTTCTCTTTCGATCAATCTGAAGCCGCATCGGGTAGCAACCTTTCTCGCGAACTCGCGCTCGTCTGCTGCAGCGATAACACGCCGCAGCTTCGCAAGATTCTCCTCAGTAAAGCCGGGTAGAAGCAAACCCTTCGCCTCATCGCTACCGTCTGAGGGGATGTAGAAATTGAGACAGGTGGTATGCGGGTTGTCGCCCTCGCGAGGTAGGCAGGACGTCACAATGGATGAGTCGAGGCCGCCAGAGAGGCGGACCAAAATGCTGGAATGTCGCGCCGCTTGCGCCCGAACCGCTTGCATCACACTGGCGCGCACTGCGCGCATTGCGGCTTGCGGCTCCTCGAGGCTATTTTCGACACAGAACTTGGCTGGGTGCCACAGAACGGAGCGCTTTGCGACACCGCGCGTGATCGTCACACACTCGCCGCCCAAGATGTCTTCGACTTCCGAGTGCCCACACTCTCTGGTTAGCTGAATTCCTGCCAGCATCCTCGCTGCCAGGTGCCGCAAGTTGACGGACGGCCGCACCGGAATGTGCCGCTTAAGGTCTTCAATATCTGAAAAGAATACGTGAACGGTGTCCCAGGTGATGTGATAGCAGGCGAGACCGGCCGTTGGGTCCCTCAGTACACAACAGGAGCCCGGTCTGCCCGTGTTAAAAACGGCCACGTAAGAACCCCAGTAGCATTCAATCAAGTGGGCTCCGGCCGACATCGTTATACGCGCAGTCGCCGCCGAGTCGAAGCTAATTGGAGGGGGCTTTCCTTCGTAACCAACGTCTCGACGGTAGATCTCGCCAATTACTACGCCTCTATCGTTGGCTAGCGGATACATGTCCGTATGCGCGCGGAATGCCGGTTGGTATAGGACCCTCACTCCGGGGCTACTATGCGCCACGACCCATATATCCGGAGGCGTGCGCAGTGATGATTCTATGGCGATAAGCCTCGCGGTGTCGCGCGCATCGGCTGGATCGCCCACAGCAACGATATATCTGTGCACGGAGCTGACCTCCCTCAAACAATAAAGATTGGTAGGTAGGTGCGGGCATCCTCGACATCCTGATTGAATGCTACCTTGTCCATTTGCACCCAGCAGTGCGCGGCCCACGGCTCGAGTCGTATGGCGAAAACCCACTGCGGCAGGCAATTGTAGGTGGCAAGAAACTGAATCAGAGAGAGGGAGTCAAAAAGACACTTTGTGCGCTGGAGGAAAAGCGGGCGTAAAGCATTGTATATGCGCACAAGTCGGCGTGCTGCCGGCCAGACGCAGTTGGTGCCTACCTCCCGGCGCCGCAAGCCCGCGACAGAGGCGACAGTGCTTTCGATGCTTGTGTAACGAAGGCGCCATCTTGCTACTAAACATGCGACGAAGAATCTATGGACGTCGGTGGCTCGCATATTAAGGGGGCCGGCGACTTGATCATCAAGAAGCTCTTCCGCGGGAAGCGGAATGGAAGGGCACAAGGCTGAGATCGAACCCTGGAGACCGGGCTGCAGAAGCTTATTGGCGAGGAGATCGGCAAGCACTTCGTCAAGCGAGAGGTCCTGGAGAGGCCCGTCTACCGTAATATCTCGGGCAAAACCGTTGCGAGAGGAGGTAAGGAGAGAATGGAACGCTCTTGCTTGAGTGCCGAACAGCATACGGTACTCGTCCAATCGTAGGTCCATGAAAACCGCGGCGTCTCCCTCTATCGCGAGATGTACGTGCTCGGGGATGTGGTATCCGTTCATAGCGTGGCACACGGTTGTCTGCAGGGAGAAAGAGGCATGCAGCCTCGGATGGGTCCGGGGCTGCATGCCAAGTGCTATGACAGTTACAGCGTCATAGGTGACAGTTACACCTTAGAGGACGAACTGCGGCTTGCCGCCGTCGGTAACCTGGCCGATCTTTGAGGTATTCGTTTCAGTTGATACGTGGCCGAGATTAATCATGACGTTTCTCCTGGTTTGTCTGATCAAGAAACCGCTGGAATAGCGGCACCAAGATGATGAGCGCGTGGTGCTTTTATAACAAGCTGTGACAGGTCAGTACATTGCGATGGGCCTTGAAATGGTGGACCGACGATGTGAGTGAAGGAGATGCGTATCCATGCCAGAAGTGGGCATGTCGATAATCACTTTCCTTATCAAGAAGTTGTTGACGATATGTTGCAGCAATATGTTGCGGCGGCGTTGGGCACGCTGGGCATTGCTTCGGAGAGGATGAGGGCGGAACGGGTTCGGCCGCAACGCTGTCCGAACCAATGCGGTGCCAGGTCTCAAGGATGTTGAGTGTAGGGACGCGTGCGTTCTGCGCGTTGCCATGTACACTGTAAGCCCGAAAGCTTAGAGAACACGAGAGGGGCGCAGCGGCAAAGTACGAATCGGTCGGAGAGAGCTCCAGTTGAGGTCGGCAGATATGGAAAGCGGATTTGTGACGTCTGATGTGACTCAAGAGTTACCGGAGAGCCTTCGGCAGTTTCTCGCGTTTGAGCAGCGAAATCTTTGGCGGCCCGGGTGCTTACGGCGTTCCACGCCTGGTGAGTCGTTCGACAGGCGATTTCTACCAGAAAATTGCTCGGTCTTTCGTTTGCCGTGTTTTTTGGTGGAGAGGCGGTACTTCTATGTTTATGGTAAACAGAACAACGATGGCGAGGAGCTTACGATTTGCGAGGCGGGCGGGCCTAGAAGCAGCGTCCTCTTTCCGGTGCATCCGTGGGAGTTGGAGCACTACAGGGAATTCTTGAGCTATGCGCGCGCGCGAGACGCGGAAGCTTACGGGTGGCGCTTCTTGGCGACACCGACGTCGAGCATTAGAACTCTTTTGGTGTGGCCTGAGGGCCAGGGAAGCCAAGCGATATTTGCGAAATTATCACTGCATTCCCAGATAGTGGGTGATCGGCGGCTGCAGAGAGCCAGAGTTGCAAGCAGCGTCGGGTTCTCGAGTCTGGTGCGGGAGTGTCAGTACTCAATGCCCGCGGCCATACGCTGGTTTCCTGAGTCGCTTGGTCTTGTACCTCGTGTCATGCCGGAATGCGGCATGATATTTCGGTCGATTCCCCAGGAAGTGCGTACGGGTGGGGTAGTCGCCGCACCATTATTCGCCCTAATGGGGAGTTCCAGTGGAAGTCGGCCGCTGATTGTTCAGTTGTGGGAGCAAGGGGGGATGCATTGGCGCGATTTCATCCAAGAGCTTCTGATCGAGAAAATCGCGAAAACCTGGGTAGATCTCCTCTTCGATTGTGGATTGCTATTGGAGGCGCATGCGCAGGATTTGCTTTTCTCGCTGTCGACCCGCATGACCCCGTTGGGGAGTGTGTATTACCGGGACTTTGAAGGAGTGGCTATAGACTGGTCCTTGCGACGATCACTGGGATGGGAAGACCCGAAGCGGCTACCGCACACCGAGGCATGGTTTTCTACATACGAGACGTGGGGCTATCCGTTATATCAGTCGGCGTGGATGAAGATGAGGGCGAGCTTGATCCATTACATGCACTTTGTGTTAAGCGAGTTGGAGATAGCCCTCATCGAAATGGAGAGCTGCGGAGTAATAAAGGAGCGGACGGTGCGAAAGGGTGACCTCACGCTTTTGTTTTCACAGTCTTTGCGGAAGGTAGTGCAGGAGAAATTCGGGATGCAAGAACGGGAGGAGTACAACGTGTATGAGCAGCTTAGCCGCTTTCTAAAGTTTCTCATGGAAGTCAGACGGCGAGCCATGAGGCCTTCCGATTGCTAGAGGAGCGCGAGTATTTATTGTCCATGGGGCCGATGGAGACGTGCCCATTCCGCAGCTCAAAAACCAACTTTTTAGCGTCGAACCTGCTGATTTCGCGGTGGTTTTGCGCCTGCTCCCCGTGCCCTGGGTTGTCCGGCGTTGCCTTACGCACGACGCCGGTCACAACGTGGGTTTCCTGTTTCGTGTGGTCAGTGAGGGACTATCGGTGGCAAGGTCTGCGGAATATACCGACGCATTGCAGCATAGTGGCTGGAGTGTCCGGGGGGTCCAGGTTTGCTCCGTGCTAGGCCCCAGCGCGCCGCAGTGGGGGCACGGCTGCCACGTGATTTGAAGTCGTTTGAGGGGGGACGGTAGGCTGCGCATTCATCGCTCCGGGCGTTCTGCTTTTTATGCCGCCTCGGCACCGGCGTGCTGCGCCCGCCATAGGGCGGCATATCGGCCGCTCTGTCGGAGTAGGCTGGCATGGATGCCTCGCTCAATGATCCGCCCTTCCTCCAGCACCACAATCTCGTCCGCGTGGACTACGGTGGAGAGACGATGCGCGATTACCAGGGTTGAGCTGTGCTTGGCGATCTCCCGCAGGCTTTCGAGGATATCTTGTTCGATTTTGCTATCTAGAGAGGAAGTTGCCTCATCGAATACATAAATGCGGGGCGCCCTGAGTACCGCGCGGGCAATCGATACGCGCTGTCGTTCGCCGCCAGAGAGCTTTAGTCCCCGCTCTCCCACAGGAGTGGAATATCCGTCCGGCTGGCTCGCAACGAAATCGTGCAGGTGCGCGATACGAGCGGCTTGCTGGATCTCTGCCAGGCTGGCGTGGGCGCAACCGAAGCCGATGTTATAGGCCATGGTATCGTTGAAGAGGAGAGTATCTTGGGGTACGACGGCAATGGCGCCCCGCAACGAAGCCAAAGCCATGTCACAGATGGGCGCGCCATCCAGGAGAATCTGACCGTCGTCGGGCTCGAGTAGTCGCATGAGCAGTCGAACGATGGTCGACTTGCCCGAGCCGCTTGATCCGACGATGCCTAGCGTGTGCTTTGGGGCTACCGTGAAGCTAACGCCGCTCAGCACAGGCCTATCTTTGCGGTAAGCGAGACTGACACGATCGAATTCGAGCATGTTAGAGTCGCCACTTGATCTCCCGCTTGTGCCCAGGTGAGTCTCGGGGGTTTCGCGGAAAAGCCGCATCAATTTGTCCAGCATGGCAACGCCTTGGGCTAATGCCTGCACTGAATTGCCCAGCATTTCTATCGGCTGTACGAGCTGAAGCATGTATGTGTTGACGAGAACGAAATCACCGACTGTCATATCGCCCTGGAGCACATCGAACGTCGCATATGTGGCTGTAGCTGAAAGAAAGATGGCATAAATGCAAGCCATCAGGACACCATTACGGGCAAAGAGGCGGGAGAAGGACAGCCATTCTACTTCGGTGCGTGCGAGCGCTCGCTCAACCCGGTCCTGCACGATTGATTCGGCCGTGAAGTATTTCACTGTCTCATAGTTCAGCAATCCGTCCGTGATCGCGGCACCGGCCTCCACTCGCGCATTGGACGCCCTTCGCGCGCACTCGGCGATGGAGGTGGTCGAATAGATGAACGTGCCGGTATACAGGATAAGCACGCCACCGAAAAGCGCCAGAAACACAGGAGGCGCCATGCGCGCAAGTACGACTAGAACCGTCACGAGTTGCACGGTTATCGGTAATATGGTGACCGCCAGTTGAGTCAGAACGAGTTCGAGCCCCTCGAGGCCGCTTGCGAGCGTCTCGCTTAGAGCGCCGGTATGTCGGTCTAGGTGAAAGCGCAGCGGAAGATGCATTAGATGCGCGAAGAGCCGCTCACTCAGTGTGCGAAACATGCGGCGCTGAATGCTGCGGTGGCTCAGCCCCAAGGCTTCGTTGGCAACACGCGATAACCACTGACTAACTACATATAAGGACACCAATGCGACTGGGGAGACGCTCGGGTGATCGTGATGTGTGAAGCCGTCTATAAGAAGTTTCAGTGCGACGGGTCCAACAGCGGCGAGCATCGCCGAAATTGCCACTAGTAGTAACAGGGATCCGAGCCGCCACTTGACGAAGGGTGTGGTCTCTCGACTCAGCAGTCCCAAGAGATCGCGGAGACGTGAAAGGTCTGCGTGCATCTGGGGGTTTTGGGTGGGCGTGGATTGCTGCAGGTTCTGAGTGAGTCAGCTGGCGGCACGAGGCGCCGGTGCATCCAGCGCAGGAAACAGGTCCGCAAGTGGTTTCAAGAATTGATGTGGGCTCTTCTGTCGATGGACGCGAATCAAATATCTTAGGTCGGAACTCGTGATGTCGAACCAACCAGCCACTGCGCCGATCTGTGCCGTGCCTGTGCGCATGGCATACCAGGCCACGAGGGCTCTCGCTAAGGCTCCGATGTGAGTCGAAGTGCATACGATTTCGAGCTCCCTATGGAGCAACGCGCCTGTGACTGCCAGTAGGATCTCATCGGGCGAGGGCACGCGGGCAGGTTGGCGGCATCGCTCCTGCACTGAGTCTGCGAAGCGTGATTCTCCGATGACATTCTTGGACAGCATATGCGCAATGGAGGGAGTGTCATCAGCCGCCATGAACTCGAAATACCCCTTGAGTTCGAAATAGCCAATGAGCGGGAGAGCCTTCTGCATCGCGTTGACAACGAAATACTGCGGCCGCGCCCTTCGGCCGCAATAAATGAGATTGGAACTAAATGGGTGGTTTACCGCCCGGCGGTGCCGACCAGCGGGGATCTCTCTGCGCTGAACGAAGCGAACCGCGTAGGGTAGCATTGCAGGTTGGACGGTTTGTGCCTGGTATCGCTGTGGAAACGGCCTGCTACCTTGCGATATCCGACGTACTCCGACCAAGTGCTTCGAATATTGCGCGAGCAGGTCGTGTACGACCCATCCTAGGGGTGCCCTGAGAGTCTCGATAACGATTGAGGCGACATTGGATTCGATGACATAGGCATGGATTCGAGCGTCGTATTGCTCGCAAGCAGTCCAAAGCAGTCCTTCGAAATATTCGGCATCCGGAGCGTGGCCGCGTGGGTTCTCAGGGAATTGCTTGAATATCTGTGGATCATAAAATACATGCCCGTTGCGATATCCCGTCATAGTGACCAAATGAATTGCCCCTTGGAACTCGCATCGGTGGGCTCGCGGCATGTTCTCTTCTCATGCCGCGTCGGCTGTAGGCTTCGCGGCCGCCCGCTGCAAGACCTCGATGACGGCTTGCGTGACGGCCCTCTCGATGTTGGTATCTACGAGCGCATTGGGGATTCTTAAGACCACCTCTTTGCGTTGGCGTTCGAAGCGTAGGAGCGGCTTTCCGGTTGCGCTCCTCACGACCCGGCTTGCTCTCTGTGTTGAATTGCGACCTACCGGCCTTCTAGAAGCGAGCAGGAGCTGGTAAACCGCGACTGCCGGGGGACGCGGGACCCGCTTCTCGAGCGCGCGGGCGCGCTCGGTGACCAGCCTGCGACGCTCATCCGCCAAGGCCTTGTGAAGCTCGACGGCCCAGGATTCCAGAAGGTCGTGAGGGCTTGCAAATGCGCCTATCACTATCGCAGGCAGTTCGGCGAATTTGAGGAGGCGGCTAACCTGCGTGGGAGTGATGCTGAGCTCGCGGGCCATCTCATCTTGGGATTGATAAAGATTCTGCTTTAGAAGCCTTGCAAGCCAGAGACCGCGTTCATATGGGCTAGTCTGCTTGCGCAGGGAGTTTTCAGCTTCGACTGCCACTACCCCTTGGCGGTCGGTGAGATCTCGGATCTCGACCCGCAGAGAGATCTTCAGGTGTCGTGCAATGAACAAACGGCGCATGCCACAGATGACTTCAACGTCGAAGTGCGGGTCACCTTGGATTAGCCGGCCGATGACCGGAATCAGCTGCCCGTCGCGCGCCACACTCTCTATCTCGGCCTGACATGACGCTTCGGTCACGTAGTCTTCTATTCGATCGTTCAGGCTCCAGACACGGCATCTGAAGGGATCGACCGTTACAAATGACCCGGAGTCGAGACTGAGATGCGTTTTCATTATGTTCCCTCGTGAAATTTGCTGAAGTCCCATACTGTATCCGGCCCGGACAAGTGGTCCCGTGGGTTGTGCCGAGGCCTCGGGTGTGCGCTGCGTGCCGGAAGGTTGAGAACCGAATCTCGGATGCCGTGCCGATCGCGGACTTCTCGAAGACCGTCCAGCGTAATATTCGCGACAACGGCGGTGATCTCGTCATCGCCATCATTCATGGGTGCGCCAACAGGTCTAGCGTCCCATCCGCATGCCAATGCGAGGGGTAGCAGTGCACGATTAGCGGCGAAGATGACCTGGTCGATGCCGGCTTCTAGTGCGGCCTCCACGCTGCCGCAGATGATCTGCCACAACAGTCCCAGGCGCCTGCTTCGACCAGCAATTCCTGGCGCAGTGCAGTACCGCGATATTTCCCAAACTGTGGGACCTGAGGGGAGATTCGGCTGATATGCGGCTGGATACAGGTCCTGCATCAAATGGGGTCCCGTAGTCGTGAGGAGGCGTGCTGATGCCAGGAGTGGACCGGAAGGCTCCTCCTTGGCCAGCAGGTACATCGTGTCTTCCAGGAGGTCGTAACGGTCAATTTCCAGATCGGCGACCACTGGTAGGTTCCAACCGGCGCGGTCGACGAACACAGCCTTCCGCTGACGATGCATGGCTGCAAGATCTG
Source organism: Steroidobacteraceae bacterium (assembly GCA_050738635.1). Lineage (GTDB taxonomy): Bacteria > Pseudomonadota > Gammaproteobacteria > Steroidobacterales > Steroidobacteraceae > 13-2-20CM-66-19. Next base: position 29,254 of record JBOIAB010000159.1, read on the forward strand.
TCGCAAAGTGCTGACGGTTTCCCGCATCGACCACGAAGATCATGGGTTCCCACACCGAGCGAATCCGTGGACGGAAGTTGCACCAAAACACGCCGCGCGCCTACTATCTAAACAGGGGAAGGAGTGTGGTTGCTTGCGAAGTCAACCAGTGGAGCGCCACGCGGAGGACTGTGTGAGTCCTCGGTCGGCGATTGCTTCGAATCAGTGCAGGTCGGCGCGTGGAGCGCTATCGGGACGCGGAGAATCGCCTTCCGCTTTGCGAACCACTTCTCCGAAGGAGATTTGGCCGCTCATCAGCGCCTGCACCACGGCTTGCGTACGCGTAACGACGCGCAAGCGGCGCTTCAGTTGCTCGATGTGGTAATGCACGGTGGATTCGCCCAAACCGAGCACGCGCCCAATTGTCCAATCGCCCTTGCCTTGCGCGACGAGCGCGAGGCATTCGCGTTCACGCTGGGTCAGCACCACGCGCGCGGCTGCGAGCCAAGGGGCGTGAGCACGCGAAGCACAGAAATACAGATACGTAGCCGCCACCTCGGCGGCAAGGTAACTGCGTGGGTCGACCAGGTCGCTGTCCGGAATTACGGTACATGACGCCCGTAAGGAACCCGGCAGCCAGGACAAGTGCAGGGGGACTGTGTATCCGTGGATGAGGCCGTAGCCGCCTGCGTCGACCATCATCATCTTCTGGGATTTCGTGATCCGAGCGGTCTGAAAGGCGGCATCCCAAAAGAAGGGCACGGGGCTGGAAGCTGCACGCTCCAGCACCGGGTCTGTCTCGTACAGTCTCCCTTCGCTGTACGTCCGTACCCACCCCCGCGGGTAGTTGTGCATCATGACCGCATCGGATGGAGGGTGGAACGGATCCACGTGGGAGCAGCAGGCGAAGTGACGAAATCCCAGGGCTTGAACCGCCCTCAGAAACTCTGCTGCCAGCCTGTCGGGGGACGGCGAGCGGCTCTCGCCGCACTCCAGCAATCCCTGAACCACGTCGTACTGATTCATAGTCCGTGCACCGTCGGCGCTTGCCGCGCCGCACCCTTGGAACCACCCCTGGTCCGCTGCGTAACCCAGGCTGACACAGTTTAGTAACAGTTTGGTGACGGCCGGGTACATCTTTCGACGTCTTGACCGTCAATGTATTTGGGGTTAGATGCTTGGTTTCATTTGTCTAGCAGATGACATCTTGGGAGCGCACCTTCATAGCCGGGGTGCAGAAACAGGGGGAAATCCTCATGAATCGTGAGGAATTCGCTGGATACGTCCAATCGAGAGCCGAAGAGCTCGGGATCCCACTACACAAAGAGGGTGAGCTGGCGGGTCTGCCGCGCGAGTTTCATCAGGCAGTTGCCGTGGCCTGTCTGATTGACGCGCTGGGACAGCCGGCTCCCTCGGGCGACGCCCTGCGCGGTTGGTACGGTCTGGCGGGGGCAGAGAGCACGGAGATGGCCCGTTGGGCTTATCGGGTGGTCAGGAATTTACGGAATTCGGACCTCGGGAAGCTCGATGTCGACGCGCTGCTGGAGTTCTGGATCCTGTTCGATGGCTTTGGCGGCCTGGCGCACGCGCTTGCCAACGACCTCCGCCGCAAATCTGGAGTTGTCAACCCGTCTAAAGACGGGGAGGGGTGGTCTGTCGGCCGGCCAGATGGGTCGCCGTGAAAGCAGCATCCTGAATCCGCGCGTGCAGTGGCTCCTTGCGACGCGTTGTCTTCTTGCCAGCGGATTTCGCCAGCGGCAGCCGCACGATGAAGGTCGCTCCCTTGTCCTGACCCTCGCTCAACGCTTCGATCCGTCCGTCGTGCAGCTCGACGAGCTGCCGGCAGATCGCGAGCCCCAAGCCGAGGCCGCCGTCTGCATTGAGAGCGGGCGTGCCCTGCCAGTAGCGCTCGAATACGCGAGGGAGGGCATCGGCGGGGATTCCTCTGCCGGAGTCGCGCACCAGCAGCTCGATGCCGTCGGCCTCGGGCCGGCACTGCACCTCGATCCGTCCATCGCTTGGGGTGAAGCGGATCGCATTGGACAGTAAGTTGGAGACGACCTGCTGGATGCGGTCGGCGTCGACTTCGACAGGGCCGCAATTGTCATCGAGCCTGGCTTCGAGAGTGATGCCTTTTTGCAAGGCTGCCGGGCCATAGGCCTCGACGACGCCCTCGATGAGTAGTGCCAGGTTTGCGTACGGCTGCCGATCGACCCGCATGTGGCCGGCGGTCCCTCGGGCAACATCGATCAGGTCTTCGGCCAGCCGCCTTATGCCATGCGCTGCTGTCTCGAGCACGTCCAGGGCTTCGGCGTCCTTTGTCCGGCGGCCTTGACCCCGCAGGCGCTCTATCCAGGTGAAAAGACATGCGGCCGGGGTGCGCAGCTCGTGCGCCAGTGCGGCGAAGAATTCCTCCCGCGCCTTGATCGTGTGCTCCGCCAGGTGGCGGGCCTGACGCTCCGCTGCCTGCTGGCGTGCGGTTGCGAGCCGCGATTCGATCCTCGCCAGCAGCTCATGGCGCGAGAACGGCTTGACGAGATAATCATCCGCCCCGGCGCGCAACCCTCCTACAGAGGCTTCCTCACCCGCACGCGCAGATAGGAGGAGCACAGGGATTTGCTCCGTCGCCGCCTCGGCGCGCACTCTGCGCAACAGCTCGAGCCCATCCACCCGCGGCATCATGATGTCGGCGATGACGAGGTCTGGCGGTCGCTCGCGAATTCGCTCCAACGCCACGGCGCCGTCGGGAGCCGTGTCCACTTGCCAGTGGCCCTGCAGCAGGCGCTGCATATAGCGCCGCATGTCGGCATTGTCATCGACCACGAGAATCCGCTCCCGGGAGGGAGTTTCGGCTGGTGCCGCCGGCGGTCCCGACGATGTTGGATCGGGATCCGCAGCCAGCCAGCCGAATGCCTCCTCGAGATAGGGTAGCGCGGCACTTTCTCCTGTTGATGGCGACTCCTCGCTGGCGACCCGATCCCGAGGCAGGTGAGCTCGTCCGTGTGGAATGTGCACGGTAATGGTGGTGCCGGCGCCAAGGGTGCTCTTGGCTTCTATCGTCCCGCCGTGCAGGTTCACGAGCTCCTTCACCAGGGAAAGGCCGATGCCCGTTCGCTCCACGGTCCGCGCCCGAGGCGCCTCGATCGTTGCGAACCGCTCGAAGATGCGCGGCAGGTCTTCCGCTGAAATGCCGGCGCCGGTATCTGCCACCTCCAGCTCGAAGCCATCGCCGCGAGCGCGCACGCGGATGCTCACCTGTCCCGTGAGAGTGAACTTCAGCGCGTTGGAGAGCAGATTGAGGACGATTTTTTCCCACATCTCCCGGTCGACATACGCCTGCTCAGGGAGGCTCGTGCATTCGATCTCGAAACGCAGGCCCGCGCGCTCGAATGCGGAACGAAACATGGACGCCAGGTCCGCGGTAAAGAGCCCGAGATCGGTGGCCAGGCGGTGCGCCTCGATCCGGCCCCCCTCGATGCGCGAGAACTCGAGCAGGGAGTTGACGAGCTTCAGCAGCCGGGCGCCGGCGCGGCGTGCTGTCAGGAGCAGCTCCCGGTCGCCCGCATCCAGTTGGGCGCAATCGAGCACCTGGCGCAGTGGCTCCAGGATCAGCGTCAGCGGTGTGCGCAGCTCGTGGCTCACGTTGCTGAAGAAGACTGTTTTGGCCCGGTCGAGAGCGGCCAGCTCGCGCGCCCGCCGCTCGGCGTTTGCCCGCATGCTGGCGCTGGATAGGGTGGTTTCCACCTGAGCGGCGATGAGCTCGAAGAACCGGCGCGATTCCTCCACCGGACGCATGGGATTGAGCCCGGCGATCAGGACGCACTTGGGGGCATCCGGGCCGGCATCGGCGAACGGTATGGCCAATGCCTGCTGCGGGATTACCTGCGGGTTGGCAAGTACCGGGCCCACGCTGTCGCTCACGCCATCGATCAATTGGAGTGTTTCGAGGCTCGCGGGCGCGGGAATGCCCGCCGGCAGACCGCTGAGCCCGGTGGTCGCGATGCTCTCGATACGCGCTCCAGTGCTGTCGAGCAGATAGAAGATCGCGAAGGGCACGTCGCGTCGCTGCCCTTCGAGCGCCTGCGCCGCAAGGCGACAGGCGTCGGCGGGCGATTCCGCGCAGGCGCAATGGCTCGCCAGGCGGCGCAGGCAGTCGAGCTGGCGCCCCGCGATGACCAGACCCGTGTTCTCCGTGGCGGTGCAGAAGATGCCGCTCGGATTGCCGCGATCGTCCGCCAGCGCGGCAAACGAGAAGGTGAGGTAGGTTTCCTCCAGATAGCCGCTGCGCACGAGCGGCATGAGGAGGTCGGCCTCGCCCGTCGGGTGGCCGGTGGACAAAGTCTCACTGAATCGGCGCTCCAGCACCGGCTCCCAGATCTCCCGCCAAACCTCCCTGACAGGACGCCCCAGCGCCGTCGGATGTCGTGCGGGGCCGCCGAGCGTTATGAAGGGGTCGTTGTAGATATAGATCAGCTCGGGGCCGAGGCCGAGCGCACTCGGGAAGCTGGAGACGAGGATGAGATCGACGACGTTGCGCCAAGTACGAGGCCAACGCTCCACCGCACCGATCGATGTTTGCGACCAGTCGAATTCCTCGAAGCGCCGGGCCATCTCACTCTTATACCGTCGCACGCCTCCCGCTCCTTATTGACCTTTCCAGTCGTCGCGACGCCACCCGAGCTTAACGCACACGGTCTCCTCCCTGTCAAACCGTCTAAAGACGGGGGAAAAGGGGTGGGGGGACCCTGAAGTCGGGCGCATCGCCGCCACCCGTCTTTAGGCGGTATTGACCCCCTCGGCCGATGGGAATACATGCCGTGGTGGGAGACAGGTCTCGTCTGATCCGTGTGATCCGCTCTGAGTTGGGAGATAACCATGCCAAGCCCCTGGATACGAGCCGGCGATCTGCAGAACCTCGCAAGCTACCCCCTCTGGATTCGGGAGATCGTCGCCGACGTCCAGGGGTTGCGGGTCGCAGTCGCCGATCACCGCCTGTTCCGGCAGATGCGCGATGCAATCCTGCCGGTGCGTGCCAGCGCGAACTTCTTCATCCGCATCTGGCCGGTGATCGAGCAGTTTCCGCAGTACATGGGCCGCAACCTGGCCAAGCTGCAGTACGGGCAGCCCGGCCACGAGCTGGCGCGGGTGTTCCTCACCCGCAATATACGGGTCGAGCAGAATCATTCGGCGTATTGGGTGGAGTGGGCAGCGGCGAGTGGCGTGAGCCTGGAAACCCTGCTGCGCGGCTCGTGGGCCGCCCCCGCCGCGACGCTGCCCCATTGGTGTTGGTACATCTGCGACCGCGGCTCGCTGGCGGAGGCCGTGGCGGCAACGAACTACGCCATCGAGGGTGCCACCGGAGAGTGGGCGCATCTCGTGTGTTCCTCCGATCACTACGCCAGTTCACTGCCCGACGAGAAGCGCAAGGCCGGAATGAGGTGGCTGCGCGCCCACGCGCATTATGACGACAGTCACCCATGGGAGGCGCTGCAGATCGTTGCCTCGATCCTGGGCGCGCACCCGGGGCTCAGGGATGTCGAGTCGATTCATACAGCCATCCGGCGCAGCTACGACTATATGCGGATCACACTCGACGACTGCCTGACTGACGTGAGTGACCCGCCCGCGGAGGCGACCGACACCGCGGAGTGCGCCGCCTGACAGGGATCTGCAGCGGCATCGCGGAAGAGATGGCGGTCAGCCGAGCGTGGGCGTACACTTGCTTACAACACCGCCCACCGCGGATGCGTTTGTTATGTCACGAGGCACGCGGACCGAAGTCCGCCTGGAGTGAAGCTCGGATGAGCAGTCCGCCCGACAGGGTGTATGTTGTGGATGACGATCCCGACCTGGCGGACAGCGTCGCGCGGTTGTTCACCGATGCCGGCTTCGAATCGCAGGCGTTCCCTTCCGGCGCCTCGCTCCTCGCGGTCGTTCGCGATCTGCAGCCCGGCTGTATCGTCATCGACATGTCCATGCCCAACATGAACGGCTTCGAGCTGCAGAAGCAGTTGGTTGCCGCGGGCTGCCGCTGGCCGGTCATCATGCTGACCGGCCACGCCAGCCGGCCGAACGTCACGCAGGCGATGGCGGCCGGAATCGTCGCTTTTCTGGAAAAGCCCGTACGCGAGGCCGAGCTGCTCGCTGCCGTGATGCGTGGCCACGCGCACTTGAACGGCAAGGCAGAGGTCATCCCCGACCCCGTTCTGGTGAAGCGGCTCGCCCGCCTGACCGGGCGCGAGAAACAAGTGCTCGGCTATGTGCTGAACAAGAAGCTCAACAAGCAAATCGGGGCGATCCTCGGGATCGGCGAGACCACCGTCAAGAGCTACCGCCGGGCACTCATGAAGAAGCTCGGGGTGCACACCAGCATGGAGCTCGTTGTGGTCGCGATCCGGGCGGGTCTGCACATCCCGCCGAAGCCTTGAGCGTCAGTGGTTGTCGCGCGGAATCCCGAATTTCTCGTCGATCTTCTGATACTTCACCGCCGGCTCCAGCACCATGCCTTCGGCCAGCTGCGCCACCATGCCGCGCTGGATCTCCTGCCACGGCGTCTGCGAGGGTGGAAATCGATAGCCGTGGCTGGCTTCGAGTGCCTTGCGCCGTGCGGCCAGCTCCGCCGTCGGCACCAGCATGTTGACCTCCCGCTTGCGCAGATCCACCCGCACCCGGTCGCCGCTCTTCAGGATGGCGAGTCCCCCTCCAGCTGCCGCTTCCGGTGAGGCGTTGAGGATGGAAGGCGACCCGGAGGTCCCCGACTGCCTGCCGTCACCGATGCAGGGCAGGGCCGTGATCCCCTGTTTGATGAGGTAAGCCGGCGGCCGCATGTTGACCACCTCCGCGGCGCCGGGATAGCCGACGGGGCCCGCGCCGCGGATGCAGAGGAGCGTCCGGCTGTCGATCCCGAGCTCGGGGTTGTCGATGCGGGCGTGATAGTCCTCCGGCCCCTCGAATACCACGACCGGTCCCTCGAAGGCTTCCGGGTCGGCCGGATTGCTCAGGTAGCGCTGGCGGAAATCCTCCGCGATCACGCTCGTCTTCATGATCGCGGAATCGAACAGGTTGCCCTTCAGCACCAGGAAGCCGGCGTTGATCTTCAGCGGCTGCGCAAACGGCCGGATGACCTCCGCATCCACGATCTGCCGCCCGCGGCAGTTGTCGCCGATCGTGCGGCCATTGACGGTGAGCGCCTGCTCGCGGATGAGGCCCTGCTTCATCAGCTCGTTCACCACCACCGGCACACCGCCGGCGTGGTGATAGTCCTCGCCCAGATACTCGCCCGCCGGCTGCAGGTTGACGAGCAACGGCACTTCGTAGCCGTACCTCTGCCAGTCCTCGAGCGTCAGCTCCACGCCCATGTGCCGAGCGATCGCCGCCATGTGGATCGGCGCGTTGGTCGAGCCGCCGATGGCGGAGCTGACGACGATGGCGTTGAGAAAGGCGTCCCGCGTCATGATGGAGGAGGGTCGCAGGTCCTCGTGCACCATCTGCACGATCCGCTCGCCCGTCACATAGGCCATCTGGCCGCGCTCCCGGTAGGGCGCCGGGATGGCGCCGGAGCCGGGCAGCTGCATGCCGAGCACCTCGGTGAGGGAGTTCATGGTCGTCGCGGTGCCCATGGTGTTGCAGTAGCCCGTCGAGGGGGCGGAGGAGGCTACCAGCTCAATGAACCCCGGATAGTCGATCTCGCCGGCCGCCAGCATCTGGCGCGCCTTCCAGACGATGGTGCCGGAGCCGGTCCGCTCGCCACGGTGCCAGCCATTCAGCATCGGACCCACGGACAGGGCGATCGCCGGGATGTTGACCGTCGCGGCCGCCATCAGGCAGGCCGGCGTCGTCTTGTCGCAGCCGATGGTGAGCACCACGCCATCCAGTGGATAGCCGTACAACACCTCGACCAGCCCCAGGTAGGCGAGGTTGCGATCGAGGTTCGCCGTCGGGCGCTTGCCCGTCTCCTGGATGGGATGCACCGGGAATTCGATCGGGACGCCGCCCGCGGCGCGGATGCCGGCGGCGATCCGCTCCGCCAGCACGATATGGTGGCGGTTGCAAGGGGAGAGATCCGAGCCCGTCTGCGCGATGCCGATGATGGGCTTGCCCGATTTCAGCTCCTCGAGCGTCATCCCGTAGTTCAAGTAGCGCTCGAGATACAGCGCCGTCATGTCGGGGTTGGCCGGGTTGTCGAACCAGGCGCGTGAGCGCAGGCGCCGTCCGCCGCTTCCCTGGTCGTTGGAAGAGCTCATTTCTTCTGGGTTCCTCGTTGCTTTTTGCGGGTGACGTCGATCCGGTTCACCCCGATGTCGATCACTTTCAGAATGGCCGCGGCGGCCGTCGGCTCATCGCCGGCCTCGATGGCATCGACGATGGCGGCATGGCCGTTGACCGTCGCCTCATGGTCCGCCGGGTCATCGACCGGGGAGCTGTGCGCGAAGGAGGCGACGAGCGCCGTCTCGA
>JBOIAB010000160.1:0-48378 GCA_050738635.1 Steroidobacteraceae bacterium
GGGGATATTCGACGAGCAGATGCACGTGGTCGTCCTCGCCGTCCATCTGCACCAACGTCGCCTCAAGGTCCCTGCAGACGCTTTGGAAGATGTCGCGCAGGGCGTCGATTGCTGCAGCGTCAAAGACGCGTCGGCGGTATTTTGTAACGAAGACCAAGTGCACGTGCATCTTGGAAACACAATGTCTTCCAAGCCTAATGTCGCTTTCTGTCTCCATAGACCAATGCTATCATGAAGGCATGGAGCGGCTGCAAGCCTACAAGTTCGAGCTGCGCCCGGATGGAGCGCAGCGGCGCTTGATGCGCCGGTTCGCCGGCTCGTGCCGCTATGTCTACAACCGTGCGCTTGCCTTGCAGAAATGGCGCTACGAGCGTGGAGAAAAGAAGCTCGGCTATGCTGCACTCTGCAAGGAACTCACGGCCTGGCGTAGTGACGTGATGTGGCTGAGGGCCGCCCATTCCCAAATCCTGCAACACTCCCTGAAGGACCTGGAGCACGCCTACCGGAACTTCTTCGAGAAACGAGCAGCGTTTCCGCGCTTCAAGAGAAAAGGGCGGTGCGACAGCTTTCGATTTCCGCAGCGCACCCAGCTGGATCAGTCCAACGATCGAATCTACCTGCCCAAGCTCGGGTGGATGCGCTATCGCAACAGCCGCGCCGTGCCAGGGAAGGTGTGCAACGTCACCGTGTCCTTCAGTGGCGGACGATGGCTCGTCTCGATCCAGACTCGACGAGATATGGACCCTCCCGTTCATCCGGCCACTAGTGCCGTCGGGATCGACATGGGAGTGGCGCGCTTCGCCACACTCTCGGACGGCACGGTGTACGAACCGCTCAGCAGTTTCAAGCGTCACCAGCGGCGGCTCACGCACTGCCAGCGCATGATGGCGCGCCGCTCGAAGTGGGGTAAAAACTGGCAGAAGGCCAGAAGGAAGGTACAGAAGCTTCACGCCCAGATCGGCAACTGCCGCCGCAACTACCTGCACAAGGTCTCGAGCGCCATCAGCAAAAACCACGCAATGGTGTGCATCGAGGACTTGCAGGTGCGGAACATGTCCCAGTCGGCAGCGGGAACCGTTGCACATCCGGGCAGAAACGTGCGCGCCAAATCGGGCCTCAATCGCTCGATTCTCGATCAGGGGTGGTTCGAGTTCCGCCGCCAGCTCGAGTACAAGCTGGCGTGGAGCGGCGGCATCCTCATCGCCGTATCGCCGCAGAACACCAGCCGCCAATGTCCGGTATGTGGGCACACGGAGCCTGCGAACCGCACAACGCAGGCGCGGTTCCACTGCGTCGCATGCGGATACTGCGAAAACGCCGATCGGGTCGCAGCGATCAATGTCTTGGCGCGGGGGCACCGCGTGGCAGCCTGTGGAGAGACTTCGTCCGCCCGAGGGACGTCGGCCCAGGAACCCGTCGAAGCGAATCGGCATGAGACCGTTCATGCAGCGCCGTAGGAATCTCCGGCCTTCAGGCCGGGGAGGATGTCAAGTCGCTATGGAGAGACCGGAGCCGATACTGGGGTGGTCCGCAATCGCGAAGTACTTCGAGGCGCTTGCGCAGCACTTGGAACAAACGGTGGAAAAGAGAATCGAGGCTATCAAGGTCGATGTATTCGGCGATGCCGCAGTCGCCTTCTTCGAGTTCCATTCGGTCGTCAGACTGAGGGGAGGCGAGGGGCTATACCGGCCGAGCGGCCGCGTCACGATGCTGTTCAAGCGAACGCAGACCGGGTGGCGCGCCATCCACTATCACGAGTCAGCGCTCGCCGCGCAGGCGGCCGATCAGATCAGGCGGATGAAGCTCCTCGCAGAAGCCCGCGAGAGGAGCGATCGTCCGAGCCACGCCTGAGCGCGCCAATGCCTTAGTCAGCGGGGAGCGCGCACCGGTCAACCGTTGTAGCCGCTAGGCCCGAGGGGTCGCCAGTCGTGGAGCAATAATTTCCTCGGCGCGCACAAGTTTGCCGCCGCCGGGCACCCAAGACGAGTGGGAGAGCCGGCCTCGCGATCGGTTTTGTCCGACTGAAGCGATACCCCGGCAGCCGCTCTACTCCCTGGTGCGTGCATTCGGCGACACCTGGCACTTCCGTTGGGTATATCCATTATGCTCATGGCTGGGGGCGATATGCTTTCACCAACAAACTGGGAGGGAAAATCATGAAAAAGCTTGTCATCGGTTCGCTGGGCGCGATTCTCGTGACAACGGTTGCCTTGGCTTACGAGGTTCATCACCCCAATCTGAGGGACGCGTATGGAGCCACTCAAAACGCGATTCAGCACATTAGAGAGGCCCAGGCCGCCAATCGGGGCCACGAGTTTGGTGGCCATGGACAGAAGGCTCTCCAGGCCTTACAGATGGCCGAGCAGGAGATAGTCGAGGCCGACAGATGGAACGACGCACACCGCCACCATAGGTGAGCGCCAGCGGGTCCCGGCAGATCTTCATCCTCCGGAGGGGCCTCGCCCCTCCGGACTCCGGCTGACGCCGACCGCTGGCGATTGGTTTTCTCGATCCGGTCGATAGGGAAAATCGAATTCGCTTCGTTTCTCGCCGGCAATAGCATGCTCAGCAGACGTGTGCAGCAGCTGAGGCGTGAGAGAGGCGACTATGGCAACCGAGACAGAAAGCGTGGCAGGGCAGGGGCAGTGCCCCTTCGCGGGCAGTAGCCACGCGCGTACGAATCGCGAATGGTGGCCCAATCAGCTCGATGTGCAGATCCTGAATCAGCACGCGCCACGATCCAATCCATTGGGCCGGTCCTTCGACTACGCCCGCGAATTCAACAGCCTCGACCTTGCGGCGGTGATCAGGGATCTGCATGCCCTGATGACCGATTCGCAGGACTGGTGGCCCGCGGACTTTGGTCATTACGGCGGTCTTTTCATCCGCCTGGCATGGCACAGCGCGGGAACTTACCGAATCGCAGACGGGCGCGGTGGCGCCGGCAGCGGCCAACAGCGCTTCGCGCCGCTCAACAGCTGGCCCGACAACGCCAATCTCGACAAAGCCCGGCGCCTGCTCTGGCCCATCAAGCAGAAATACGGACGCCGCATCTCCTGGGCGGATCTCATGATCCTCGCCGGCAACGTCGCCCTCGAGTCTATGGGATTCAAGACCTTCGGCTTCGGCGGCGGTCGCGCGGACACCTGGGAGCCGGAAGAGCTCTATTGGGGCCCCGAAGGCACCTGGTTCGGCGATGAGCGCTATAGCGGTGAGCGGCAGTTGCAGAACCCCCTGGGCGCAGTTCAGATGGGGCTCATCTATGTGAACCCCGAAGGACCGAACGGTAAGCCTGACCCGCTCGCGGCGGCGCACGATATCCGTGAAACATTTGCGCGCATGGCGATGAACGACGAGGAGACCGTGGCGCTGATTGCTGGCGGTCACAGCTTCGGCAAAACGCACGGCGCTGGCGATCCATCGTTGGTGGGCCCGGAGCCCGAGGGTGCGGTCATCGAGGACCAGGGGCTCGGTTGGAAGAGTAAGCATCGTAGCGGTGTCGGAGCCGACGCCATCACCGGTGGACCGGAGGTTACCTGGACACAGACACCGACCAAGTGGAGCAATTATTTCTTCGAGAGCCTGTTCAAGCACGAGTGGGAACTGACGAGGAGTCCCGCTGGCGCCTACCAGTGGCAGGCGAAGAACGCCGCGGCCGCCATTCCCGATGCACATGACAAGTCCAAGAAGCATGTCCCGACGATGCTGACCACGGATCTGTCGCTACGCTTCGATCCCGCCTACGAGAAGGTCTCGCGGCGCTTCTACGAGCATCCGGAACAATTCGCGGACGCCTTCGCGCGTGCCTGGTTCAAGCTGACCCATCGCGACATGGGTCCGATCGTGCGTTACGTCGGGCCACTGGTGCCGAAGGAAAGCCTGATCTGGCAGGATCCGATCCCGGCCGTCGATCATCAGCTGATCGATGCTGCTGACGTGGCGGCGCTCAAGGGCAAGATCCTCGCATCGGGCCTGCCGGTGAATGCGCTGGTATCGGCTGCGTGGGCATCGGCTTCGACCTTCCGTGGCTCCGACAAGCGAGGCGGCGCCAACGGCGCGCGCATCCGATTGGCGCCGCAGAAGGATTGGGAGATCAACCAGCCGGAACAGCTGCGTACGGTCCTACAGAAGCTCGAGGCAATCCAAAAGGAATTCAATGCATCGGCGGCGGGCGGCAAGAGGGTGTCACTCGCGGACCTCATCGTGCTCGGCGGCTGCGCCGCGATCGAGAAGGCCGCGAAGGATGGCGGCACTGACGTCACTGTTCCCTTCACACCGGGGCGCATGGACGCGTCTGCGAAGGAGACTGATGCCGATTCCTTTGCGCCCCTCGAGCCGGTAGCTGACGGCTTTCGCAACTACTGGCGCGGACCGCAGCTCATGTCGCCGGAAGAGGCGCTGGTCGATCGGGCGCAGCTGCTGAACCTCAGCGCACCTGAAATGACCGTGCTGGTCGGCGGCTTGCGCGTGCTCGGCGGGAATGCGGGGCAATCCCAGCTTGGCGTGTTGACCCAAAGATCAGGGACGTTGACGAACGACTTCTTCGTCAACCTGCTCGACATGCGCACGGAATGGCAGGCAGCGGGATCGGATGGCCTCTATCAGGGCCGCGACCGCAAGACCCAGGAGCCGCGATGGATCGGCACCCGGGTCGATCTCATCTTTGGCTCCCACGCCCAGTTGCGGGCCGTCGCCGAAGTCTACGCATCGTCCGACTCGAAGCAGAAATTCGTGCAGGACTTTGCCGCGGCCTGGAACAAGGTCATGAGCCTGGATCGCTTCGAGCTGACCTAAGCGCGTGAGAACGCAAGGTCGCGCCGGTGGCGATTGCCATCGGCGCGACCCCGGCCCGGCGCGGACCCGCTGTATACAAAGTACACAATGAAGTGTACAGTGTACGCATGACCAAGGATCGCATACTGGCGGCCGCCGGGGCCGTGCTCGAGCGCGACGGCATCGAGGGACTGACCATCCGCAAGGTCGCGCAGCGAGCGCTGCTCTCGCCCATGGCGCTCTACCGTCATTTCGCGGACAAAGACGCGTTGCTCAACGCTCTCATGGAAGAAGGCCTCGCCGCCTGGGAGAAGATCGTGCGCGGGATCCGCGCCCAGGACCCGCTGGAGTGGCTGAAGGCGGTGGGGGAGGCGCATCTCGCTTTCGCCTTGGCGCAGCCCCATCTTTACGACGCCGCCTTCTTCCTGCCGGCGCCTGCGGCGCGTCAGTTCCCCGGCGACTTTGCGCAAGGGCGCTCGCCGGTGATCACGCTGGCGATGGCCCGTATCGAGCAGGCGAAGGCCGACAAGCGGCTGTGCGACAAGCCCACGCTCGAGATCGCTCTGGCATTCGCCGCCTGCGGCTACGGATTGGTGGTGATGCATCGCGCCAACCGGTTCGAGAGCGAAAAGCAGTTCAAGACGCTGTTTCGCGCGGCGCAAAGACTCCTGCTCGATTCCCTCAAACCAGCCGTGGAAGCCAAATGATCGCATTTCTCGTCGCCGCGCTGAGCGGCATCATGTTTTATCTCTCGCAGGGATACGGCGACGTGTGGGTACTGGTCTGGTTCGCCCCCGTGCCTCTGTTGTGGCTCGCATACGGCAATATGCCGACCTGGCGTGTCATGGCCGCGAGCGCAACGGCGATCCTCTTAGGCACAGGCTACATTCTGCAGTCGCCTTATCTCCATCTCATACCGCCGTTGGTCTTTGCAATATCCATTGCGCTTTTTGCCGCACTGTTTTGTGTCGCGTTGTGGTTCGCGCGGTCTGTGCACCGCCGGGCATCGCCGGTGCTGACGCTGCTCACCTTTCCGGCCTGCTGGACAGCCTTCGAGTTTCTGATGCAGCTGCGATCCCCCAACGGCACCTACGGCTCATTGGCCTACAGCACGCTGGCCGCGCCCGTTCTGGTGCAGAGCGCGTCGCTCTTCGGGATGTACGCCGTCACGTTTCTGATCTGCCTCTTTGCCAACACTGTCGCCATGGCGCTGCGGCCCACACGCGCTACGGCTGCCGCAATCGGCGTGGGCGTTGCAATCTGCGCAGCCAATGTCGTGTTCGGAGTGGTGCGTCTCGCGCGGCCACAACCCGCGACGGCGCGAGTGGCGGCGATCGTCGATGCAACAGCCGTGACCGACGCCTGGCGCGCGAAGTCGTTGTTCGCCGACATTGAAGTCGCGAATATCTATGCGCGCGACATACGCCTCGCGGCCCAGGAGGGTGCCAAATTCGTGGTCACCTCGGAAGGCGACATGCCTTTGATCCCCGCGCTGCAGAGCGCGATCATTGCGCCGCTCGTCGCCGCCTCCAGGGACACGGGCGCGCAGATCGTCGCGGGCTTCCACTCTCAGTCGCCTGCTGCCGATTTCGCCCTTGCCATCGCGCCCGATGGCAGCGTTCAACGCTACGACAAGCGCCATCCGGTACCGGGGATCGAGGACCGCTTCACGCCGGGCCGTGCCTCGGGCTGGCTCGGTAACGGCCGCGCCATGGAGATCTGCAAGGACATGGATTTCCCCGACACCATTCGCTCCGATGCCGCGAAGGGCGTGCGCCTGATGGGTGTACCGGCAGGTGACAAGGACATCGATGGCTGGCAACACGGAATCATGTCGGTGATGCGCGGGGTCGAGGGCGGATTCGCCATGGTGCGACCGGCCCACGAGGGGCTGGAGATCATCAGCGATGCCGAGGGGCGCCTCGTCGCTCTCAAGAAGGACGCGCCCACCGGCCTCACGATGGCCGTGGCCGATGTGCCGCTCGGCCCCGGGCGGACGCTCTACACGCGGATCGGAGACGTGTTTCCATGGGTATGCGTGCTGGGCTCGCTCCTGCTCGGCGCTGAAACCGCTAGAAGGTGGTTCGTGCTCCGACGTAGGCCGAGCGTCCCAGAGTTCCATATTGATACGCCGTCTCGTAGTGGCGATCTGTCAGGTTCTCCACACGCGCATACATCTCCAGATGGTCATTGAGCGGATACGAGGTCCGAATATCCAGCAGCACGTAGCCTCCGAGCCTGATCGTGTTGGCCGCATCGTCGAAGCGGGGCGCGGAATAGCGCATGGCGAGGGCCGTGCTCAACCGGAAAGGCCATACATAGGTGACGCTGGCATTGCCGGTATCGGCCGGCCGGCGGGGCAACTCGTTACCGTAGGTCGACGATCCTGGTGAAGTGTCCTCGGTGTCCGACAAGGTGTAGTTGGCCGTGATCGACAGCTGCTCGGTCGCCTTGAACGAGCCGTCGAGCTCCACACCGTGCGCGTGCGAGCGCGCGATGTTGGCGTAATACCCGAAGGGCTCGGTCGCGCACAACGGGCTCGGCGTCGTGCAATCGAAGAAGCCGATGAGATCGCGGCTGGTGCGCTGGAAGTAGGTCGCGTTGGCGACGAGGCGATCGTCCAGCGCATGGTGCTCGACGCCCGCATCCCAGCTGTTCGCCGTCTCGGGCTGCAGTGCCCGATTGCCATAGTTGCTGTCGAGCTGGTACAGGGAAGGAGCCTTGAATCCCTGGCCGAAGCTCGCCCGCAGCACGGTCGCCTGATCCGGCAGCGCCCACGCCGCGGCGAACTGCCCGGTGCCGTGTCCGCCGTACACGTCATGATGAGAATACCGGCCGCCGGCCGTCAGCGTGAGTCCGGGCAGTACTTCGTACTGCGCCTGCGCGTAGCCGCTGTCGATGATCACTCCGGCGCCGATGAAGGGCGAGAAGGGACTGACGGTGTTGATGGTGGAGTGCTCGTTCTCGGCGCCGAAGACCACTTGGCCGGCATCGGAGAACTTCCAGGTGCTCTGATCCTCCTCGCGGATATTGCGCCCGAATCCGTAGAACGTCTCGGTCGTGGGGTCGCCGAAATTGGTCGGTGCGTTCGGGTCGTAATCACGAGTCTCGGAGCCGGTGTACTGAACGGAGAGCCGGTTCGTCAGGGAATGATCGGGTGACCACCAGTTGAGCCCCGCGTAGCCGATACCCTGCTGCGTCTTGCCGTACTCGCTGTCATCGCCGAACGTACAGATATCAGAAGTGGCGCAGCTGGAAGTGTCATAACCGTCGAAATCCGTGCGGGCTGAGACGAGGTACCCGCGCACGTCCAGTTGCATGTCGGGAGTCAGGTCGTAGCGTAGCTGTCCGGCGCCACCGCCAATCTGGCTGGCGCAGTCGCGCCGGCCGCCGAGATATTGGTCGAAGCAGGGAATACCGCCAGTCCCGTAGTAGTTGGCGGCAGCGCGCCACATGAGCCCATCGGAAGTCCCCCCGACGCTCGCCGTGCCGTCGCCGGTGTCGTGCGAGCCGCCCTCCAGACTGGCGCTGCCCTGGGATTTCTGTGTCGGGTCGGCGGTTTCGATATCGACGACGCCGCCGATCGCATCGCTCCCGTACAGTGTCGATTGCGCGCCCCGGAGAATCTCGATGCGCGAGATGTCGCCCATCAGCAGATTCTGGAAGTCAAAGCCGCCGCCGGGCAGTGATGGGTCTGTCAGCTTGACGCCGTCGATGACGACGACCGTCTGATCGCTCTCTGCGCCGCGTATGAAGACGGAGGTCGGCTGGCCGACGCCGCCGGTGCGCGCCACATTGATCCCAGGTGTCTGCGCCAGCAGATCGGAGGCAACCGCTGCCTGACTCTGCTTGATGTCCTCGTCGGTGAGCACCGTGACCGAGCTGCCGACCTTCGACAGCGGCACGGGAGTGCGATTGGCGACCACCACGACTTCGTCGAGCGGGGTGCTCGTGTCATCGACGATGGGTTGGGCGGCGGGGGCCTGTGTCGCGAGGAGAATGAATGGGACGATGGCAGGCAGCAGAGCAATCTGTCGTTTCATGGCGGAACTCCCAAGTCGCGTATCCGGGCGGATCGCGTGCGGGGAGGCCGGTCGTTCAACTCCTAAGGAGCGCGACCCGTCACCACGTCCTGCCACGCGGTCCGTGTCGCCACTCGGTTGATTCCGCTCGCGCAGCACACCCCGGCTGTTCGATTGGGCGACCGCGACAAGCAGGTCTCCTGGCTGGCGGCTGAAGTCCTCGCATCACCTTCCCGGACCCGAAGTCCAGTGGTCTTAGATGCGTGGCACACCGCGTACAGTTGCGGGGGCAGCCCGGGCTTTTACCCGAGTTCCCGTTTTAATCCCCTTTGCGGGGAACTTGTCGCGCGCGGGAAAGGTGCCTGAACGTCGCCAGAGAGTCAACTGGATCGGAGCACGGCAGGAAGAGCCGCGGCCACTATTGAGCTTCCGTCTGCGGATCGCTCCAGTAATCCGTCACCACCGTCCGTAATTCGCGGCGCTGCGCCCAGTTCTGTTCTTCGAGCTTCGGGCGCGGATAGAAGGCAGCGACATGTCCGAGGCACAGAACCGCGATGGGACGAGACCCCTCAGGCAGCCGCAACAATGCGCGCAAGGCGTGCGGATCGAACATGGAGACCCAGCCCATGCCAATTCCTTCCGCACGTGCGGCGAGCCAGAGGTTTTGTATGGCGCAAGCGGCGGAAGCCAGATCCATTTCAGGGAGCGTGCGGCGTCCGAAAACATGTGCTTCGCGGTCGGCCATGAGCGCAACGACGAGCAATTCGCCGCACTCGAGTATTCCTTCTACCTTCAGGCGCATGAATTCCTCCGCGCGCTCACCGAGCGCGCGCGCAGTTGCAATCCGTTCAGCCTCCACGAGCGCGTGGATGGAGCGACGCAAGCTCTCATTTCGTATCCGCAGGAAGCGCCAGGGTTGCATGAACCCTACGCTGGGTGCGAGGTGCGCGGCGCCCAGCAGCCGCTCGAGCAGAGGCTCATCGAGCGGGCCGGGGAGAAAGTCCCGCATGTCGCGCCGCTCCGATATGACACGGTAGACGGCGTTGATCTCGAGTTCGTTGAAATCGCTCATCGGTGGGTCCGGAGGCGGCTGCTGGTGATCAGCTCGGCGGGAAGGTCATGGCGCTCGCGCGGCCACGCGTGCGGACGGCGAGAATGAGGTAGTAGAGGATGCCGGCGGCGAGCCAGCAGCCGCCGAGGATCTTGGCCGTGCGATCCATTCCGGAGAGCACGTAGAGGATCACGGCAAGGCCGATGAGCGGAAAGACCAGATGACGCAGCCACGCGCCGGTGCGCTGCCGGACGAGGTGATGGTAGATGACCGCCAGGTGCAGCAGCGCGAAGCTCGTGAGCGCGCCGAAGTTGACCACGCGAGTGAGGTCGTCGATGCGGCTGGCGAAGAACAATCCGACGAGCAGTGATATGCCGGCCACCAGCAAGGTGCTGACGTAAGGCGTCTTGAAGCGGGGATGCACCGCCGCGAGCACCGCCGGCAGCTTGCGATCACGCGCCATGGCGAAGAGCACGCGCGAGACCGCAGCCTGGGCGGCCATCGCGTTCGCGATCCCGAACGAGATCACGATCGCCAGGATGGAGATCAGCCTGAGCGGCGCGCCGCCGGCGCGCGCGGCGATGTCATAGAAGGCCGTCTCCGCCGAGGAAAACTGCATGCCTCGGCCGAGATCGGCGGCGATCCAGGTTTGTAGCATGAAGAGCGCGCCGGTCAGCACCAACGCCAGCACCGTGGCTCTGGCGACCGCATTGCGCGCCCCCGCGCTTTCCTCCGAGAGGGTGGAGATGCCGTCGAAACCCAGAAACGACAGCACGGCGATCGATGTCGCGCCCGCGACCGTGGCCAGCGAGAAGTTGCGCGGGTCGTAGAGCGGCGCGAGCGTCAGCCGGCCGGCTCCCAAGCCTCGGTGGAGGGCCAGCGCACCGAAGATGACGAACAGAGCGAGCGTCAGCAGCTCGGCTATGAGCAGGCCCCGGTAGAGGCGCGCCGTGAAGCGCACGCCGATCAGGTTCGCCCCGGCATTGAACGATATGAAGGCGACGAGCCAGACCCAGCCCGGGACGGCGGGCAGCAACGGCTGCAGGGCGACCGCCGAGAAGAGGTAAAGGAGAGAGGGAATGAGAATGTAATCGAGCAGGATGAGCCAGCCGGCGAGAAAGCCCGCCGACTCGTGCAGACCCCGCTGCACGTAGGCATACACTGAGCCTGCCAGCGGATAGGCCCGCGACATGGCGGCGTAGCTGAGCGCGGTGAAGAGCATTCCCATCATGCCGATGAGGTAGGCGAGGGCCACCATGCCCTTGGCGTCCTGCCACGCGAAGCCGAAGACCGCGAACGGTGCGATCGGCACCATGAAGATCATCCCGTAGACGACCAGGTCGCTTAAGCTGAGCGCCCGATCGAGCTGATCCTCATAGCCGAATTGCTCGAGTGACATCAGCGGAGTCTAGGCAGCGCAGGGTCCGTGGTAAAGTGCGCTGCATCCGGATCTCTTCTCATGGCGCCGAAACGCACGATCCACGAGCATCACTACGGCTGGGACAACAGTCTCGCGCCGGCGGTGCGCATCGCTCCCGGAGAATCGCTCGAATTCGAGGTCGCGGATGCGTCCGGTGGCCAGCTCTCGCAGGCATCCACCGTCGAAGACGTGAGCCGCCTCGACTTCGGACGGATCAATCCTGTGGCCGGTCCTGTTTATATCGACGGCACCGAGCCCGGCGACATCCTCAAAGTGACCGTGCTGTCGTTCGCTCCATCGGGTTGGGGCTGGACGGCAAACATCCCGGGCTTCGGGCTGCTGGCGGAAGAATTCAAGGAGCCGGCACTGCATCTGTGGCGGTATGACAGCGCGACGATGGCCCCATCGGCATTCGGCTCATGGGCGCGAGTGCCGTTGAAGCCGTTTGCGGGCACGATCGGCGTCGCTCCCGCCGAGTCCGGATGCCACAGCATCGTGCCCCCGCGCAGGGTCGGCGGCAACATGGACCTGCGGGACATCGCCAGTGGAAGCGAGCTGCATCTTCCCGTCGAGGTTGCCGGCGCTCTCTTTTCGGTAGGCGATACGCACGCGGCGCAGGGCGATGGCGAGGTCTGTGGCACAGCGCTGGAAAGTCCCATGCGCGTCGCACTGCGATTCGACGTCGTGAAACAGGCGCCGCTTGCCTTCCCGCGACTCATTACTCCAGGCCCCGTGACGCGACATCTCGATGAGCGGGGCTATCATGTGACCACCGGCATCGGTCCCGACCTGATGGAAGCGGCGCGCGCGGCTGTCCGCTCGGCGATCGATTGGCTCACGCATGAGCAGCGGATGCCGGCGATGGACGCCTACCTGCTATGCAGCGTCTGCGGCGACCTGCGCATCAGCGAGATCGTCGACATGCCCAACTGGACCGTGTCCTTCTACTTTCCGCGCCTCGTGCTCGAATAGGGATCAGTCGGGTTCGGCGCTGTCCTCGGTAATCATTCCCGCCGGCAGAATGAGAGTCGGCGAGTCGTCCTGCTCGGCCTCGAACCACTCCTGCGGCAGCACGCCGCCGGCATCGGCGGCCAGACATTGCAGGGCGTCCTCCGCCTCGATCGGGGCGCTGAAGAAATTTCCCTGACCGAAGTGACAGCCCATCTCCTCCAGGGCGTCGGCGGTGTCCTGTGTTTCGACCACTTCGGCTATCGGCGTCAGGCCCAGGCTGGAGGCGAGCTGCACCATCGCCGAGGCGAGGCTGGCGCCGTCGTGTTGTGCGGCGTTGGGGCCGACCACCCACGGCCGGTCGATCTTGACGTAGTCGAAGGGGAAGAGCTGCAGATGATTGAGCGAGGAGTAGCCGGTACCGAAGTCATCGAGCATCAACTCCACGCCGGTCTGGCGCAGCCGCTCCAGCGTCTCACGCGCGGCGACGACGTTGCTGATGAGTCCGCCTTCGGTCAGCTCGAATTTGAGCACGTGCGGCGGTATCTCGGTCTCGGCGAGCTGGGCCGCGACGTAGTCGCTCAGCTCCGGGTCGCGCAGCGCCGCCGCCGACAGGTTGACGCTCAGATAGAACTCGGTGCCGACCGGCAGGCGCCGCCGCCACTGGCTGGCGAGGACGCAGACCGTATGTATGGTCCAGCGCGTGATCGGCACGATGATGCCGGTTTCCTCCGCAATCGACAGGAACCGGTCCGGTCGCAGCACGCCCTCGATGGGGTGCAGCCAGCGCAGCAGCGCCTCCGCGCCCACCGTGCGGCGGCCCTGCAGAGCGACGATCGGCTGGAAGAGGAGCTTCAGCTCGTGGCGCTCCAGGGCAACGTAGAGATCCGCCTCCAGGCTGACCAGATTCGCCGCATCACCGCCCATCGACGGCAGGTAGGTGACACAGCTGACCTCCTCCTGCCGCCTCGCCTCGGAGAGCGCAACCTCCGTTTCGCGCATGAGCTGCTCCGCGCGCTGCGGCCAGCTCTCGGCGCAGTTGATCCCGATACGGGCGGTGATCGCCAGACGGTGCCGGCGCAGATCGAAGGGCTCCTGCAGCGCCGCCATGAGGTCGTTGGCGAGCCGCGGTGCCGCGGCGGCCGACCCCAGATCCCGCACCAGCAGCGCGAACTGACCACCGCCCCAGCGGGCGAGTACGCTCGAGGATGAGACCGCCGCCTGGAAGCGACGGCCGGCGCGGACCATGAGCTCGTCTCCGGCAGCGTGCCCGAGCGTCTCGTTGATCATGTTGAAGCGGTCGATGGCGATCAGGAAGACGCCGAGGCATCGGCCGCCGCGCTTGCGCAGCTCACGCAGCGCCCTGTCGAGCTGGTCCATGAAGTAGTAGCGGTTCGGCAGGCCGGTGAAGGCGTCGTGAAAGCGCGCGCGATCGACACTCTCCTCCAGGGTTTCGCGCTTCTCGATCTCCTTTGCGAGCCGCTGCTGGGCGGAGTGCAGCTGTCGACGCGCCGTCGCCAGGTAGGTGCGCAGTCGCAGCGTACGTTGGGTCACGTCGTGCGCGGCAAAGGTCATTATCCACGCGATCAGGGCGAGCAACCCGATATCGGTGGCGAGCGTCCGGGTGGGATACCAACCGTCGTGCGGGCGGACCTGGACAGTCAGTGTGCCAGGCGAGGTGAACGCGAAGCCCGGTGGCGCGTGGACGACGGCTACCGCCGGATCGCGTAGCGGGCTGGTGCTCGAGCTGACGAACGCTTCACTGTAGCCGCTCGAGCGATCGGTGCGGGCGAGCGCGAAGTCGTTGTCACCGCCCACGGCGCGTGTCAGCTGCGCGCGGGCCGACAGGCGATCGAGATCCGCATAGGCGACCGTCCATCCGCCTGGGGAAGCCGCGCCTGCTGTCGTCGCGGGAGCGAGCGGCACCCGTGCCGCGATGAGCCATTCGCTGCCTTCGCGAATCGGCCCGAGCAAAGCCGAGGAGGGCGTGCCGCCGGCAGGCGCGGCAGCCTGCCATTCACTCACGACCGTCTTGGCAACCGCGGGATCGGAGCGGCCGACGGGGAGAATGCCGCCATCGCTGCCCCACTGGAACAGGCTGAATCCCTTGGCGGGGCGCTGTGTCGGGCTCGCCGCGGCCCTGGCGAGATCGCGTAGCTGTTGCTCGAGACCCTGGGCGGCCTGAGCGGCGGTGCCCTGTGCCGCGCTGCGAGCCTCCGCGGCACGTTGCTCCACACTGAGGACGACGAGTCTCGAGCCCGCGGCGGCGATCGCGGCAAAGACCAGAAGCGCAGGAAGCCAGGTTGTGCGGCGCCTGAGATTCGGAATCCCGATCCTCACGACCTCACCCCACGTGCAGTGTGCAGACGATGGTGAGCGTGATGCGCTTCTCGTTGGCGACTTTCAGGTAGTCGCCGACAATCGCCCAGTCGCTGTGCGCGAAGCCTTTCGAGAGGCCCAGGTATCCTTCGCGATACTGCGGCGCGGGTCCGTTCAGTCCTGTGTAGAGGTTGACGACGGGAGGCGCCACGTGTCCCGCCGCGGCACCCAACAGCCAGTTGAGCGCGTGACCGTAGTGATCGAGGCGCAGCGTCTCGATCTCGGTTCCGAGATTACCGGTGACAGAGCGCGCATACGAGACGGTTGTCTGCCAGTGCGGATCCCACAGGATGCCGATTCCGGCTTTCGGCATGTTGCCGTGCGTCGTATAGACATCGTATTGCCGGTCCTCGAGCTGGAGGATGAGCTTGCCGCCAAACGTGCCCGATACGCCCGCGCCCTCGATGTCGTAGTCGAAACGCTGCGACCCGATCTCGCCCGTCCCCACGTGAGCATCGCCGGAAAAGGTCCACTTGGCGCTCGTGTTGCCGGTGCTGACGGAGCCGGAGAGCGAGCCGAATTCCCAATGGGCATTCGCCAGCCGCTGGTATTCACCGCCGATTCCGAGGACTCCGGAGCTGAAGTCGTGCAGCCAGGTGAGTGAGCCGCCGCCGCCGCCGGTGGCATCCGTCAGCGTCGAGCCGTTGGCGCTGAAGACCAGACTGTTGGTGCTCGGAGCGGACGGTGGCGGCGGCGGAGCCGCGGAGGTATCCGTGGCAGCGGCGGGCTGTTGCGGCAGCCAGGCCGCGGCGAAAGCGAGCAGCAACAGGTATCGAGATGGTTTCATCGTGTCCTCGGGAGCGAGGCACCCGGCAGGCGCGCGCCGAGGGCCGCTAGGTCGACAGTCTCCGCCCGTGCGACCGGCAGGAAGGCGATCACACAGAACCGTTCCTGCTCACCGGGCAGCGCCACGGCCGTGCTGGTGACTTGGAAGAATCGGGGGACGATGCGCATCTGCATCTTGCGCCGGCCGGTCAGTCCAGGCTCCCACCATCGTGGCGGAGCGTCGGGCTGCGCGAGCAGCGCCGACGCATCGGCCCCGACGCGGGTGGCCGAAAAGAGCGCCAGCGCCGGCTTGTTGAAGGCCAGTATCCGGTCCTGCGAGTCGACGATGAGGATCGCCTGCTCGGCGACATCGAGCGCGGCCCGGATGGCGAATGCCGCCGTCATGTCCTCGACGAGGATCAGGGCCAGACGCCGCCCTTTGTACGGGATGTGCTGTACGCGGATGCGCGCCAGGAAGAGCTCGCTGCCGCGGCGAAGCACCACCTTTTCCGCCCTGCCGCCGGTTCCATTGACGAGGTCCTCGACGATTTCCGGATAGGAGAAGTGAATCGCCTCCGCGAGCTTGCGGCCCACCGCGGGCGCACCATCGACAGAGACAGTGGCGAGCTCACCGCTTTGTGACACAACCTGGAGCGTGCGGGTATCGACCAGCGCGGCAGGTAGCGGCAGCTCTTCGATGAGACTCGTCCACAGTTCCTGCCCCCGGCCGGCCTCGGCGCGCGCGGCGGCAAGGTCCGTGTGGAGTCGGTCGAAGACGGTACCGAGGTATTCGGCGGCGAACGCGCACGCGACCATCAGGACGGCGAACACCTCCAGCAGTACGACGAAGTAGCTGGGTGGGGCATAGAATCCGGGGAAGGGCTGGGTCGCGCCGGTCGCGCCGCCGAAGAGGCCGGTGAGCCACGCAGCCTGCGGCGCGAGGCCGCTCGCGTACCAGCGCAGCTCCGGCGAATCGGCGAGAGCCACTCCGGCGACCGCCAGGATTGCCAGAACCGCTATGGCATAGGGTTGCCAGCGGGAGAGGAAGATCGAGCCGGTGACCGGCAGGATGAATACCACCAGGAACGCCGGATTGTGCACGCCACCCACGTAGTGCCAGGTGACCGCGACCACCACGACCCCTAGCGCGTGCAGCACGGCAAGCGCGCGCTTGCGCCCGAGGTTGATGCCGGGGGCCGGCGCGGTGAGGATCGTGAATCCGACATGAATTGCCGCGAGCGCCAGCAGGCCGAGCAGCGCCGCGCCAATCTGGATGGCGAAGGAGCTCAGCAGCCAGGGCACCCCCGCGGCGGCCAGGATGGCGAAGATCGCGAGCAGCCAGAGATCATCGAGCAGGTGCACCCGTGGATCGGTCCACGTGGGCAGGGGAAGGAGTTGCGTGCTCTCGAGAGAATTCATGCCCATCAGTGCGATGCGCCGGCCGGGTGGTGGATGACCGCGATCGCGGAAGCCGGGCCGAACGAGTTGTGATCGAGGAAGGGCGCGCTCACCACTCTGCGGCCGTCAGGGCCGTTGAAATCCTCCACCCGCAAAGCAAAGGCGTGCGGCTGCACGACGTGGTTACGCCGCAGGATCGGCGCGTCTCCCACCACATCGATGCCGTCGTACCGCGGCTCGATGATGATGTTGTCGACCGCGGTGCTCGGAGTACGCGCGTTCCCCAGCACGAAGGCGATGCCGTAGGCGCAGTTGGTCAGGCGGTTGGCCTGCAACAGCGCGTTGCTCGAGCCGCGTACCATGATGCCGTAGCCGCCGAGCCCGTTGAGGTCGTTCTGCTGGATCACGGCGGTAAGCGCGCCTTCGGCGACTATGCCCATGGCCGCGCCACCGCTGATGCGATTGCCGCGCACGACCGCGCCGGCACCCACCAGGTCGACGGCCGCCGCCTGCGGATTGCTGAACTCATTCTGCTCGATCAGGATGTTGATGTTGCCGGCGACGATGCCGTTGTGGTCATTGTCGAAGCGGTTCTCGCGCACGCTGATCGTGCCCGAGCCAAGATCCGTGGCACCGCGCACCGCCCAGAGGCCCGCCTGTTGCTCGCCGGTGAACTCGTTGGCGGCGACCGTCGAGTCCGGGCTCGAGGCCGAGAAGCGCAGTCCCAGGCGGTCATTGAGGAAGTGATTGTTCTCGAGCAGCAGATCCTGGGCATTCTCGGCCACATCGACGCCGACATCACAGGACTCGAGGGTCGCGTTCTGGAGACTGAAATGGACTGCCCGCACCAGGATGCCGTCGTTGGCGCAATTGCGAATGACGAGGCCGTCGAGCGAGACGTTCGCTGCCGCGATGTCGAGGACGGGACCGCCACCCAGGCCGCGCGCATCGATCTCGCTTCCGCCCTGGCGGGTCACGATGCGAACTCCATGCCCGTTGACGATCGGCGGCAGTGCGGTCTGCAGCGAGATCTTGGGCACGTCCAATGAAATGCGCGCTGGTCCGGGTGCGGTCGCGACGACGAACAGCGCCTCACGCAGCGTGCCGGCGCCGCGATCGGCGCCGCTCGTGACGCTCACCGCGACGGTGTTGGAGAGCGACTCGTGGCCCGCTTGGCGCGCCTCATACTGCCAGCCGGCGACGATCAGGGCGGCCACGCCGAGAAATACGACGATCGAGACTATCGAGCGGGTGCGCAGGCGCACCGTCACGCTCCGGTGCCATGCGTCAGGACGAACACCGCGTGCCAGGAGCGCTCCGCCAGTCGCCGCCCGCAGAGAGCGTCGACGGGTGCCGAGAGGGCTGTCGCCAGCGCGAGCGCGATGACGCGCAATGGACGGGAGAGGCGCGGCAGGTGAGGCAGGAGCCACATCTTGAAGGGCGCGGGGTCGACACCGGTCACCGCTTGGAGCCGAAAGCCGCAGGCGCGAAAGAGCCTGAGGTAGACCGCGCGGTGACGCGCCGTGAACACCAGACTGTTGCAACGGGTGGCTACACGCGCGGGGGCAGCCTCCAGGATGAGCAGACGCCCCTGAGGCGCCAGATGCAGCGCCATGCGCTGCAGCGCGGAGCGCATCGCGCCGATGTCGAGGATGTGCTGCAGCATCGTGACACACACGATCAGATCGAAAGTGCCTTCGATCTCGAGCGCCGACGAGTCCTGCACGATGAAGCGGCAGCGGCTCGCCAGGCCGCTGGCCGCCGCTCTGCGCCCGGCCTCGGCGATCATGGTCGGACTCAGATCGACGCCGGTGACGCAGGCGCCGCGCGCAGCCAGCAATCGACTCCAGCGACCGACCCCACAACCTACATCGAGAACACGACTACCCGGAGCGATTTTCAGCCAGGGCTCGAGCGCACGCCGCTGACAGAAGTGAATCAGGCTGTTATAGAAACGCGGCATCCCGTAGGAGCAGACCGCGGCCAGACCGTCACCTTCGACGGCAAAGCGTTGAGCACGGGCCTCCCAGTACTCGGCGGGGCGGTAACCGGGTACCGCAAGCGCTGCGCGCACTCTCACCTCAGCCTCCTGGTTGCAAATGTGTGTACGCCCTGCGGCGTGCGCGTTTCCGGCGGGGCCTCCTCGGGCGCCGGCTCGTAGTGATCACGGTACAGTCGCCGGCCGATGAGCCTGAGGGCGATCCAGTTTGCGTAGCCGACCGTCATGGGCGCGATGTGCACCAGCGCATAGAAGAGATAGAGCGGCACGATCGGCGCGGCGTACGAGCGCTCGCTCTTGGGCACCACCGTGAAGAGCGCAACGACGCCGAGGACCAGGTAACTGCCGACCGCAGCCATGAAGTAGGCCGGATTCGTCCAGGTGTGGATGTGCGGTTGCCAGTGGGCGAGGAAGAGGTTGTCGATGCCGCTCACGAGGCTCCCCAGGAGGAGCAGGGCACTGACGACCTTGAGCAGGTGCAGGCAGAGCGTCAGGCCTCCTACGTAGAGCAGATAGTGATACAGCGAGAATGGAGTGCGCTTCGCGACGCGCCAGACCGCTCCGAGACGTTCGGTGTAGACCTTGATGAGTCCGTGATACCAGCCGACGCGCTGCGAGAACCAGCGCGAGAAGACGCCGGGACCTTCGGTGCCGACCACCAGGCGGCCGTCGTAATAGATGCGCTCGCCACGGTCGAGCAGGATCACTGCGTTCTCGAAGTCTTCCGCGTATACGGAAAGCGAGTGCTCGCGCAGGGCGCGCGCCAGAGCGTCGCGGCGATAAAGGGAGACGCCGGAAGTGATGCTGTAGTCGGCGAGGCTCTGGCGGCCGGCACGAAATGCCAACGCGTACTCGAACGACTGGAACCGTGCGAGAAAGCCATCGGGCTCGATCATGACGCGCGGGCAGGCCGCCGCGGCTCCGGACTGCTGGAATTCGCTGACGAACTGCTCGAGACCGATCTCGCTGCCGCCGCCGGCCTCGAGAATGTGGATGTCCGGATCGACCACCAGCACGGTCTCGATGTATTCCGGCAGCGTCTCCAACAGCCGGCGCAGGGCGGCGGGCTTGCGGCGGTTGATGCCGTCATCGAAGCAGCGCCAGCCGGCCTGGCGCAGCCGCAGCAGAGTGTGGTCGGTCGAGCCGTCGCTGATGAGCCACATGCGCTCGCGGTAACGCGCATAAGCGGCGAGGAACTCCTCCATCCGCTCCTCGAGATTGAACACCGAGGCGATGATGGCGTAGGGCTCGACCGGGACGACGGGCTGCGCGCCCGCCGGTAGCGCCGTGGTGAGATCGATCGACATCTCGCGCTCGCGGCCGGTGCCGCGCGCCGTCGCGGTGTGGCGCCGCTTCATGTAAAGCCGCAGCGCGAAATCGAGCGCATCGGTATAGACGATCAGGTTGGCGAGCGCATAGACCAGCATCGAGAAGCTGGCGGCCTCGGCGTTCGCCGCGGAGAGGCCGATCCAGGCGCCGAGCAGCACACATACCGCAAGCGGCGCCGCGATACCCACGAACTGGCGCGTCGTCATGCGCTCACCATGGCAACCCGCTCCGCTACTCCCTGCGCGCGCGGCAGGCGCGCATCGAGCTCCGCCTGCACCTCGCGCGGATCGCCGACCGCGAGCCCGTAATCGGCGAGTACGCAGAGCGAGCTCAAGATCCAGATGAGTGAGCGCAAGCGGGAGGGAAGGTGCGCCACTTCCTCCTCGAGGGCGGCGAGGCGCCGCTCGAAGTCGCTCTCGATGCGCAGCACCGCTGCTCTCACCTGTGGGTCGATCGGCAGCACTTTTGCCGGTTGCAGCCAGCGCACGTCGGTTCCGGCGACCTGCCGCAGCTCGTGCACGGTATGGTCGGCAAGCGACCTGTCGCGTGCGAAGGCAGCGCCGGAAAACGGAATGACGTAAGGATAGATCCCGATCTCACAGCCGCGCAGCAGCCAGCGATAGGCTTCCCGCACCGTCTCCCCGAGATCCTCCAGGGTCGAGCGCGGCGAAGTCAGGATGAGATCGAGGAAGGGCGTGATGCCGAGCTCGAGCGCGGCGGCCAGCGACGGCTCGATGTGGCGATGAATCTGCGCTTTGTTGAACTCGGCCAGCGTGCGCCGCGAGAAGCTCTCGATGCCGAAGCCGAGCACGCGAAAGCCGGCGCAGCGCATGGCCGTGAGCCGCTCGGGGGACATGGCATCGATACGGTTGGTGCTGATGAACTGCAGCGTCGGTGGCAGCTCGCCGCGCTCCTTGGCGGCGATGATGCCCTCGCAGAGCGGCAGCACCCGGCGATCCTGCGTGAAGGCGAAGATATCGTCCTGGAAGATGATGGTGCGCACGCCGGGCTGGACCGCGACGATGCGGCGGATCATCTCCAGACATTCGTCGGCCTCGAGGCGGGCGACCGCGGCGACATGGCCCTGCGATTCGTGCAGGAAGTTGGTCGCGGAGCAGAAGGTGCAGCCCATCGGGCAGTAGTTGAGCGTGATCAGCCGCACCGAGCGGATTTCCGCGAGGCGCGCCTCGCGCGCCGCCTTGCTCGGCAACTGGCCGATCCGGTAGGCCTCCTCGAGACGGCTCCAGTAGGCCGGGTAGGGCATCCGCGCGTAGGGGATGTTGAAGATCGCCGCGCGCAGCTCCTCGCGGCTGAGGGCGCGCTGGGGGTGCTTGTCGATGGCGCCGTTCACTTTCCTCACGGTGCCGGCCAGCTCATCGAGCGGCTCACCGGCGCGCAGGCGGCGGACGAGCTCGGCGAGGGGGCGCTCGCCTTCGCCGAGCACTACGAGATCGAACGGACCGAGCTCGAACATCAGCTCCGGGCGGAAGGTCGCCTCCATGCCGCCGGCGACGATCAGCGCCCCGGGCACGAGACGGCGGGCGATGTATGCCAGCTCCAGGTCGTAGCGCAGCGTCATGCCGGTCGTCGACACGCCGATCACGTCCCACTGCGACTGCAGCAGCTCGCGCTCGAGGGCGAGCTGCGGCGGGATCACGCAGCAGTTGGGATCGAACACCTTGACGTGCGCGCCGGAGGACTCCAGCGCGCCGGAGGACTCCAGCGCGCCGGCGAGGCGCCACACGCCGAGCGGCGGGGCGAGGAAAGTGTACTCTCCACAGTGCGGATCGTAGGGCCCTATCAACAGGACCCTCGTCGGCCGCATGCGCAAGTCATTCATGGATGGCGAGGACCCTCCCGGACCTTTGTGTGTCGCCGGGGTCCCACTGGACCTCGGCTTCTGGCCCGAGTCAGCAAATGCTGTGCCCAAGGTTGTCGGCGGCTTCCTCTACCGCCTGCGGGGCCCTAGGTCGCGCGCCCGTGCTCCAGATAGTGGCGTAGGTGATACACACGATGGATGTGGTGCGCGCCGAGCCAGCCGCCCAGAGCGGAGGTGATGAGCGACGCCACGGCGCTGCCGAATGCCGTCCACATCATGGCCGCCAGATAGTGGGCTGCCCGGGCGGGATCGATGCCGGGAGCGCCGCTTCCGCTGACACCGGCACCCGCGGCGCTGGTGATGAATGCGGCGTGCGTCAACCCGCTGGCCGCGACGAGTGCGGTCGCCGCCATCGCCAGGCCCCAAACCGTCAAACCCCTTACCACGCCCATTTCGGTGTCGTTGCGGCCATCGAACCAGCTGGCGAACATGCCGCCCGTCCATAGCGCCGCCGCCCACGTCAGAATCACCCAGGCTATGGCGCCTGCTGATACACCGTGCGCAACCGCGGTGGCATTGCGGGGGTCGAATGCGGCGAAGCCGACCGCCATTCCGAAGGAATACAACAGCAAGGCCGTACCGGTGGCGACGCACCACCCGGCAAACACCGAGCCCCAACGCATGACCGGGTGCTCGCGCACGACTGCCTGGGGGCGCTGCTCGGCCATAATGTCGGCATGGGTCGTTGCCATGATCTGGTCCTCGAAGGGTGTGATCAGCTGCAGCCGCGCAGCAGCGCGACCAGGATCAGAATGGGAATCGGAACGCCGATAAGCCACGCCAACACGTAACCCATGGCACCTTTCTGCTTGCCAGGCCCGTGCGTGCGATCTCTCGGTTTGCGTAACGCCAGTGTCATCGGATCTCTCCTACTTCTTCTTGCGTCCGGTCTTCTGCCGCGGCACCTTGCCGCCCTCGCGCCGCGCCTCCGAGAGGCCGATGGCGATGGCCTGCTTGCGGCTCGTCACCTTGCGTCCCGAGCGGCCGCTGCGCAGCGTTCCCTGCTTGCGCTCGTGCATTGCGCGCTTCACTTTGCTCTGAGCTTTCTTCCCGTAGCGGGCCATCGGTTCACTCCGGCTGCGGCTGTGCGCACTGACAGCAGCATGAAGCGGGCCCAACGGCCCGTGCGCGAGTAGAATCGGCGACCCAGCTCGAGGAGGTTATTTATGGCAACGACCCAGTCCACCATGAAAGTGGTGCAGGTGCCCGCCGCGGGCGCCGCCTTCCAGATCGTCGAGCGCGAGATTCCGGAGCCCGCCGCCGGTCACGTGCGTATCAAGGTGCAGGCCTGCGGCATCTGCCACAGCGATGCGCTGACGAAAGAGGGTCAGTGGCCGGGCATCAGCTACCCGCGCGTTCCGGGCCACGAGGTGGCGGGGGTGATCGATGAACTGGGCGCCGGTGTCGCCGGCTGGCGCGCCGGGCAACGCGTCGGTGTCGGCTGGCACGGCGGCCACGACAACACCTGTCCGCAGTGCCGGCGGGGCGACTTCATCAACTGCCTCAATCAGAAGGTGGCGGGCATCAGCTACGACGGCGGCTACCAGGAGTATATGGTCGCACCGGTGGAGGCGCTCGCCGCCATACCGGACAGCTTGAACGCCGCCGAGGCGGCACCGCTCCTCTGCGCCGGCATCACCACCTTCAACGCGCTGCGGCATAGCGGCGCGCATCCCGGCGACCTGGTAGCGGTACTCGGCGTCGGTGGTCTGGGACATCTGGGCATCCAGTTCGCGAGCAAGTTCGGCTACAGGGTGGCCGCCATCGGCCGTGGCGCGGAGGATGCCCCCCTCGCCAAGAAGCTCGGCGCGAGCTTGTACATCGACAGCCGTTCGGAGCGGCCAGCGGAGGTGCTGCGCCGGCAGGGGGGTGCACAGGTGATTCTGGCGACGGCACCCAGCTCGAAGGCGATGTCCGACGTGATCGATGGGTTGGGGCCCAACGGCAAGCTCATGGTCCTCGGCGCCACGGCCGACCCAATAGCGGTCACGCCCTTACAGCTGATCACGGGAAGCCGGACGATCCAAGGCTGGGCCTCGGGCACTCCGGCCGACTCCGAGGACACGCTGCGCTTCGCCGAGCTCTCCGGCGTGCGGCCGATGATCGAGACCTATCCGCTCGTGAAGGCTGCCGAAGGCTATGCGCGTATGCTGAGCGGCAAGGCCGAGTTCCGTGTCGTGCTGACGATGTGAGGCCTGCTACGCTATAGTAAGAGCATGCGTTACGTCTTCGCTCCGCCGCCGCATGCGGCCGTGCGGATCGTCGGATCGACCGGCTGGTTTCCCGTGCATCGCGTCTACTGTGTCGGCCGCAATTATGCGGAGCACGCGCAGGAGATGGGCGCCAGCGGACGCGAGCCGCCCTTCTTTTTCATGAAGCCCGCCGATTCCGTGCTCTCGGTGGCAGAGGGCGAAACCGGGGTTCTGCGCTATCCCGGCCTCACCCAGGAGCTGCATCACGAAGTCGAGCTGGTGGTTGCCCTGCGGGAAGGCGGGGCCAATCTCACCACCAACGATGCGGAGCGCTGCATCTACGGCTATGCGGTCGGTCTCGACATGACGCGCCGCGACCTGCAGAGCGAGGCGAAGAAGCTCGGCCGCCCGTGGTGCATCGCCAAGGGTTTCGACCGCTCGGCGCCCGTCGGCGGCATCACCCCCGCGGCGTGGATAGAAGACATCTCGAAGGTGGAGATCAGCCTCGACGTCAACGGCCTGCGCCGCCAACAGGGGCGGGTCAGCGACCTCATCTGGAAGATTCCGGAGATCATCGTGCATCTCTCGGCGGCGTGGGAGCTCAAGCCGGGTGATCTCATCTTCACCGGCACCCCCGCCGGCGTGGCCGCCGTCGGCCTTTCCGACCTGATGACGGCCAACGGCACGGACCTCGCCGAGCTGCGAGTCCGCGTCATGCGCCCCTGACCGCCGGCAGCATGGATACCGAGGAATTCCGCCGGCTGGGACACGCGGTGGTGGATTGGATCGCGGACTATCGGGCGCGCACCACGCGCGGTGAGCTCCCCGTGATGGCGCGTGTTGGTCCCGGAGAGGTGCGGGCGGCGTTGCCGGCCGCACCCCCGCTGGAAGGGCAGTCGCTCGATGGCGCCCTCGATGACCTGACGCGTCTCATACTGCCGGGTTGCACCCATTGGCAGGACCCGCGCTTCTTCGCCTACTTCCCTTCCAACAGCTCCCTTGCCGCGGTCCTCGGCGACTTCCTCAGCACCGGCGTGGCGCAGCTCGGCCTCAACTGGCAGGCGAGCCCGGCACTCACCGAGCTCGAGGAGCTGACCACCGATTGGCTGCGGCAGATGGTGGGCCTCTGCGCTGAGTGGAGCGGTGTGATCCAGGACACGGCTTCCACCGCCACGCTGGTTGCGTTGATCTGCGCGCGCGAGCGCACCACCGAATACGCCGCCGCCCGGGGCGGGCTGCAGGCGAGCGAGCGGCCGCTGGTCGTCTACGCCTCCAGTCAGAGCCACAGCTCGGTGGAAAAGGCGGCGCTGCTTGCCGGCTTCGGACGTGACAACGTGCGCATCGTTGCGGTCGGCGATGACTACGGCATGAGCGTCGAAGCGCTGCGCAAGGCCGTGGCGGCGGATGAGGCTCAGGGGCGCAGCCCGTGTGCGATAGCGGCCACTGTCGGGTCCACTGTCGTCACGGCGATCGATCCGCTCGAAGCGCTCGCCGACGTCGCGCGCCAGCACGGCATGTGGCTGCACGTCGATGCGGCAATGGCGGGATCGGCGATGATCCTGCCGGAGTGCCGGCCGCTCTGGCGCGGAGTCGAGCAGGCGGACTCGATGGTGTTGAATCCGCACAAATGGCTCGGCGCCTCCTTCGACTGCTCCACTTACTTCGTGCGCGACCCGCAGCATCTGGTACGCGTGATGTCGACCAGCCCCAGCTACCTGCGTACCGCGGCGGACGCCAAGGTCAGGAACTTCCGTGACTGGGGCATTCCGCTCGGCCGCCGCTTCCGCGCCCTCAAGCTCTGGTTCCTCATCCGTGAGCAGGGTGTGCACGGCCTGCAGAAGCGCTTGCGCAGAGACCTCGAGCATGCGCGCTGGCTCGCCGCGCAGATCGACAGCACTCCCGGCTGGCAACGGCTTGCGCCCGTGCCGTTCCAGACCGTTTGCACCCGTCATGTGCCGACGGGGCTGACGGGTGAGGCTCTCGACGCTCATACTCTGGCTTGGGTGCGGCGCATCAACGAGTCCGGGCGCGCCTACCTCACTCCGTCCATGCTCGGGGACCGGTGGATGGTACGGGTGTCCTTCGGCGTCGAGGCTACGGAGCACGAGCACGTCGTCGCGCTCTGGCAGCAGATGCGCGACGAGGCCGAACGCGGCGCCTAACCAACAGGGCGTTACATGTCGAGCTTCCAGGCGTTACGCGTTCAGCAGGGCCCAGGCGGGCCCTTTGCCCGGCTGCAGTCCATCACGCTCGCGGATCTCACTGCCGGAGAAGTCGTCGTCCGGGTGGCCTACTCCGGTCTCAACTACAAGGACGCGCTCGCCGTGACCGGCAAAGGCTCGATCGTGCGCGGCTTCCCCAGGACGGCCGGCATAGACCTCGCTGGCGTGGTCGAGGCCAGCGACGATCCCACCTTCCGCCCGGGTGAGCGCGTGCTCGCCACCGGCGCAAATCTCGGCGAGTCGCTCGATGGCGGTCTTGCGGAGCGGGCCCGGGTCCCGGCCGCGGCGCTCGTGCCCCTGCCGCAGGGATTGAGCCTCCTCGAGGCGATGGCGCTCGGCACCGCCGGGTTCACCGCCGCACTCGCGCTGCGCCGCTTGCTGGAGAACCAGCAGACGCCCGAGCTCGGCCCCATTGCGGTCAGCGGGGCGAGCGGCGGTGTCGGTGGGATCGCGCTCGGACTGCTCAAGCGCACCGGCTTCGCCACCGCGGCCATTACCGGTAAGCCGGACTCCGCCTCCTATCTGCGCGAGCTCGGCGCTGACGAGGTGGTGCCGCGGGACTCGCTCGCCACGGCCGGCAAGCCGCTCGAGACGGCTGTCTGGGGCGGCGCCATCGACAATCTCGGTGGCGACATGCTCGCCTACCTGACGCGCACCGTGAAGCCCTGGGGCAACATCGCGTGCATCGGCCTGGCTCAGTCAGCCGCGCTCAACACCACCGTGATGCCGTTCATCCTGCGCGGCGTCAGTCTGCTCGGCATACATTCCGTAAACGTGCCGCGCGCCTGGCGGCTGGCGTTATGGGAGAAGCTGGCCACAGAATGGAAGCCGCACGACATCGAGCGGCTCATCGTACGCGCCGTCATCGGTCTGGAAGAGGTGCCGCAAGCCTGCGAGGAGCTGATTGCAGGCAGGGCGCGTGGCCGCTACGTCGTGCGCATCGCCGGTGATCTCTGAGTCAGCAGATGAATGCGTTGGAGGTCGAAGACCTGGCGGTGCGCTTGGGCGGTACGGATGTCGTTCGCGGCGTCAGCTTCAACCTGCCTCGGGCAAGTTGCCTCGCCGTCATCGGGCCGAACGGGGCCGGCAAGACGGTGCTGCTGCGGGCGCTGATCGGGGCGCTGCCCCACACGGGCAGGATTGCGTGGGCCGCCGAAACCGTGTTCGGTTATGTTCCCCAGAAGCTCGACATCGAGCGGGACCTGCCGCTCAACGGCCACGATTTCCTGCGCGCCAAGGCGGCGCTCGCGGGCAGCTCGGCCGCGATGCAGGCGGAGGCGCTGCGTGCCGTGGGCCTCGCCGGGTCGCTCCTGTCGACGCCCATCGGCAACATGTCGGGCGGCCAGTTCCAACGTCTCCTCATCGCCTTCGCGCTCCTCGGTCGTCCCAACGCGCTGCTCCTCGATGAGCCGGCGGCCGGGATCGACGCCCCGGGCCAGGCGCAGCTCAACGAGGTGATTCACGGCTTGCAGGAGACACGCGCGATGACGGTGGTCCTCGTCTCGCACGATCTGAGTGTGGTTTATAAGCATGCCGACTACGTGCTCTGCCTCGGGCGCCATGGCGCGTGTTTCGGGCCGCCGCGCGCGGCGCTGACACCCGAGAGCCTCTACGAGGTCTATGGCCAGCCGCTGGGGTTTCATGTCCACGATCACTCCTGAGCTCGGCACGCTGGCGCTCTCGGCGCTGATGGCGGTCGCCGCCGGTCTCATCGGCAGTTTCGCCGTCATGCGCCGCATGGTGCTCGCCGCCGACCCGATGTCGCACATCGCTCTGCCCGGGATCGGCATCGCGTTGCTGCTGCGCGTGAATCCCCTGTGGGGCGCGCTCGCGCTGCTGCTCGTCGGCGCGGTGCTCATCTGGGCGGTGGAGCGCCGCAGCCGCATCGCCACCGAGGCGGTGATCGGGGTGACTTTCGCGGTGGCGTTGGCAATCGGCAGTGTCATCACGTCGGGTGAGGAGTTGATCGACGCGCTGCTCGGCGCACCCGGAACGCTGACGCCGCGCGAGGCAGTCTTCGGCATCGTCGGCGCGCTGCTCGTGATCGTTTTCGTGCTGCGCGAGCGCAATGCGCTGGTGGTGCGTCTGGTGTCGCCCGAGATCGCGATGACTTCGGCTGTCAATGTGGCGCGGCTCGATCTTTATTTCCTCCTCGCCTTCGCGCTCACCATTGGCCTGGGCCTGCGCTTTCTCGGCGTGCTGCTCATGGGCTCGCTCATCATCATTCCTGCCGCCATCGCCCGCCGTTTCGCGCGCGGCCTCGACTCGATGCTAACCATCGCCGTCGTGGTCGCCGTGGCGGCGACGGCCGCGGGATCTTATGTCGCATCGCTCGCCGGCCGGCCGAGCGGTCCTTTCATCGTGATGATCGCCGGCGGACTCTTCTTTATCTCCCTGCTGCGGCGCCCCGCGACCTGACCTCGACCCTGGCACAACGCGTGCATATCGGACTCGTCTACGTCTCCGCTCCACAAAGGGGATTGCGTCATGACATGGTTAAATTCGGGGATTCGCGTGTTCCTCCTGGCGCAGGGTACGGCGGCGCGCTGGCTGCGGGAGGAGCTCAACTCGCTCACGGTTCGCATCCGGCTCACCGATGGCTGCATCGACGAGCTGGCGCGCGAGGCCGATCATGCGGCGCGCCGCTGGGGTGGGGCCGGTAACGATGCTTCCTATGTGGGGCTGCTGCGGGAGC
Source organism: Steroidobacteraceae bacterium (assembly GCA_050738635.1). Classification (GTDB taxonomy): domain Bacteria; phylum Pseudomonadota; class Gammaproteobacteria; order Steroidobacterales; family Steroidobacteraceae; genus 13-2-20CM-66-19. The sequence goes on from JBOIAB010000160.1 coordinate 29,073, forward strand.
AGCTCATCGTGCAGGCGAACCTGGTGCGCCGCTGGACGGCGACCGACGAGAAAGTGCCGGCGGACGACCCGGTTGCGCAGGCCTTTGTAAGAATTGCGCGCAAATATGCGCTGCCCCGGCCGTGGAAGCTGTCCGATCCGGTGGCGGTGGAAGTCGCCCGGCGACGGCCGTCGTGGGCCCGGTCAGCGGAGCTGCTGCAGTCTGCCGGTCACTGAGCCGCGCGCCAGGCCGCGACCAGGGCGAGGGCGCGCCGATGCACCTCGCCCGCGGAATGGCCGGCGCGATAGAGATCGCCGCCGACACCGAGACCCGCGCAACCTGCCTGGCGCCACGGCGCCAGGTTGGCCGCGCCCACGCCGCCGACGGCGAATACGGCGACCGCCGGCGGCAAGACATCCCGCAACGCCTTCAGGTGCGCGGGACCATAACTCGCGGCCGGAAAGAGCTTGAGCAGGCTCGCGCCGGCGCCGAGCGCCACGAACGCCTCGGTCGCTGTCGCAAACCCCGGCATGACGGTCAATCCGAGCGCCACCGCGCGCTCGATCACGGCCGGCAGGGTGTTGGGTGCTACGATCAGCCGGCCGCCAGCCGCCTGCACCGCATCGACATCGGCGGCCCGCAATACGGTGCCGGCGCCGCAGAGACAGTGGTTGCCGAATCTCGTCGCCAGACGCCCGATGCTGTCGAGCGGCGCGGGCGAGTTGAGCGGCACCTCGATCGCGCCGATGCCGGCATCATGGAGTGCGGCGCCGACCTCGAGCACCTCTTGCGGCCGGATGCCGCGTAGGATGGCGACGAGTGGCACGATGCCCTCGGGCCACTTCTGCGGTGGGGTCGGTATCACGTCCGCCATAGAGTGCGAAGTCCCGCGAGCGCACATTGCTCGCCGTCGAGGCAGGATGCCGCAATATCCTGGCGGCGCAAGGCGTACGTATAACGTTCGTTGAGCGCACCCTCGCCGATGACTACCACCTGATCCCTGGCGCCAAAGAGCGGAATCGCACCGCGCACGTCGGAGGCGATCAGCAGCCCCGAGAGATACGTGCGCGCCCATTCGTGGGAGCGGCCGTCCAGCAACTGCCGGCTGCGCACGCCAAAGAGCGCGTGCAGCAGGGTTGAGGTCGGCGCGGCGGCATCCTCCACGCCCCGCTCGAACCCGTCCTCTGACTCAGCCGATCCGCTCCGCGCCTTTGCGCCGGCATGAGTCGCGCGCAGCAAGGTGCTGCTGTTGCGCAGTAGGGCGAACAGCTCGCCGGTGAGGGCGGTCAGGAAGTCGTGTACCTGCCCGTCCTCCAGGGACGCCCACTTGGTGTGGGTGCCGGGGAGGCAGAGAAGATGGCTACCGGCGCCCAATTCGGGATGCAGAGCGAGCGCTCCGGCGATCTGCGTCTCTTCGCCACGCATCACGTCGGGGGACCCGAGGCGGCTCTTGCAGGAGAGTCCGGGCGCGATGGCTACCGGCGCTCCGTCCGCCTCGAACCGCAGGGCAGCCTCCCCGAGCGCGCGCAGGTCCGCGGGGCACGGTAGATACGGCGCTTCGCGCCAACCATTGCGTGAGCCGGCCATGCCGCAGAGGAGCAGCGGCAGGGGACCGTGGGCCTCCCGCCAGCCGGCGATCAGCGGCCGCAGGGCTTCGCCGGCCGGCTCGCGCAAGGCGCCGATGCCCGGCCCGGCGCGCGTTTCGAGCACGCGCTCGCCGAGACAAAGAGAGAGCCGCAGCCGGGACGTGCCCCAGTCGGCGGCGATGTAGCGTTCGCGGTTCATCGCGGATCGATATGGTACCGTGGCGCCCGCATGCCACCAACGGATCTCCCCGCCACGGCGGCCGGTGCCGCCCCGGCAGCCCCCCACCACGAGAAGCTGAATACCAGGGCCGCGAGCGTCGTCGCCCTGGCGGTGCTGTGCAGCCGCGTGCTCGGCCTGGTGCGCGACCAGGTATTCGGCTCACTCTTCGGCGGCGGCGAGATCATGGATGCCTTCATCATGGCCTTCCGCATCCCGAACCTGATGCGGGATCTGTTCGCGGAAGGGGCGCTGTCGACGGCTTTCATCACCGTCTTCAGCAAGACCACCGCGCTCGAGGGTGACCGCGCCGCCTGGGAGCTGGCGAACAAGGTGGCGACGGCGGCGGCGGTGCTGGTCAGCTCCCTGACCGTGATCGGCATTCTCTGCGCGCCATGGATCGTGGCGGTGCTGGCGCACGGTTTCGATCCGGCGAAAGCCGCCCTGACGGTGACCCTGACCCGGATCATGTTCCCCTTCATCCTGCTCGTCTCGCTCGCCGCGCTGGTGATGGGCATGCTGAACGCGAAGAACGTCTTCGGCATTCCGGCGACCGCCTCGAGCTTCTTCAACCTGGGCTCCATCATTGCCGGCGCCGGCATCGGCTGGCTGATCGATCCGCATTTCGGCGTGCGCGCCACGCTGGGGCTCGCGTTCGGGACGCTGATCGGTGGTGCGATGCAGCTCGGCGTGCAGTTGCCGTCATTGAAGCGCCTCGGATACCACTTCCGGCCCGACTTCCACTGGCGCGACAAGGGCGTGCGCGCCATTCTGCGGCTCATGGGGCCGTCGGTGATCGCCGCCAGCTCCACCCAGGTGAACGTGCTCGTCAATTCGGTGTTCGCCTCCAATCTGGGCAATGGTCCGGTCACGTGGCTGCAGTACTCCTTCCGTCTGATGCAGCTGCCGCTCGGGATCTTCGGTGTTGCGCTCGGCACCGTATCGCTGCCGCTGCTGGCGCGCATGGCGGCCGGTGGCAACATCACCGGCTTTCGCACCGAGCTGGCGCGCGGCATGCGGCTCGCGTTCCTGCTCACCATTCCCGCCAGCATCGGCCTCATTCTGCTCGCCGGGCCGATCATGTCGGTGCTCTTCCAACACGGGCGCTTCAGCGCGCACGACGCCTTCGAGGCGGCGGCGGCGCTGCGCTTCTACGCCATCGGCCTTTGCGGTTACGCCGCTCTCAAAGTCCTGGTGAACGCCTTCTATGCGATCGACCGGCGCAAGACACCGATGTTCGTCAGCTTCGGCGCGGTGGCGCTGAATCTGCTCCTCAACTGGGTCTTCACCGTGCGCCTCGGCTGGGGGCACCAGGGACTCGCGTTCTCGACCGCCTGCATCGCGACCAGCAACTTCCTGATCCTCTATGTGCTGATGCACCGGCATCTGGGCAGGCTCGAGTCGCGCGCGATGGTGTCGCTCCTGCTGCGCCTCTCGGTGGCCTGCGCGGTGCTCGCCGGCATCTGCTGGCTGGGGAACCATTACCTCCTGGCCGGCTGGGCGAGCCAGCGCTTCTTGCCGAAGGCGGGATCGCTCGCCCTGATCATCGTCGTCGGCGCCGGCGCGTTCCTCTTGTGCGCGACCGCGCTTGGCATCCGCGAGATGCAGGACATCGCGCTTGCCGTACAGCGCAGGCTGCGCCGCGCGGCGTGATGGGGCCGGCGGTTTCGATCGACTACAATAGCGCTGGTTTGCGCAGCTGGAGTCCTTCTATGAATGCCGGCAGCGTCTGCAAGCGCGGAGTGGTTACCGTCAAGCCGAGCGACGATCTCATCGCGGCCGCGCACGCGATGCGCGAGAAGCACGTCGGCTACCTCATCGTGGCGGAGCACGCGAGGGTCGTCGGCGTGCTGACCGATCGCGACATTGTGGTCGCGGTGCTCGCCCAGGAGGTGGATGCCCGCGCGCTCAAGGTGGGGGACGTGATGACGCGCGATCCGCTCCTCATCGAGGAGGAACAGTCGATCGAGGCAGTGCTGTGCCACATGCGCGAAGCGGGGGTGCGGCGCGTTCCCGTGGTGGACCGGCTCGGCGCGCTGACAGGCGTCCTCTCCATCGATGATGTCCTGGAGCGGATCGCCGCGAATCTGCTCAACATCGCCGGCTCCATCCGCAACGAGCAGCGCATGGAGCGGGCGGTGCGGCAGTAGCCGCCGTTCGCGCATGAGCGAGGGGGCGCTGCAACTCTGGTTCGAGTCGGCTCTGCTGCCCGGCGGCTGGGCACGCCGCGTCCGCATCACGGGGCGTGACGGCATCATCGGCACCATCGAGGCGGAGGTCGAGCCGGCCGCTGGCGATGAGCGCCACGCGGTGGGCATTCCGGGTCTGCCCAATCTGCACAGTCACGCCTTCCAGCGCGCCATCGCGGGCCTCACCGAGCGCCGCGGCCCCAGCGAAGACAGCTTCTGGACCTGGCGCGAGCTCATGTACCGGTTCGTGGAGAGGGTCGATCCCGAGCAGCTCGAGGCGGTCACGGCGCTCGCCTTCGCGGAGATGCTCGAAGCCGGCTTCACCCGCGTCGGGGAGTTTCATTACCTGCATCAGGACAAGTCGGGCGTGCCGTTCGCTGATCCTGGCGAGCTCGTGGGGCGGGTGGCGGCCGCCGCGGCCGCGACCGGCATCGCGCTCACGCTTCTGCCCACCTTCTACGCGCATGGCGGCTTCGGCGCCGCGGAGCCCGGAGCACGCCAGCGCCGCTTCGTAACGGACGTCGAGCGCTTCGCGCGCGTCGTGGAGTCGAGCCGCAAGGCGGCTGCAGCCCTGCCGGGCGGCATCGTCGGTGTGGCGCCGCACAGTCTGCGGGCCGTGACACCCGAGGAGTTGCCGGCGGTCGCCGCACTGGCCGCGGGCGGCCCCATCCATATCCATGTGGCCGAACAGATGCGCGAGGTCGAGGACTGTGTGGCCTGGTGTGGACGGCGGCCGATCGAGCGCCTGTTGGAGTTGGTTACGGTCGATGACAGGTGGTGCCTCGTGCACGCCACGCATGCGACCCAGGGCGAGCTCGAGCGCATCGTCGCGGCCGGCGCGGTGGTTGGGCTCTGCCCCATGACGGAGGCGAGTCTCGGCGACGGCATCTTTCCGGCTGCGGAATTCCGTGCGCTCGCCGGCCGCTTCGGCATCGGGAGTGATTCCAATGTGCTGCTCGATGCGGCCGCGGAGCTGCGCCTGCTCGAGTATTCGCAACGCCTGAGCCGGCGGGCGCGCAACGTGCTCGCCGCGGCGAGCGGCCAGTCGACCGGCCGGAGCCTGTTCGATGCCGCGCTCGCGGGCGGCTTGCAGGCTCTCGGCGCCGCAGCGGCAGGCAACGGCGGCCCGGTCGGACTGACGGCGAAGGCGCCGCTCGATCTCGTCAGCCTCGATGCCGGCCATCCCGCGTTGCTCGAGCGTCGCGAAGACGAGATTCTCGATAGTTGGATTTTCGCTGCCGGCCGCGACGTCATCGATTGCGTATGGCGCGCCGGAGAGAAAGTAGTAAGTGGGGGGCGTCATCGCCAGCGTGAGGCCATCGTTGCGCGCTATCGGCGTGCGATGAAGGCGCTGCTCGCCTGAGTCCTGGGAGAGAGCATGAACAAGGTCGCCGGAGTTCTCCTGGCGGTGATCGGCGCAATCGCCCTCGGCGGGATTGCCCTGCACCGGCATGAGCCTATCAACGCGCTGTGGATCGTCACCGCCGCCGTGTGCGTCTACGCGCTCGGCTATCGGTTTTACGCCGCGTGGGTCGCCGCCCGCGTGCTTACTGTCGACCCCTCGCGCGCGACACCGGCGGAAAGACACGACAACGGCCGCGACTTCGTGCCGACCCATCGTTGGATTGCGTTCGGACATCACTTCGCGGCCATAGCGGGCCCGGGCCCGCTCGTCGGACCGACGCTGGCGGCGCAGTTCGGTTATCTGCCGGGGACGCTCTGGATATTGGTCGGCGCGGTGCTCGGCGGCTGCGTGCAGGACATGACCATCCTGTTGCTTTCCACCCGCCGCGACGGCCACAGCCTCGGGCAGATGGCGCGCGAGGAGCTGGGCCCCTTCGGCGGGTTCGCGGCGCTCATCGGCACGCTCCTCATCATGATCCTGCTCATCGCGGTGCTCGGGCTGGTGGTCGTCAACGCCATGAAGCACAGCCCCTGGTCCACCGCCACCGTGTTTGCCACCGTGCCGGTGGCGATTCTCGTCGGCCTGCATCTGCGCCGCCTGCGCCCCGGGCGCATCCTGGAAGGCTCGATCATCGGCGTCGCGCTGATGCTGCTCGCCGTGGCCGGTGGCGGTTGGGTCGATAGCCATCCGCTGCTGCGCGGCCTCTTCGACTGGTCGAGCCTGCCGCTCGCCGGCTTCGTGATCGGCTATGGGCTGATCGCCGCCATCCTGCCGGTCTGGCTGTTGCTCGCGCCGCGCGATTACCTCTCCACCTTCCTCAAGCTCGGCACGGTCGCCCTCCTTGCCATCGCCATCGTGATCTTGCATCCGCAGATCAGGATGCCGGCGCTGACCGCCTTCGTCGACGGCCATGGACCGCTCTTCGGCGGCAAGGTATTTCCCTTCGTCTTCATCACCATCGCGTGTGGCGCGGTCTCCGGCTTCCATGCGCTGGTCGCGAGCGGCACCACCCCCAAGCTCATCGCCAGCGAGTCGGACGTGCGCCTCATCGGCTACGGCAGCATGATGCTGGAGTCGTTCGTCGCCATCATGGCCATCATCGCGGCGACGCTGCTCGACCCCGGTGTCTATTTCGCCATCAACACCGGCGTGGGTGTCGTGGGCAGCACACCGGCGGCGGCCGTGCAGACGATCTCGAGCTGGGGGTTCCCCGTGACGGTACAACAGATGCAGACGCTGGCGCATCAGATGGGGGAGGCCACGCTCTTTGCGCGCACGGGTGGCGCACCATCGCTGGCAGTCGGAATGGCCAGCATATTCGGCAGCACCTTCGGACGGGGCCTGCTCAGTGTTTGGTACCACTTCGCCATCATGTTCGAGGCGGTATTCATCCTGAGCACGCTCGATGCGGGGACCCGGGTCGGCCGCTTCATGCTCCAGGACCTGCTCGGGCACATCTATGCGCCGCTCGGCCGCACCTCCTGGTATCCCTCCGTGCTGCTGGCGAGCGCCCTCACGGTGGGCGGCTGGGGCTACTTCCTCTACGTCGGCGTCATCGATCCCAACGGCGGGGTCAACATCCTCTGGCCGCTGTTCGGCATCGCCAACCAGATGCTCGCCGCCATCGCGCTCTCGGTCGCGACCGGCATCCTCGTGAAGTCGGGCAGGGCGCGTTATGCCTGGGTGACGCTCGGCCCGCTGGCATGGCTGGCGATCGTGACCACGGTGGCGGCCTGGCAGAAGGTCGTGAGCCCCGATCCGCGCATCGGGCTCTTCGCCGCCGCGAGCGCGCTGGCGGCGCATCTGGCGGCGGGCACCCTGCCGGCCCAGGCGGCGGCGGCGGCGCCGCAGCTCATCTTCAACCAGCGGCTGGACGCCGGCCTCACCATTCTCTTCACGGTCATTCTGTGGATGGTCATCCTCGATATGGCCCGCGTCTGCGTGCGGAAGCTGCGCGGCCTGCCGGTGTCCGCGAGCTGCGAGACGCCCTATCAGGCCGCGCGCCGGGGGCCGCTTGCCATGCCCGGGCAGGTGCCCCAGGAGGGCGGCACATGAGGCCCGCCAGCTTCCGCCGGGCCCTGCGCCGGATGGTAGCCGTCGCCATGGGCTCCCTGCGTGCACTTTCCGGGGACGACGCCTACGACCGATATCTGACACACTACGCGCAGGCCCACGGCGGCCCGCCATTGAGCCGCCAGGCGTTCTACCGCGAGCGGGAGGAGCGCAAGTGGAGCGGCATCAGCCGCTGCTGCTAGAATTCCGCCTTTTTTAGCCCAAGCGGGCCCCGGCCCGCGCTACTCACGGACTCCCATGTCACTCAAGATCATGATCCTAGGGGCGAACGGCTTCATCGGCAGTGCCCTCACCAGCGCCATCCTGCGCGAGCGGGACTGGGAGGTCTACGGCATCGACCTTGCCGACAACAAGCTCGGCGAGGCGCCGCAGAACGATCGGTTCCATTTCGTCGAGGGCGACATCACCATCAACAAGGAGTGGGTGGAGTATCACGTCAAGAAGTGCGACGTGGTCGTCCCGCTGGTGGCGATCGCCAACCCGGCACAGTATGTGACCCATCCGCTCAGGGTCTTCGAGCTCGACTTCGAAGCCAACCTCTCGGTGGTGCGCCACTGCGTCAAGTACGGCAAGCGGCTCATTTTCCCCTCGACGTCCGAGATCTACGGCATGTCTCCGGATGCGGTGCTCGATGAGGAGACGAGTACGCTCGTCTACGGCCCGATCGAGAAGCAGCGTTGGATCTACGCTGCCTCGAAGCAGCTCCTCGATCGCGTGATCTACGCCTACGGCGTGCGCGACAACCTGGACTACACCCTGTTCCGGCCGTTCAATTTCATCGGCCCGAACCTCGACAACGTCGAGGAGCCGAAGGAAGGCAGCTCGCGCGTCTTTACTCAATTCCTTTCCAACGTGCTCTACCGCCGGCCGATCAAGCTCGTCGACGGAGGCCGCCAGAAGCGCTCCTTCACCTTCATCGACGATGCCATCAGCTGCCTGCTCACCATCCTCGAGAACGACAACAACCGCGCCTCGCGCCGCATCTTCAACATCGGCAATCCCGCCAACTGTGTCTCGATCCGCGACCTGGCGGAGCGCACCATCCGCATCGCGCAGGAGTTCCCCGTGCTGCGTGAGAGCGCGCGCGCGACGCAGATCGTCGACGTATCGGCGGGCGAGTACTACGGCAAGTACTACCAGGACATTCAGGTGCGGGTGCCCGCCATTCACGCGGCCGAGCGTGATCTCGACTGGCGGCCCAGCACGGATCTGGATACGGCCATTCGCCGCACCATCGAGTTCTACGTCAAGCAGGAGAACTTCAGCGCCCGCGCCGCTGCCCTGGCGGGCGGCTGATCGCGGCGTGGACACGGGCGGGGTCAGGTGGTGGGGCTGGGTCGCGCTCGCGCTGGTGTGGCTGCTCACCATTCAGATCCGTCCGATGCTGGATCCGGATGAGGGGCGTTACGCCGAGATCCCCCGGGAAATGGTGACGAGCGGGGACTGGGTCACCCCGCGGCTCGATGGCCTCAAGTACTTCGAGAAGCCGGCGCTGCAATACTGGGCCACGGCGGCGCTCTATGCCGTGGTGGGGTTGAGCAACTGGAGCTCCCGTCTCTGGACCGTCGGCCTCGGCTTCGCCTGCCTGCCGCTCATCTATGGCTGGCTGGCCCGACTCTACGACCGGCGGGCCGCGCTTGCCGCAGTGGCGATCCTGGCGATGAGCCCGTATTTCGGTGTCATCGGCCATCTGAATCTGCTCGATGCCAGCTTCACGTTCTGGATGTGCGCCGCGGTGTTGACGTTCACGTTGGCACAGACCGCGCCGCTACGCTCCGGAGAGGAGCGCGGATGGATGCTGGTTTGCTGGTCCGCCGCCGCGCTCGCGGTGTTGACCAAAGGGATCGTCGTGTTCGTTCTCGCCGGCGGGACGCTGATCGCCTACAGCGTGGCGGAGCGTGACTTACGGCTCTGGCGACGGCTGCATCCCGTCCTGGGAGTACCGCTCTTTCTCGCGCTCACCGCACCGTGGTTCATCATGGTGTCGCGGCGCAATGCGGATTTCGCCTCGTTCTTCTTCATCCACGAGCACTTCCAGCGCTTTCTCACCAAGGAGGCGCAGCGCGTCGAGCCGTGGTGGTATTTCCTGGCGCTGCTGCTGGTGGGCGCCTTGCCGTGGCTGCTGGCGCTGGCCCGCGCGAGCCTCGCGGCATGGCGTGATTCCAGTTTAAAGTCAGATTTCAAGCCACTGAAATTCCTGCTATTATTCTCAGCTATAACGCTCGTGTTCTTCTCCATTTCGAGCTCCAAGCTGGCGACCTACATTCTGCCGATGTTCCCGATCCTAGCGGCCTTCACCGGCGTCACGATCGCTCACCGCCCGGGATTCCTGTCCCGCTCCACGGCAGTTGCCACGGGTCTCGCGCTCGTCGTCGCGGCCGGACTTCTCGTCTACTCCCAGCACCGGGACGGGATGATTCCGCCGCAGGCGGTGGCGTGGGCCGTTGCCGGCGCGGCGGCTGCGGTGGCCGCGGTCGTGGCGAGTTGGCGCCGGCAGGAGCCGGAAGCGCTCGGTTGGCGGCCGTTGGCCGTTGCGCTTCTCTTCGTCTTCGTATGGCAGGCGCTGCTTTGCGAATATACGGTCATCCCCCCTTCGCGGTCGGCATACGCGCTGGTTCAGGCCGTCGCGCCAAAGGTGAATCCTGGAACCGTCCTGTACAGCGTCGGGGAGTACCGTCAAACCATTCCGCCGTATCTCGGCCGGACGCTGACCCTCGTCGACTTTAAGGGTACGGGCGAGCTGGACTTCGGCGAAGCGAGTGAGCCGGGTAGAGAGACGGCGACGCCCGCGCAGTTCGTGCGCCAGTGGGACGCCAGCCACGATGCCATTGCATTCTTCGATCCGCGCGTGTGGGATCATTACCGCCAGCAGGGTCTGCCGGGACGGGTCATTGCGCAGGATAGCTCCACGATCGCGGTGAGTCGCTCGTGAAACTGTCGGCCTTTGCCTTCCTCTTCTGCGGGGTGTTGCTCAATGCCTTCGCGCAGCTCGGCCTGAAGGCCGCGACGGACAGGACTGGCCCGCTGGTGGCGGCGAGTGGGGCGATGCTGCGCCGCTCGCTGGAGATTTTGACGGTGCCGTGGCTGTGGGCGGCGCTCGGATGTTACGGGTTGAGCGTCATCGTCTGGGTGGTGGGGCTGTCGCGCGTGCCGGTGAGTCAGGCATACCCGCTGCTCTCGATGGGGTACGTGATCAACGTCGGACTCGCCTGGTGGCTGCTCGGCGAGACGCCGAACGTGCTGCGCGTGGCCGGGATCGCAGTCATCGTGTTTGGAGTGGTTCTGGTGGCGAAGTCTTAGAAATCATGAAGCCGTTCCTGCCGTTTACCCGGCCGACCATAGATGAGGAGACGATCCAGGGCGTCGCCGAAGTGCTGCGCTCGGGCTGGCTCGCCTCGGGACCCAACGTCAAAAAGCTGGAGGCGGCGCTGTCGGAGTACTGCGGTGGCCGCTCGGTGCGCACGCAGATGCACGCAACCGCGAGCCTCGAGCATGCGCTTCTGGTGGCCGGCATAGGCGCGGGCGATGAAGTCATCACCCCGGCCATGAGCTTCGTCGCCACCGCCAATGTCATCGTGCGGGTGGGGGCGCGGCCGGTCTTCGTCGATGTCGGCCTCGACACTCGCAACATCGACTTCGATCAGGTGGAGGCCGCCATCACGCCGCGGACCCGAGCGATCATGCCGGTGCATTTCGCGGGCCTGCCGGTCGACATGGAGCGGCTGTATGCGATTGCCGAGCGCCACCGCCTGCGGGTCATCGAGGATGCCGCCCAGGCGATCGGCTCCTCCTGGCGTGGGCGGCGCATCGGCAGCTTCGGCGATCTCGTCTGCTTCAGCTTCCACCCCAACAAGAATCTCACCAGCATCGAGGGTGGCTGCGTCGTCGGCGGCTCGCCGGAGGAGGCGAGTGAGCTCGAGCTGCATCGCTTCCATGGACAGAAGAAGCTGGCGGCGGATGAGGTCGACACGATGTTCGCCGCCGGCAAAGCCAACCTGTCGGATGTGGCGGCGCGGGTGGGTCTGGGGCAGCTGGCCTCGCTGGAGCGATTCAACGCTCGCCGCCGCGAGCTCGCCGCGCGCTATTTTTCGCTCTGGGACGGCGATGCCCCCGTACGCCTGCCGGCGCGCGGCGACGAGGGACACAACTGGCACATGTTCGCGCCTCTGCTGCCACTCGAGCGGTTGCGCATCTCTCGCCTGCAGTTCATCCAGCAGATGGAGGAGCGGGGTATCGGCGTCGGCGTCCATTACGCCTCCGCCATTCACCTCTTTACGGCCTATCGGGCGCTGGGCTACCGTGAAGGGCAGTTCCCGAACGCGGAGCGGATCGGCCGCGAGACCGTGACGCTGCCGCTTTTCCCGGCGATGGAGCTGTCCGACGTGGACCGCGTGGTCGAGGCGACCAACGACGTATTGAAGAGAGCGGCAAAGTGACCGCGACCGTCTCAGTCGTCATTCCCGTCTACAACGAGGAAGACGGCCTCGAGAGTCTCTTTGCGCGCCTGTATCCGGCATTGGATCAGCTCGGGCGGCCTTACGAGGTGATATTCGTCGATGACGGCAGCAGCGACCGCTCCGCTGCCCTGCTGCGGACGCAGTTCGAGCGGCGTCCGGATACCACACGCGTGGTCCTACTAACCCGCAACGCAGGCCAGCACATGGCCATTCTTGCGGGATTCGCGCATTGCCGCGCCGATTACGTCATTACGCTGGATGCGGATCTGCAAAACCCGCCCGAGGAGATCGTCAAGATCGTAGCCGCGATGGATCAGGGCGCGGATTACGTCGGGACCGTGCGTGCGCGGCGCCACGATGTCTTCTGGCGCAAGATCGCTTCGCGCATGATGAACGGCATCCGTGAGGGCACGACTCAGATCCGGATCACTGATCAGGGCTGCATGCTGCGCGGCTACCATCACAGCATCGTCGAGGCGATCAACCGCTGTGTCGAGGTCAGCACGTTCGTGCCGGCGCTGGGCTACACCTTCGCGCGCCACCCGGTCGAGATCGAAGTGGCGCATGCGCAGCGCACGGCCGGGCAGTCGAAATACTCCATCTATCGCCTGATCCGGCTCAACTTCGATCTGATGACCGGCTTCTCGGTGGTGCCGCTGCAGTTCTTCACCATGGCCGGCATGACGCTGGCGCTGATGTCGTTCTTCTTCGTCGTCGTGCTCGCCGTGCGCCGCCTCTTCATCGGCTCCGAGGTCCAGGGCGTATTCACATTGTTCGGCATCGCGTTCTTCCTGATCGGGGTGCTGCTCATCGGGCTGGGTGTCGTCGGTGAATACGTCGGCCGCATCTATGAGCAGGTACGGCAGCGGCCGCGGTATACCGTTCTCGCGGTGTTGGAAGAGGGCGAGTCTCAGAGGACGGAGCGCCGCGCCCTGCCGGAAGTTCGGCGGGGGCTGCATCCCGAGCTCGACCACACGGAGATGCTGCGCGCCGAACGTGCGCCTGGCACGGTCGAATGAATTGAGGGCCGGGCAATGAGTGCTTCCACGGCGGTCGTCTTTGCCTACCACGATGTAGGTGTCCGCTGCCTCAAAACGCTGTTGGCCGCACAGGTCGCGGTGCCTCTGGTCGTTACCGTCAAGGACGATCCTGCGGAGAACCGATGGTTCGCGAGCGTCGCCGCCACGGCGCAGGAATACGGACTGCCGACCGTCATGCCGGCGGACGCGAAGGGCGCGGACCTGGCGGAACGGGTGGCGCAGCTGCAGCCTGATTTCATCTTCTCCTTCTACTATCGCTCGATGCTCGGTGCGCCCATCCTGCGCAGCGCCCGCCGCGGCGCGTTGAACATGCACGGCTCGCTGCTGCCGAAGTATCGCGGCCGCGCGCCCGTCAACTGGGCGATTCTCAACGGCGAGCGGGAGACCGGCGCGACTCTGCACTACATGGTCGAGCGAGCCGACGCGGGCGACATCGTCGATCAGCTCGCCGTGCCGATACTCGAGGACGACGATGCGCGCGAAGTCTTCGGCAAGGTGACTACCGCGGCGGAGATCGTGCTCGCACGCTCCCTGCCGGGCCTCATCGCCGGCGATGCGCCGCGCCGGCCGCAGCTCATCGAGGCCGGGCAGTATTTCGGCCGGCGAAAACCCGAGGATGGCCGCATCGACTGGGACCAGCCGGCGGTCCGCATTCACAATCTGGTGCGCGCCGTGGCGCCGCCCTTTCCGGGCGCCTTCACCGAGGTCGACGGGCGGCAGTGGTGGATTCATCGCACGCGCGTCGAGTCGCAACTCATCGCACCCTCCGAGCGGGCGCGATTGTTCGGCGCCGAGGGAGCCTGCTTCGCGGCGTGCAGGGACGGCGGCGTCCTCAGAATTCTCGCCGCCGCCACTGCGGCCGGACCGGTCGATCTGGCGCAGCTCGCGAGTGAGGTCGAGGCTCGCCCGGCGGCGTTGGGTTGAGTCTGGGGGCGCCCGATGGCCACTATCGCACTCAAGATCGACGTCGACACCTACCGGGGCACGCGCGAAGGCGTGCCGCGGCTCGCTGCGGCGCTCGAGCGTGCGGGGGCGCGGGCGACCTTCCTCTTCAGTCTCGGGCCCGATCATACGGGCAGGGCGATCAAGCGCGTCTTTCGCCGCGGTTTTCTCGGCAAGGTACGCCGGACCTCGGTGACACAACACTACGGTGTCAAAACGCTGCTCTACGGTGTGCTCCTCCCCGGCCCCCACATCGGACGACGATGCGGCGAGGTCATGAGGGAGATTGCGCGTCGTGGGCTCGAGGTGGGCGTGCACACCTACGACCACATCAAGTGGCAGGACGGCGTGTCGCGGGCGAGTGAGCCCTGGGCACGGCAACAGCTCGTGCTGGCGCGTGATGAGTTCATTCGGGTGTTCGATCGCGCTCCCGAGGTGCATGGCGCGGCGGGTTGGCAGGTGAATCGCAGCGTGCCGGCGCTCGAGTGGGAGTTGGGGTTTCGGTACGCTTCGGACACGAGAGGGGTGTCGCCGTTCGTTCCCGTCGTCGACGGGCGGGAGGTCCCGGTGCCCCAGTTGCCGACGACGCTGCCTACGCTCGATGAGCTCATCGGACGTGAAGACCTCGGAGGAGCGGATCCGGTCGGACACCTGCTCGCCCTAACCGACGACGGCAAGGACCAGGTGTTCACCCTGCACGCGGAGCTGGAGGGCGGCGCCTATCTGGCCGGGTTCGAGCGCCTGCTCGGTGCGTGGCGAGCCCGCGGCTTCACTCTCACGGACCTGCGCTCGTACTCGGCGACACTCGATTTTTCGCGGCTGCCACGCTGCGCGATCGGCTCGGGTACCGTGGAGGGTAGATCCGGCACTCTTGCCGTCCAGGGGCAGGGCACCGCGCATTAGTCGCGTCTTGGGGGGGCGTAATCGGCATCGTGCGAGCGGAGCCAGTGGCCGTACTTGTTCCCAGTCTCTATGTCCTTGCGGGAGCCATCGCTTATGCGATGCTCTACAGCCTGGTCGCGCCCGCCGGTCGGCGCGATGCCCCCACCTTGCGCGCGTTCGCGGCGACATGTCTCTTCGCGGCGCTGGTCGCATTGCTCGCCGCTCATTTGCACCAAGCCGCGAGCGATGCCGAGTTCCTGCGGGCGCTCAAATCCAACCTGGATTGCCTGATCCTGACGGCGTTGGCGTACTCCGTGTTCGTGGCGCGGTATACCAGACTCAATGGCGGCAGCTCGCGGCTCGCCTTCGGCGCCTATGCGGCGGCCTGTCTGATTCTCATCGTCCTCAACGAGGCATGGCCTTACGGTTTGCAATATGCCAGCTTCGACGGAATCACGCGGCTGCGGTTCCCGTGGGGTGAGACCATCGTACAGGGCTCCGGCCGCCGCGGCCCTCTGGCCTTTGTGGTGGTGGCGGCCGTGGTGGGCGTGGTCCCGTATGCGGCGGCGGTGCTCATCCACCTGTACCGGCGGACACGCGACCGCTCGGCGCTGTGGATGCTGGCTTCCCTCGCCGTCCTCGTGCCGTTCGCGGTGGAGGGCGCTCTGGTGCGCCTGTCCATCCTGCACGGCTTCGCGGCCGGCCCCATCGGAATCCAAGCAGGCCGAGGAGCGCATCCGTCACCTGGCGTTCTTCGATCAACTGACGCGGCTGCCGAACCGGGAGCTGCTGCAGGACCGTATCAACCAGGCGCTGTCGACCAGTGCCCACAGCGGCCGCTACGGCGCGCTGCTGCTGCTCAACCTCGACAATTTCAAGAGCGTCAACGACACGCTCGGTCATGCCGCCGGCGATGCGCTGCTGCAGCAGGTGGCCGCCAGGCTGTCCGCCGAGGTGAGCGCAGGCGATACACTCGCCCGCGGCGATGGCGACGAATTCGTGGTCCTGCTGGAGGATCTCGCGGCACAGCCGCTGGCGGCCGCCGCTCGCGCCAAGGCTTTCGGCCTGAAGATGATGCAAGCCTTGTCGGGTTCCTACGCGCTCTCTGACGGTACCATGCATGTCAGTTGCAGTGTGGGCGCGACCATCCTCGCCGGCCACAGCCAGACGACCCAGGATCTGATCAAGCAGGCCAATATCGCGCTGCACCAGGCGAAGAAGTCGGGGCACAGTGCGTTGCGCTTCTTCGATCCGCGCATGCAGGAGAGTGTCAGCGCGCGGGCGGCGCTCGAAGTCGAGCTGCGCAACGCGATCGCCGCCTCGCAGTTCGTGCTGCACTACCAGTTGCAGGTGGCGGACGGCGGCCGCGAGCTCGGCGCCGAGGCGCTGTTGCGCTGGAATCACCCGGAACGCGGCCTGGTTCTGCCGGCCGAGTTCATCGCCCTGGCCGAAGAAACCCACCTGATCGTACCCATCGGCGAGTGGGTGATCGACGCCGCCTGCTCCAGGCTGGCTGCCTGGAGCCGCAGAGAGCGCACCCGTGCGCTGTCGCTCGCGGTCAACGTCAGCTCGCTGCAGTTTCAACAGCCGGAATTTGCGGTGAACGTGCTCGGCTGCATCCGCCGCCATGGCGTCGACGCCCGCAAGCTGAAGCTGGAATTGACCGAGACCCTGCTGCAGGGCGATGTCGAGCGAACCGTCAGCACCATGAACCTGCTCAAGGCGGAAGGGGTACAGTTCGCGCTCGATGATTTCGGCACCGGCTACTCCTCGCTGCAGTACCTCAAGCGGCTGCCGCTCGATCAGCTGAAGATCGACATTTCGTTCGTGCGCGACATTGCTTCCGATGCGAACGACCGGGCCATCGTCTCCACCATCGTCGGCATCGCGGGTCATCTCGCCCTGGATGTCATTGCCGAGGGCGTGGAAACACGTGAGCAGCTCGAGGTGCTGCGGGAGTGCGGCTGCACGCGCTACCAGGGGTACCTGTTCGGCCGACCCGAAGCCGCCGAGAGCCTCTTCTTCGAGGTCGAGGACGCGCTGACCTCCTGCTGAGGCCAGGACGGCCCACAATATCGGCCATCGCACCGCCGTCTATCTTTACGGGATGGATGCAGCACTGCCTAAGCCTTTGACCGATGCCCTGCAGGACTCCGAGATCGCTGCCGTCGTGCGGCGCGAGCGTGGGCGGCTGCTGTCGTTCATCTCGAAGCGGGTCCGGGACGCGGCGGAGGCGGAGGACGTGCTGCAGGAGGCGCTCTACGAGCTCGTCAGCGCCTACCGGCTGATGCAGCCGATCGAGCAGGCGGGTGCCTGGCTCATGCGGGTCGCGCGCAATCGCATCATCGATCGCTTCCGCAAGCGGCGGCCGCTGCTGCTGGGTGACATCGTGCCGCCGGGGGAAGAGGCGGACTCCGCCCTGGACAGCCTGTTGCCGGCGATGGAGCAGGGACCCGATGCGGAGCTCGTGCGCGAGCTGCTGCTGACGGAGCTGGAGCGGGCACTGGCGGAGCTGCCGCCGGAGCAGCGCGAGGTGTTCATCGCGCACGAGCTCGAGGGCGCGAGCTTCAGGGATCTCGCGGCCCGCTGGGGCGTCGGGATCAATACGCTCCTGGGGCGCAAGCGCTATGCGGTGCTGCGGCTGCGCGAGAGGCTCAGGGACACGTACGAGGAGTGGTTGCGGGATTCCTGAGAGTGACTTCCTGAGAATTGCTTACGAACTGAGGAGAATGCTGTGAGAGGCCGTCGTTGGGTTTGGAAGGGATTTGCATTCGTGGGCTTCGCCATCGTCGCGGTGGCTGCCTTCGGCTGGATCGTGATGCTGCTGTGGAATGCATTGCTGCCGGGCCTGTTCGGTGCGCCGCCGCTGCACTATCTGCAGGCGGTGGGGCTGCTCGTGCTGAGCCGCATCCTCATCGGGGGATTGCGCGGGCACCCTGGGCACTGGCGTCACCACGGCTGGCACGGGCGCTGGGAAAGCTTGACCCCCGAAGAGCGCGAGCGCCTGCGCGCGAAGTACGGGCATCATCATTGTGGCTGGCACAGGACGGAGCAGACGAGCGACAATCACGAGCTGTGAGCCAGTTGCCCGCCACCATGACCGCGATCGAGATCGGCACACCGGGGCCGCCGGAGAGCCTGCGGCCGGTCTCGCGGCCGGTGCCCACGCCTGGCGCGGGCGAGGTGCTGATCCGAGTGGCCGCCGCGGGCGTCAATCGCCCCGATGTGCTGCAACGGAAAGGCGCCTATCCACCACCACCGGGGGTGACGGATATTCCGGGACTCGAGGTGGCAGGAGAAGTCGTGCAAGCCGGGACGGGTGTGACCGAGCCTGCGGTCGGTACGCGGGTCTGCGCACTCGTAGCGGGCGGCGGATATGCGGAATACGTCGCCGCACCCTCAGTGCAGTGCCTTCCTGTTCCGGCGTCGCTCTCAATGGAAGAGGCCGCTGCGCTGCCGGAGACATTCTTCACCGTCTACTACAACGTCTTCATGCGAGCGCGGCTGCGCGCCGCCGAGACGCTCTTGATCCATGGTGGCTCCAGCGGGATCGGCACGACCGCCATCCTGCTCGCGAAGGCATTCGGCGCTCGTGTCATCGTCACCGCCGGGAGCGCCGAGAAGTGCGCGGCATGCCGAACCCTGGGCGCCGATGTGGCGATCGACTACAAGCAGGAGGACTTCGTGGCGCGCACCCTGGAGTCCACGGAAGGGCGCGGGGCCGACGTCATACTCGACATGGTCGGCGGCGAGTATCTGGCGCGCAATCTGGCCGCGGCGGCCGTCAACGGCCGCATCGCGCTGATCGCGACCCAGCACGGTACCCGGGCGGAGCTCGATCTGGTGACGCTGATGCGCAAGCGCCTGTGGCTGGGCGGCGCGACGCTCCGTCCGCAGACCGTGGCGAGCAAGGGTGAGATTGCCGCCTGCCTGCGTCGGGAAGTCTGGCCGCTCTTCGAGTCGCAGTCACTGCGGCCCGTGATTCACGCGCGCTTCCCACTGCGGGAGGCCGCTCGCGCCCACGCCCTGATGGAGTCCGGCGCGCACATCGGCAAAATCATCCTCATTACGAAATGATCTGCTTCTCCCGCAGCGCCGCCACGATGCGCGCGGCCACGTCCTCTGCCGTGCCCTTGCTGGTGTCGACGATGATTTCGGCATTCTCCGGCGCCTCGTAAGGCGAGTCGATGCCGGTGAAGTTCTTGATCTTGCCCTCGAGCGCCCGGGCGTAGAGGCCCTTAGGGTCGCGCTGCTTGCAGATCTCGAGCGGCGTGTCGACGTGAATCTCGATGAACTCGCCCTCGCCGACGAGCTCGCGCACCATGCGCCGCTCGGCACGGAAGGGCGAGATGAAGGAGCAGAGCACGATGGCGCCGGCATCGACGAAGAGGCGCGCGACCTCGCCCACGCGGCGGATGTTCTCCACCCGGTCCGCATCGGTGAAGCCGAGGTCGCGGTTCAACCCGTGGCGTACGTTGTCGCCATCCAGCATGTAGGTGTGGCTGCCGTGGGCGTGCAGCTCGCGCTCCACGATGT
>JBOIAB010000161.1:0-3671 GCA_050738635.1 Steroidobacteraceae bacterium
ATGCAACCCACCGCGACGAGGGGTGCCGTCGCGAACCCGAACTCCTCCGCTCCGAGCAGGGCGGCGATGGCGACGTCACGTCCGGTCTTCAACTGCCCGTCCGCCTCGACCGCGATACGGCTGCGGAGATTGTTGAGGACCAGGGTCTGATGCGTCTCAGCGACTCCAAGCTCCCACGGCAAGCCTGCGTGTGCGATGGAGGTCTGCGGAGAGGCGCCTGTGCCGCCGTCGTGTCCGCTGATCAGTACGACGTCCGCGTGCGCCTTGGCGACGCCTGCGGCAATGGTGCCGACCCCGACTTCCGAGACCAGCTTGACGCTGATACGCGCTTCGCGGTTGGCGTTCTTCAGATCGTGGATCAGCTCCGCCAGATCCTCGATGGAATAGATGTCATGATGCGGTGGCGGCGAGATGAGGCCGACTCCCGCCGTGGTATGCCGTGTCTTGGCGATCCATGGATATACCTTGGTGCCCGGCAGCTGGCCGCCCTCGCCGGGCTTGGCGCCCTGCGCCATCTTGATCTGCAGCTCGCGCGCGCTGACCAGATACTCGCTGGTCACGCCGAAACGGCCCGAGGCCACCTGCTTGATGGCGCTGTTCTTCGAGTCGCCGTTCGGCAGGGGCCGATAGCGCTCCGGGTCCTCGCCCCCTTCGCCGGTGTTGCTCTTGCCGCCCATGCGGTTCATGGCGATCGCGAGCGTCTCGTGCGCTTCCTTGCTGATCGAGCCATACGACATGGCGCCGGTCTTGAAGCGCCTGACGATGCTGTCGACCGGCTCGATCTCTTCCAGCGGCACGGCTTCCGACGGGGCGAATTCCAGCAGCCCGCGCAGGGTGGCGAGTGTCTTCGATTGGTCATCGACCAGCTTCGCGTAGGACTTGTATGTGGCGTAGCTGCCGGAGCGCACGGCCTTCTGCAGGCGATGGATCGACTCCGGATTGAAGAGGTGATACTCACCATCGGCGCGCCACTGATACATACCGCCCGCTTCGAGCGCATGCTCCTTGCTCGGGCGCGCCGGGAAGGCGGCACGGTGGCGCATCAGCGCCTCCTGCGCGATGGTCTCCATGCCGATGCCGCCGATGCGCGAGGCTGTCCAGGTAAAGTACTGGTCGATGACATCCTGACGCAGACCCACGGCCTCGAATACCTGCGCGCCGTGATAGCTCTGGATGGCGGAGATGCCCATCTTGGACATCACCTTGATGACCCCCTTGGTCGCCGCCTTGACGAAATTCTTGCACGCCAGCCTGGCATCGACATTGGTTACCAGTCCCTCGTGGATCATGCTCTCCACCGTCTCGAACGCCAGGTAGGGATTGACCACCGAGCAGCCGAAACCGATGAGCAGGGCGAAGTGATGCACCTCGCGCGCCTCGCCCGTCTCGAGGACGAGGCTGACGCGCGTACGCAGTCCCTGCCGAATGAGGTAATGATGCAGCGCGCTCACCGCGAGCAGCGCCGGTACTGCGGCGAACTCGCGGCTGATGCCGCGATCACTGAGGATGAGGATGTTGACTTCCTCGTCCTCGATGAGGCGCCGCGCCGCGAGGCAGAGCTCTTCCACCGACTTGGTGAGCCCGCGCTCGCCGCGGGTGGCGCGGAAGAGGATGGAGAGCGCGCCGACCTTGAGACCCGGCAGGGCGAGCCGGCGCACTTTGGCGAACTCCTCGTTGGTGAGGATCGGGCCCTTGAGCTCGAGCCGGCGGCAGTCCGCGGGCTGCGGCCGCAGGAGGTTGCCTTCGGAACCGAGCCAGACTTCCGAGGCGGTGATGAGCTCCTCGCGGATGCAGTCGATCGGCGGGTTGGTCACCTGCGCGAACAGCTGCTTGAAGTAGTCGTAGAGCAGGCGAGGGCGGGCCGAGAGGGCCGCGAGCGGCGTGTCGTTGCCCATCGAGCCCACCGCCTCGACGCCGTTCTTCGCCATCGGCTCGAGGAGCGTGCGCTGGTCCTCGAAGGTGTAACCGAAGGCGACCTGTCGCGCGCGCAGCGTGTCCGGGTCCGTCGACGGCAGCCCGGCGACGGGAGGAAGGTCCTGCAAATGCACCAGATGCTCGTCGAGCCACACCCGGTACGGGTGCTCGGTCGCAACGGTGCGCTTGATTTCCTCATCCTCGATGATGCGGCCCTGCTCGGTGTCGACCAGGAACATCCGTCCCGGCTGCAGGCGCCCCTTGCGCACCACGGCCTGCGGCGGCACCTCGAGCACTCCGGCCTCGGAGGCCATGATGACGAGGTCGTCCCTGGTGACGTAGTAACGCGAAGGCCGCAGGCCGTTCCTGTCGAGGACTGCTCCGATGCGCTTGCCATCGGTGAAGGCGATCGAGGCCGGCCCGTCCCAGGGCTCCATCAGGCTGGAGTGATACTGGTAGAAGGCCGTGAGGTTCGGGTCCATTTTCTCGTGGTTCGACCACGGCTCCGGGATCAGCATCATCATGGCATGCGGCAGCGAGCGTCCGGCGAGCACCAGCAGTTCGAGCGTGTTGTCGAGCATCGCCGAGTCGCTGCCGTTCGGGTTCACCACCGGCAGGATCTTCGGCGTGTCCTCGCCGAAGAGATCCGAGGCGAACAGCGCCTCGCGCGCCTTCATCCAGTTGAAATTGCCGCGCAGCGTATTGATCTCGCCGTTGTGCGCCAGATAGCGGTACGGGTGTGCCCGGTCCCAGCTCGGAAACGTGTTGGTGCTGAAGCGTGAGTGCACCAGGGCCAGCGCCGTCTCCATGGCCGGGTGCTCGAGATCGGTGAAGTATCTGGTGAGCTGCTCGGTCAACAGCATCCCTTTGTAGACGAAGGTCTTGTGCGACAGGCTGCACAGGTACCAGTACTCCGCGCCGTCGATGGTCGAGGTGCGGATCTCGCTGTAGGCGCGCTTCCTGATGATGTAGAGCTTGCGCTCGAATTCGGCCTCATCGCGCACGCCGGGGCCACGCCCGATGAATACCTGGCGGATGAAGGGCTCGCCGGCGCGCGCGGTTTCGCCGAGGGAGCTGTTGTTCACCGGCACCGTGCGCCAGCCGAGGACGATCTGCCCTTCGGACTGGATGATGTGCTCGAACACCTCGACCAGGCGCCGCCGTCGTGTCGGATTGCGGGGGAAGAAGACGAGCCCGCTGGCATACTCCCCGGGACCCGGGAGCGAGAACAGGCGGTCCTTCTTCGCCACGTGCCGGAAGTAGGCATGCGGCATCTGGATGAGTACGCCCGCGCCATCACCGGTATTCGCCTCGCAGCCGCATGCGCCCCGGTGATCGAGGTTGCGCAGCACCTGGATGGCCTGCTCGAGGATGCGATGCGATTTGCGCCCCTTGACGTCGACGACGAAGCCCACGCCGCAGGCCTCGTGCTCGAACCACGGGTCGTAGAGTCCCTGCTTGCCCGGGGCAAGGTGTGGGGGACGGCGCTTGGCTCCCGGGGGTACCCTGGGGCTGCGCGCCGCGGCACTCCGGCGCTGATGTCGCATGACTGATCGGCCTCTCGTTGCGCTTGAAAAGCGGGCGCACGTGTCCTCATTCCGGTTCGAGGCCCTCTCTCGGAGGACATTCTCGCCGTGATGCCCGCAAAATTGTCAAAAGCTGGAGGGCGGATCGCGGCGCTGCGCCCGGACGCTTGAGCTTTCGTCCGGGCGGCGCGTGCCCGTCTGAGCCGCCGATATAAGCCCGATAATATCCGC
>JBOIAB010000162.1:0-3028 GCA_050738635.1 Steroidobacteraceae bacterium
GAACAAGGTGCCCTGGCTCGGCGACATCCCGATATTGGGTAATCTTTTCAAGAACACCAATCGGACGAGGAACAAGGACGAGCTGCTGATCTTCGTGACGCCGAAGATCGTCCGCCAGGGTGTCAACGTCTATTGAAGCAACCCGGATGGGATGAAGATGCGGCCGCCTTCGGGCGGCCGCGTCGTTTTACTCGGCCCCTCGTGGGCGCCGTTGCTATGCTTCGCCTCCCCTATGCGCGGTGCACCCAATATCGCCCTCATCGGCCCGATGGGCTCCGGCAAGACCGCGGTCGGCCGCAGCCTCGCGCGTCATCTGAGCAAGCCGTTCTACGACAGCGATACGGAGATCGTGCGCCGCACGGGGGTGGATATCCCCTACATCTTCGAGAAAGAGGGCGAGGCAGGCTTCCGTCAGCGCGAGCGGGAAGCCATCGAAGGGCTGGTCGCGCTCAGGGGAATCGTGCTGGCGACAGGCGGCGGCGCCGTGATGCTGGAGGAGAACCGGCGTCTGCTCGCGGAGAGAGGCTGTGTGGTCTATCTCGAGACCTCGATCGAGCAGCAGGTCGAACGGGTGCAGCATGGGCGCCATCGGCCGCTGCTCAGCAACGCGGATGATCCGGCAATCCGCCTCAGGGAGCTGATGGCGGTGCGCGACCCGCTTTACCGCACCATCGCCGACATCACCGTCACAACCGACGGCCGGCGCGTGAAGGCGGTTGCCGAGGACATCATGCGGATGATTCGCTAGATTGCAGTCCATGGAGACTCTCCGCGTCGAGCTCGGCAGCCGCAGCTATCCGATCCTGATCGGACAGGGGCTGCTCGGCGAGCGCACCGCCTTCGAGCAGCATCTGCGGGCGCATGATCTCCTGATCGTCAGCAATACCGTGGTGGCGCCGCTCTATTTAAATTCCCTGGAGAGGAGCCTGCGGCCCCGGCGCGTGGTCGCGACAATCCTTCCAGACGGTGAGTCGCACAAGACCCTGGCCAACGTAGCCCGCATCCTGGACGTGCTGGTGGCCAATCGGTTCGGGCGCGATTGCGCGGTGGTAGCCCTTGGCGGCGGCGTGGTGGGCGACATGGCCGGGTTTGCCGCGGCGAGCTACCAGCGGGGCGTGGCATTCCTGCAGGCGCCGACGACTCTGCTCGCGCAGGTGGACTCGTCGGTGGGCGGCAAGACCGGGGTCAACCACCCCGGCGGCAAGAATCTGATCGGGGCGTTTCATCAGCCGGTAGCGGTAGTGGCGGACACCGCGACCCTGGCCAGCCTACCGCCACGCGAACTGCGCGCTGGTCTGGCGGAGGTCATCAAGTACGGCCTGGTCTGCGATGCGGCCTTCTTCGCCTGGCTGGAGAGGCATCTGGATGCGCTGCTGGAAGGGGATGCGACCGCGCTGGCTTACGTGATCCGCCGGTCGTGCGAGATCAAGGCTGAGATCGTGGGACGGGATGAGCGGGAGCACGGCGACCGGGCGCTGCTCAACCTCGGCCATACCTTTGGCCATGCCGTGGAGTCGGCCACCGGTTATAAGGAATGGCTCCATGGCGAGGCGATTGGGGCAGGATTGGTGATGGCGGCGTGCATGTCACGGGAGTCCGGATATCTGACCGCGGAGGAGCTGGATCGCGTGACGCGCCTGGTGGCCCGTGCGGGCCTGCCGACGCACGTGCCCAAGGTGAAGCCGGACGTTGCGCTCGAGCATATGCGGATCGACAAGAAGGTACAGGCAGGCAGGATCCGGCTGGTATTACTGCGCGGTATCGGCAGCGCTTTCGTGACCGCGGATTACGGCGAAGCCGCTTTGCGCCATACCCTCACGACCCATCTGGGGTAAGCACAGTGAGCGAACCCATTCCCGGTACAGAGATATTGGCGCCCTACGCGGCGCGGGACGACCGCTCCCGCGGCCGACGCTATCCGGAGCCCAAACCGGAGTACCGCACCGAGTACCAGAGGGACCGCGACCGCATCATCCACTCCAATGCTTTCCGGCGTCTGGTCTACAAGACCCAGGTGTTCGTGAATCACGAGGGCGACCTCTATCGCACCCGCGTGACCCACTCCATCGAGGTGGCGCAGATCGCGCGCTCGGTGGCGCGGGCGCTGGGCGTCAACGAGGCGCTGACCGAGGCCATCTGCCTGGCGCATGACCTGGGTCATACGCCCTTCGGTCATGCCGGCCAGGACTCGCTGAACGAGTGCATGCGGCCCTACGGGGGGTTCGAGCACAACCTGCAGTCGCTGCGGGTGGTGGATGAGCTGGAGGAGCGCTATCCGGAATTTCCCGGGCTCAATCTGACCTTCGAGTGCCGCGAGGGGATCCTCAAGCATTGCTCCGCCCGCGTGGCCCGCGAGCTCGGCGAGCTCGGCGAGCGCTTCCTGAACCGCACTCAGCCCGGCATCGAGGCACAGATCGCCAACGTGGCCGACGAGATCGCCTACAACAACCACGACGTCGACGATGGCATCCGGGCGCAACTGGTGAGCCTCGAGGAGCTGCGCGAGACGCGGCTCTTCCGCCGCCAGCTGGACATCGTGACCGCCAAGTACCCCGAGCTCGGCGAACGGCGACTGGTGCACGAAGTCATCCGCCGGATGATCAATTACATCGTCGTCGACCTGATCCGCACCAGCCAGGCGCGGCTGCAAGCGGCCGGCCCGACCTCCATCGATGAAGTCCGCGGCCAGCCGCAGCCCCTGATTGCGCTCAGTGACGCCGCGCGGGAGGAGCATGGCGAGCTGATGCAGTTCCTGCGCGAGCGCCTCTATCGGCACTACAAGGTGCTGCGCATGACCGCCAAAGCCCGCCGGGTGCTGAAGGAGCTCTTCGAGTCCTTCCTGGCCGACATTCAGCTGATGCCCCCCGAGCATCGCGAAGCCGCCGCCCGCGGTGAGGCCGCACAGGGAGCCGCCGGTCGCGCCCGTGCCGTGGCAGACTACATTGCAGGTATGACCGATCGATACGCCATTCTGGAACACCGGCGGCTCTTCGACCCTGCGGAGAGGACCTGACGATGGCCCCGAGTG
>JBOIAB010000163.1:0-5940 GCA_050738635.1 Steroidobacteraceae bacterium
CTGTGGTGGCTGTGGTGCTTGGCATGACCGGGACATCAACTCTGCTATCAATATCCTCGTCTCGGGCCGGAACGTCGGCCTCCGGAAGACGGAAATCCCCTCACTTCAGTGAGCGGAAGACGTTAAGCCAGTCCCAACGCCTCTTCGACGAGAGCGCAGAGCGTATGGCCGATGAATATGTGCGCCTCCTGAATCCGCGCCGTCGTGTCACTGGGCATCACGAGCGACACGTCACACTGCTCCCGCAACGCGCCGCCGCCCTTGCCGAGCAGCCCGATGACGTGCACCCCGGCGGCTCTCGCCACCTCCACCGCACGAATCACGTTTCTGGACTTGCCCGAAGTCGAGATGGCAAGCAGACAGTCGCCTCGCACCCCCAGCCCCATCACCTGACGCGAAAACACTTCGTCGAAAGTGTAGTCGTTGGCAATGCACGTCATGGTCGAGGTGTCGGTGGACAGCGCCACGGCAGCGAGCGGTCGGCGATCGTTCACGAACCTGCCCGCCAGCTCGGCCGCGATGTGCTGGCAGTCCGCCGCCGAGCCGCCATTGCCGCACAACATGAGCTTGCGGCCGTCGCGCAGCGCCGCGGCGATCAGCTCTCCCGCCCGCGCGATATCCGCGGCAAGCGGCGCCAGGCTCTCGAACAGCCGTAAATGCTCCTGCAGCCCCCGCTGAAAAATGTCGCTCAAGGGCGCTCAGTTCCCCTGCTTCCAGGCCGTCAACTGGGCAATGACTTTCCCGACCCCCGGTGCCACCGCATGGCCGCCGCTCGGATCCTTCACCGCCGGTGCCAGCTTGTCGGTCAGCCTCTTCCCCAGCTCCACTCCCCACTGATCGAAGGAGTTCACTCCCCAGACCACTCCCTGGGTAAACACCTTGTGCTCGTAAAGCGCAATCAGTTTTCCCAGGGTCGTCGGGTCGAGCTTCTGAAACGCCACCAGCGTGCTCGGCCGGGAGCCTGGATGCACCTTGTGCGGAATCAGCTCCTCGATCCGCTCCTGCGGCAGCCCTTGCTTGGTGAGGTCCTCGCGCACCGCCTCCGCCGATTGCCCGTTCATGAACGCTTCGGCCTGCGCCAGACAGCTTGCGATGGCGAGATCCTGCTGTGGCTGATTGCCGCAGGACGAGCGCGCCGGCAGGACGAAGTCGAGCGCCGCCCGCGGCGTCCCCTGGTGCAACAGCTGGAAGAACGAGTGCTGGGCGTTGTTGCCGGGCTCCCCCCAGATCACCGCCGCCGTCTGCCAATCGACCCGCCGCCCGTCCACGGTCACCGACTTGCCGTTGCTCTCCATCTCCAGTTGCTGCAGGTACGCCGGGAAGCGCTTGAGGCGATCGTCATACGGCAGCACTGCGACCGTCGGCAGCCCCTCGAAATTGATGTTCCATACCCCCAGCAGCCCCATGAGAGCCGGCAGGTTGTCGGCCCAAGGGGTCTTGCGGAAGTGCTCGTCCATCTCGTACCCGCCGGCGAGCATCGCGAGGAACTGGTCCTTGCCGATCGCGATCGCCAGCGACACCCCGATCGAGGACCAGAGCGAGTAGCGCCCGCCGACCCAGTCCCACATCTTGAAGCGGTATTGCGGATGGACGCCGAACTCGTCCATGGCGCGGTGGTTCACCGACACCGCCGCGAAATGCTGCGGCACGGCTTCTTCGCCCAGCTTCTCCTTCAGCCACGCACGCGCAGTGTGCGCATTGGTCAGCGTCTCGAGCGTCGTGAACGTCTTCGAGGAAACGATGAAGAGCGTCGCCCGCGGGTCGGCGCTTTGCAGGATGTCCTCGAGGTGGCAGCCGTCGATGTTGGAGACGAAGTCGCACTTTGGCGCATCGAGGGTGTAGAGGCGCAGCGCCTGTACCGCCATCGCGGGACCGAGATCGGAGCCACCGATACCAATGTTCACCACTCGTGTGAAGGGCTTGCCCGAGCTGCCGACGATGCGTCCCGCGCGCACGTTCTCCGCGAAGGTGAGCATGTGCTCCCGCTCCGCCATCACCACCCGCTCTATGTCCGCACCCCCGATGTTGGCGCCCGGCGGCTGCCGCAGCGCCACGTGCAGGACGGCCCTTCCCTCGGTGGAGTTGATCTTCTCGCCGCGCCACATCGCATCGCGGTAGTCCTTCAGGCCCACCGCCTCGGCGAGGTCCAGCAGCTTGCCGAGCACCATCTCATCGAGATGCTGGCGCGAGAAGTCCATGAGCAAGCCCGCGCCCTGACGCGAGAAGCGCTCGAACCTGCCGGGATCGCGTGCGAAGAGCTCGCACGTGGCGACCGTGTTCAGGCGTTGTGCATGCGTAGCCAGCTCCGGCCAGAGGGGGGTACGGGGACCTGCGGCCTTCGGCATGGGGTGCTCCTCAGGCAGACTGCTGCGATGGGGCCTCGGCGGCCGTGTAGAAGCGCTGGATTGTACCGGCCACATGGTCGATTTGCGCCGGCGAGAGCTCCGGGAAGATCGGCAGCGCCAGCACCTCGCGGGCGGCGCGCTCCGACTCGGGAAACTGCCCGGGGCGATGGCCCAGATAAGCGAAGCACTGCTGCAGGTGCAACGGGATCGGGTAGTAGATCTCCGTCCCGACGCCAGCCGCGCCCAGATACTGTCGCAGCTCGTCCCGCCGCTGCGCACGGAGCACGTACTGATTCCAGACGTGCCGTCCGCCTCTGCTGAGCGCCGGCGTGACGACCGCGCCCGTGGCCATTGCGTGCAGCCGCTGCGTGTACTGCCGCGCATGGGCGTCCCTGGCCGCCATCCACTGATCCAGAGATCCCAGCTTCACGTTGAGAACGGCGGCCTGGATCTCATCCAGCCGGAAATTACCGCCGATCAGGCTGTGGTGGTACTTCGGCTCCGCACCGTGCACGCGCAGTATCCGCATGCGCTCCGCCAAGGCCGAATCGCTCGTGGTGCACAGCCCGGCATCGCCGAACGCGCCCAGGTTCTTGGTCGGAAAGAATGAGAAGCAGCCTATGTGGCCGATGCTGCCCGCCATACGCCCCTTGCCGTCCTGAGCGCCGATTGCCTGCGCGGCATCCTCGATGACGGACAGGCCGAGGCGGCTCGCGATGTCCATGAAGGGGTCCATCTCACAGAGCTGCCCATAGAGGTGCACCGGCATGATCGCCTTGACCCGGCCGCCCGTTTTGCGGTGGATCACCTGCCGCTTGCCGCCCTCGCCACGGACTTCGCATTCCCGGGAGATCAGCTCCGCCAGCCGGCCGGGCGCGAGGTTGAAGTCCTGGGGATCGATGTCGCAGAAGAGCGGCCGTGCGCCGAGGCGCGCAATGGTCCCGGCTGTGGCGAAGAACGTGAACGGCGAGGTGATCACCTCATCGCCCGGTCCGATGCCCAGCGCCATGAGCGCCAGGAGGAGCGCGTCGGTACCGGAGGAGACCCCTATTCCGTGCGTGCAGCCGCTGTAGCGGGCGAGGCGCAGCTCGAGCTCACGCACCTCGGCGCCGAGGATGAACTGCTGGCTGCGGCAGACCCGCGCGATGGCCGATTGGACCTCAGGCGCAATCTTCTCGTACTGCTGTGTGAGATCCAGCAGCGGAACCTTCATGCTGGGGGGAGGCTGTTTCGTCACGGGCGTACCTGCGGCAATAAAGCGCGCATTGTACCCGCCCGCAGGAGTCAGGAGACCTTACGCTTTGTAGCCTGGTATCCGTAGTACTCGCAAAACCAGTCGACGAACCGGCGCACCCCCACCTCGATCGGCGTCGCGGGCCGGTAGCCCACATCCTGCGCGAGGTCCTCGATGTCCGCGAAGGTCTCCGGCACATCGCCGGCCTGCAGCGGCAGAAATCGTTTCTCGGCTTTGGTGCCCAGGCACTCCTCGATCACCTCGATGTAGCGCATGAGCTCCACGGGCTGGTGATTGCCGATGTTATAGATCCGGAAGGGTGCGCGGCTCGTCGCCGGGTCGGGTGAGCCACTGTCCCACGACGGCGAGGGCTGCGCTACCCGCTCACACGCGCGCGCGACGCCCTCGGCAATGTCCTCGACATACGTGAAGTCCCGCCGGTGATGTCCGTTGTTGAAGACATCGATCGGCTTGCCCTCGAGAATGTTGCGCGTGAAGAGAAAGAGCGCCATGTCCGGGCGTCCCCAAGGACCGTATACGGTGAAGAACCGCAGTCCCGTCGTTGGCAGGTTGAAGAGCGAGGAGTAGGTATGCGCCATCAGCTCGTTCGAGCGCTTGGTGGCGGCGTAGATCGTCAGCGGATGATCCGCAATCCTGTGCGGCGAGAACGGCATGTCGGTGTTGGCACCATAGACGGAGCTGGTCGAGGCGTACACCAGATGCTCGACACCGTTGTGGCGGCAGCCCTCGAGAACGTTCAGCGTGCCGGTGACGTTGCTGTGGATATAGCTGTGCGGATTCTGCAGCGAGTAGCGCACTCCCGCCTGGGCGGCAAGATGCACGACGCGCTGGAATTTCTCCCGCGCGAAGAGATCTCTCATGCCGCCATCGTCGGCCAGCTCCAGCTTCACGAAGCGGAAGCCGGCCTGCTTATTCAGCCGGTCGAGCCGGGCCTCTTTCAGCGTGACGTCATAGTACTCGTTGAGATTGTCGAGCCCGACGATCTCGTGTCCGCGTGCCAGTAGATTGAGCGCAGTGTGATAGCCGATGAAGCCGGCCGCACCCGTGAGCAGGATTTTCATAAACGCCCGTCGACCTCCGAGGCGCGAAAGACGTGCTTAATGTCGTAGAGTACATGGCTCTTCTTGCAGAGGCGCCGCACCCCTTCTGCCCCCATATCTCGGAACTCGCGATGCGCCACGGCAACCACGGCGACGTCGTAGCGCTTGGGCGTCAGCGTCTTGATGGGCCGCACGCCGTACTCATGACGACACTCCTGTCCGTCGGCCCAGGGGTCGAAGACATCGACCTCCGCGCCGTACTTCGCGAGCTCCCGCACGACATCGATGACCCTGGAGTTGCGAATGTCGGGGCAGTTCTCTTTGAACGTCATGCCGAGTATCAGCGTGCGCGCGCCCTTGACGTGAATGCGCTTGGCAGTCATCAGCTTGATGATCTCTCCGGCGACATACAGACCCATGTTGTCGTTGATCCGCCGGCCGGCGAGGATCATCTCGGGGTGGTAGCCGATCGACTGCGCTTTGTGGGTCAGGTAATACGGATCCACCCCGATGCAGTGGCCGCCGACCAGGCCCGGCCTGAAGGGCAGGAAGTTCCATTTGCTCCCGGCGGCGTTCAACACCTCCTCGGTGTCGAGGCCGAGACGGTTGAAGATCAGCGCCAGCTCGTTGATGAGCGCGATGTTGACGTCACGCTGCGTGTTCTCGATGACCTTCGCGGCCTCGGCCACCCTGATGCTGGAAGCCTTGTGCGTGCCGGCCGTGATGATGGCTCCGTAGAGCTTGTCGACGAACTCCGCGGCCGCGGGCGTCGAGCCGGACGTCACCTTCCTGATGGTCGTCAGCCGATGCTCCTTGTCGCCGGGATTGATCCGCTCCGGGCTGTAGCCCACGAAGAAGTCCCGATTCAACTTGAGGCCCGATTCCCGCTCCAGAATCGGCACGCACACTTCCTCCGTGCAACCCGGATACACGGTGGACTCGTACACCACCACCGCTCCTTTGCTGAGGACCTTGCCAACCGTCTCGCTCGCCTTGATGAGCGGCGTGAGATCCGGCCGCTTGTACTCATCGATGGGCGTGGGCCCCGTCACGATGAGGACGCGGCAGCGCTTCAGGCTGTCAAGATCCGTGCTGAAAGAGAGCCGTGCGGCCGACTTGAGCTCCGCCCGAGACACCTCGAGCGTGCTGTCCCGGCCGCTCGCCAGCTCGGCGATGCGGTTGGCCTTGATATCGAAGCCCACGGTATCGAAGTGCTTGCAGAACTCCACGGCGAGCGGCAGCCCGACATAGCCCAGGCCGACGATGCCGATGCGGCACTTACGTAGATGAAACATGAGGT
>JBOIAB010000164.1:0-6992 GCA_050738635.1 Steroidobacteraceae bacterium
GGCTGGAACGAATGGAACGACAAGTACCGCGACAGCATGCGCGCCTACTGGAAGGGCGACGGCGGGCTCATCGGCGAGTTCGCGCGCCGCTTCACCGGCTCCTCCGATCTCTACGAGGCAAGCGGCAGGAAGCCCCACGCCAGCATCAACTTCATCACCGCTCACGACGGCTTCACGCTCGAGGACCTGGTGAGCTACAACGAGAAGCACAACCAGGCGAACGCCGAAGGCAATCGCGACGGCGCGAACGAAAACCGCTCGTGGAACTGCGGCGTCGAGGGCGCCAGCGACGATGCGGCGATCCGCAGGCTGCGCGCGCAACAGAAGCGCAACCTCATGGCGACCCTGCTCCTCTCGCAGGGTGTGCCCATGGTGCTCGGTGGTGATGAGCTCGGCCATACGCAGCTCGGCAACAACAATGCCTACTGCCAGGACAACGAGCTCTCCTGGCTCGACTGGGAGCTCGATGCCGACCGGGAGGCGTTTCTCGAATTCACCTGCGGGCTGATCGCCATGCGCCGGCGCCACCCGGTATTCAGCCGCCGGCGCTTTCTACAGGGCGATACGGTCGCGGGCGACGGCACGCGCGAGATCATCTGGCTGAACCCCGAGGGACGCGAGATGACCGATGCGGAGTGGGGGGTACCGTTCGCGCGCTGCCTCGGCCTCTATCTCGCGGGAGCGGCCATCGAGCGCCGCGACCGGCGCGGCCGGCTGGTGACGGACAACACCTTCGTGCTGCTCTGCAACGCGCATCACGAGCCGATTCCGTTCCAGCTGCCGGCGCCGCTGGCGGAGAAGGTCTGGTGGACGGTGCTCGATACCGCCGCCGGCGCGCCGTTCGCGCAGCAGCGTATCGAGCAGGCCGCGCCTTACCCGCTGCAAGGACGCTCGCTCGCGCTCTTGCGTGAAACCGCATACCGATGAGGCGGCGGCGACACGAGATGCCCTTCGGGGCGCAAGTGCTGCCCAGCGGGCAGGTCCGCTTCCGCTTGTGGGCACCCGCCGCCAGCCGTGTGGCGCTGGTGTTGGAATCGTCCTCGGGAGCGGGACGCAGCCTGGCGCTCGAGAAGGGCGACGACGGCGGGCTCGAGTTGACCACCGGCGAAGCGCGTTCCGGCAGTCGCTACCGCTTCTCGCTCGACGGCCAACTGGTGCCCGATCCGGCATCGCGCCGCAACCCGCACGGAGTCCACGGCCCGAGCGAGGTAGTCGACCCCGAGACGTTTGAGTGGACGGACGAGGACTGGCGCCCGCCGCCGTGGCGGGAAGCGGTGATCTACGAGCTACACGTCGGCACCTTCACGCCGGAAGGGACTTTCGCAGGCGTCGCAGGCAAGCTCGAGCATCTGCAGCGGCTCGGCGTGACGGCCATCGAGCTCATGCCCATCGCGGAGTTTCCGGGCTCCCGAGGCTGGGGATACGACGGGGTGCTGCCGTATGCGCCAGCATCCGCGTACGGTTCTCCAGAGGAGCTCAAGGCGTTGGTATGCGCGGTGCACGCACACGGGATCGCCGTGATGCTGGACGTCGTCTACAACCATTTCGGCCCGGAAGGCAACTTCCTCCATCTCTATGCGTCGCAGTTCTTCACCGATCGGCACTCGACGCCGTGGGGTGCGGCCATCGACTTCGACGGGCCGCAGAGCCGCGCCGTGCGCGATTTCTTCATCCATAACGCGCTCTACTGGCTCGAGGAATATCACCTCGACGGCCTGAGATTCGATGCGGTGCACGCGATCCTCGACGGTGGCGAGCCGCACGTCCTCACGGAGATCGCGCGCGCGGCGCGCGCGGGACCCGGGCGTGAGCGGCCGGTCTATCTCGTGCTCGAGAACCTCGCCAACGAAGCGCGCCGGCTGGGCCCTCCGGGCGCTCCCGATACCTTCGATGCGCAGTGGAATGACGACAGTCATCACTGCCTGCACGTCCTCCTCACCGGCGAATCCGACAGCTACTACCAGGACTATCAGGAACGCCCGCATGCGCTCCTCTGCCGCGCGCTCGCGGAAGGATTCGCGTATCAGGGAGAGAGCTCCCGCCACCTCGGCTACCCACGCGGCGCGCGCAGCGCGCATCTGCCCCCCTCGGCGTTCGTCAACTTCCTGCAGAATCACGACCAGGTGGGCAACCGCGCCCGCGGCGAGCGGCTGGCGCAGCTCACGCGCCCCGAAGCCCTGCGCGCGGCGGCGGCGGTTCTGCTGCTGGCGCCATCGCCACCGATGCTCTTCATGGGCGAGGAGTGGGCCGCGCCCGAGCCTTTCCCCTACTTCTGTGATTTCGAGCCCGAGCTCGCCGGCAAGGTGCGTGAGGGACGGATGCGCGAATTCGCGCACTTCCAGGGCTCACTCCCCGATCCCTGCGATGCGGCCACTTACGCCTCGGCCCATCTGGACTGGCACCGCCTGGCGGAGCCGCCGCACGCCAGGATGTTCGATCACTACCGCCGCCTCCTCGCCATCCGCCGGCGCGACATCGCACCGCTCCTGCCGCGAATCCTGGGCGGTGCCTGTGTCGCCTTCGATCCGGGCGGCGCTTTCGCCGTGGACTGGAGGCTGCGCGACGATGGGGTGCTGCACCTCCTCGCCAACTTGAAAGACACCTCGGCGCCGGTCATCGGCCGGCCGGCGGGCCGCATGATCTTCGCAACCCACCCGGGGATCCGCGCCGCCCTGGCACGCAATGAGCTGGCGCCTTGGAGCGTCACTTGGCTCCTCGAGCGCAGCCGTGTCGCACGTTAACCAGGGAAGTCCAGACGAGCCGGCCGCGGCGCGGATTCCGCGCGCCACTTACCGCGTACAGCTCAACGCCAACTTCACCTTCAAGGATCTGACGGCGATCGTCCCGTACCTCGCGGAGTTGGGCGTGAGCCATGTCTATTGTTCCCCCTATTTTCGCGCCCGCGCGGGAAGCGCCCACGGGTACGACGTCGTCGACCACAACTCCTTCAATCCGGAGATTGGCAGGCGCGAGGACTTCGAGCGGCTGGTGGCGGCACTGCGGGCGCACGCCATGGGTCACATCCTGGACATCGTCCCGAATCATGTTGGCGTCATGGGATCGGATAACGCGTGGTGGATGGATGTGCTCGAGAATGGGCAGGCCTCGATCTACGCGGACTATTTCGATATCGACTGGAACCCGGTGAATGCGGCCCTGGCCGTCAAAGTGCTGGTGCCCGTGCTCGCCGACCCCTATGGGGATGTGCTCGAGCGCGGCGACCTGAAGCTGCAATTCGAGCCCGAGCTCGGCTGCTTCGCGATCCATTATCATGAGCATCGCATGCCGTTGGATCCGCGCACCTACCCGCGCGTCCTCGATGCCGTCCTGGCGATAGAGCGCAATACCGAGCTCGAGGAGCTGCGGCGGCTGTTCGGCGCGCTGCCCGATCGACGCGGCGCGACTACGGAGCAGATAACCGAGCGCAATCGTGACAAGGAGGCGCACAAGCGGGCGCTCGCGCAGCTCGCCGCCGCCGATGCCGGCATCGCTGCCGCGCTCGATACGGCGCTCACCGATCTGGCCGGCAACCCCGGCGACCCCGCCAGCTTCGATCCGCTGCATGAGCTGCTCGAAGCGCAGGCTTTCCGTCTGGCCTACTGGCGAGTTGCATCTGATGACATCAATTACCGCCGCTTCTTCGACGTCAACGACCTCGCGGCTTTGCGCGTGGAGAACGAAGCCGTGTTCGAGGCGACGCACCGCCTCGTCCTAGACCTGATCGGCTCGGGCGCGCTCGATGGACTGCGGATCGACCACGCCGACGGCCTGTATGACCCGCTCGGCTATTTCCAGCGGCTGACCATGAGAATCGCGCAAGCGACGGCCGCAACCGGCGCCAGCCGGCGCGTGTATCTGCTGGCGGAGAAGATCACCGCCTCCTTCGAGCACCTGCCCGCGGACTGGCCACTGCATGGCGAGACCGGCTATCACTTCGCCAACGTCGTGAACCGGCTGCTGGTCGACACTGCCAGCAAGAGCCGCATGGACAGGACCTATCGCTCCTTCATCGGCGAGCCGCGCCATTGGGCGGACATGGTCTACGACTGCCAGCATCGGGTGCTACGCAAGTCGCTCGCCTCCGAGCTCACCACAGCCGCTAACATACTCGCGCGCATAGCGGGCGGTGACCGGCACACGCGCGACTTCACGCTTGCCAGCCTGTGGCGGGCACTCGCAGAGGTCATTGCGTGCTTTCCGGTCTACCGGACTTACGTGACGGCCAGCGTTTCCGAGACCGACCGGCGCTACATCGACTGGGCCATTGCCGCCGCGCGCCGCCGCAGCTCCGCGGTGGAGCTACCGGTGTTCGATTTCGTGCGCAGCGCGCTGCTGCTCGAGCTACCCGCGCAGAGCGAGAGCGCACGCGGGCGCATGCGCCGCTTCGCGCTCAAGTTCCAGCAGATCACGGCGCCCACCACGGCCAAGGGCATCGAAGACACGGCGCTCTACCGCTTCAACCGCCTGGTGTCGCTCAACGAAGTGGGCGGCGAGCCCGATCTCTACGGTTCCAGCGCCACCGCCTTCCATAGCGATGCGCAATATCGGGCCAGGCACTGGCCGCACGAGATGCTCGCGACGTCCACACACGACACCAAGCGCTCGGAGGACGTGCGCGCCCGCATCAGCGTGTTGTCGGAGGTGCCGGCACTGTGGCGTCAGGCCGTGAATCGCTGGCGCCGCATGAACCGCACGCGGCGGCGGGAGGTCGGCGGTATGCCGGCGCCCTCGCCCGATGACGAATATCTCCTTTACCAGACCCTGATCGGCACCTGGCCGCTCGCCGAGCCGGACGAGGCCGGGCTCGAGGCGTACCGGCAACGCATCGAGGCTTACATGCTCAAGGCCGCGCGCGAGGCCAAGGCGCGCACGAGCTGGGCCGCGCCCAACACGGAGTACGAGGAAGCGCTGGGCCAGTTCATCCGCGCGGCCCTCGAGCGCCGCGAGGGCAACGTCTTCCTGGCTGACTTTTGCGCCTTCAACGGCCGGATCGTCCCCTTCGGCCTGCTGAACGGGCTGTCGCAGACGCTCCTCAAGCTCACCGCCCCCGGGGTTCCCGACATCTATCAGGGAAACGAGACCTGGCGATTCTCCCTGGTCGACCCGGACAATCGGACAGCCGTCGATTATTCCGTGCCGCACCGGTTGCTGGCCAGCCTGGTCGAGGAGTCGCCCGCCGCTGATACCGGACTCGCCCGCGCGCTCGCCGGCGACATCGTCGATCCGCGCTGCAAGCTCTTTCTCCATGTCAGGACGCTACGGCTCCGGCGGCGTGATCCGCAGCTCTTCGAGCGCGGGGAGTACCTGCCGCTCAAGGTGACGGGGGCGCACGCGTCGCACCTGTGCGCCTTCGCTCGCCGGCTGGAAGGGAGGCTGGCGGTGGTGTTGGTGCCGCGCCTGTACCTCAAGCTCATGGGCACCGGGAGCGCGGCCGATGGCGCTCAGCCGGGAGTCCCCCTCGGAGCGGAGGTTTGGGCGGATACCGCGGTACAGCTGCCGTCCAACCTCGGTGCGCCGCTGCGAGGGGTACTGGACGGGACGGAAGTGCCTGCGACGGCCCGCGATGGCCAGGCGACTATCATGGCGGCGGCGGCCCTGCAATCGTTCCCGGTGGCGCTGCTGACGGGCGCCGGCTGAGCTGGCGCCCCCCGCGGGCGGGAGGTCAACCCCAGGGGGTGCCACGCGTTTATCATCCCGCGGGGCAGATGGAGTCGATCTCATGTCATGCTCTAGATCCTATCTTCGGGGCTCCTGGGTGCTGCTGGCCGCGGCAATGCTCGCCGGCTGCTCCGGCATTCCGCTCAAGCAGCGTGAGGCGGCCGAGCGCGCCCGCTTCGAGGCCTACGCCGGCAAGCCGGTCGATCATCTCACCTGGCTGACCCACTATGAGGGCTGGGAGCCGATCTCACCCGACCAGCTCGTCGTCTGGACGGACATCAACCAGGCCTATCTCATCACGGTGTTCCATCCGTGCACCGACCTGATGTTCGCGCGCCGGATAGCCCTCACGCCCTTCGCAAACACCGTCTATGCGCATTTCGACTCCGTGCACGTCGCGGGCTGGCGGTGCATAATCAACACGATTCAGCCGGTCGATTACCTGCGCATGGAGCACGACGAGCGGGCGCAGCGCGAGGCGCAGAAGAAGAGCCAAGCCACGCCGCAAAAAGGTGAGTAGCTCACGGGCCAAAGGAGGAGATCATATGCCGCACTCTGCTTCACGCATTCGATACACCTGGCTGGCGGTCGCGGCGGTACTGCTCGCCTCGTGCGCGAGCGCGCCAGTCACGCGGCAAGACGCGGCTGAGCGCGCGAGCTACATGGCCCACGCCGGCAAGCCCGTCAACCGCTTCACCTGGATCACGAGCTATCGCCGCTCGAGCGCGATCTCGTCCGATCAGATCGTGGTCTGGACGGATATCAATCGGGCGTATCTCGTCACGGCACTGCATCCTTGCGCCAATCTCTGGTTCGCCCACGACATCGGCTTCACCCAGAGCGGAGATAGCGTCTACGCCCATCTCAACCTGGTAA
Organism: Steroidobacteraceae bacterium; assembly: GCA_050738635.1. GTDB lineage: Bacteria > Pseudomonadota > Gammaproteobacteria > Steroidobacterales > Steroidobacteraceae > 13-2-20CM-66-19. Next base: position 6,535 of record JBOIAB010000164.1, read on the forward strand.
AAGCCGACGGCTGGACGTGCGGGATCAAGAGCATCCAACCGGTCGACCAACGGGCCGTGCAACAGGACCTCGCTCAGCGGTAGCCGCGCGCCTGCAGAGTGAAGAGACGCGCGTAGGCGCCATCGAGGCGCATCAGCTCCTCGTGGCTGCCGCGCTCTCTGATCCGGCCGGCCTCGAGCACCACGATCTGATCGGCCATGCGCACGGTCGAGAAGCGGTGCGAGATGAGGATCGTGATGCGCTCGCGCGCCAGCTGGCGGAAATGCTCGAAGACCTCGGACTCGGCCTGCGCATCGATGGCCGAAGTGGGCTCATCCAGCACCAGCACATCCGCGCGCGTGCGCATGAACGCGCGTGACAGCGCCACCTTCTGCCACTGGCCGCCGGAAAGCTCGCGGCCATCCTGGAACCACTTGCCGAGCTGCGTCTGATAACCCTTCGGCAGCGTCTCGATGAAG
>JBOIAB010000165.1:0-5265 GCA_050738635.1 Steroidobacteraceae bacterium
GCCGCATAGATCACCGGGTCGGAGGTCCGGCAGCGGTCGTCGACGACCACCCCGTTCTCGCACACCAGGCCCGCGGCAACGGCGAGCTCGTCGGCCGGCAGGACTCCGCAGCCCACCACGACGGTGTCGGCGGCATGCTCCTGTCCATCGTCGGTGACCACGCCGCGGACGTTTCTCGACCCCGGCGTCGCGGCAAGCGCCTGCACCCGCGAGTTGCAGCGAATCCTGACGCCATGACGGGCGTGCTCGGCCTCGAAGAATGCGGATAGTTGTGGGCAGACGACCCGGTTCATCACGCGGTCCGCCATCTCCAGCACGGTGACGTCGAGACCGGCTTCCCGGGCAGTGGCCGCCACCTCGAGTCCTATATATCCGCCACCGACGATCACCAGCCGTCGCCCAGGGAGCAATCCGGCTCGGATGCGCTCGACATCCGCGATCGTCCGCAGGAAGTAAACGCCGTCGAGGTCGGCCCCGGGCGCCCCGAGCTGCCGCGGGCGGCTGCCCGTCGCTATCAATAGAGCGTCGTAAGCGACAGTTGAGCCATCGTCGAGCCGCAGACGTTGCTCGCGCGAGGCGATCTCCTCGACGCGCCGCCCCAGCCGGGTTTCGACGGAGTGGGACTCGTAGAAGTGCTGCGGTCGCAGCAGCAGGCGCTCTCGCTCCAGCGCGCCGGCCAGATATTTCTTGGAGAGCGGCGGCCGCTGATAGGGCAGCCAGGGCTCATCGCCGATCAGTACGAGCTCGCCGGTGAAGCCCTTGCGGCGAAGCGTATCAATGGCTTGGACGGCCGCCTGGCCGCCACCCACGATGACAACGCGCCCGTACATCGACCTGAGCTTAGCACGGGGTCCGCCGTGCACTAGTCGCGAGCATCGGGCCAAGAGCTTTGCGCCATAATGGTGCGCTGCAGCTTGCGGCCGCGGGAGGGTGCGGCCGCGATCAGCGCCATTTACACGTATTCCCCTGCATGGCATGAAAGCTGCAAAATCGGACCTGCCGCGAACGAGACAGCCCGCCTTCCAAAGACAAAGCACAGATAGCCGACGGAGAGCCCGCACATGAAACTGGTCACCGCCATCATCAAACCGTTCAAGCTCGACGACGTGCGCGCTGCGCTGTCCGACATCGGCGTTTCCGGAATGACGGTGACGGAGGTCAAGGGGTTCGGGCGCCAACGCGGGCACACTGAGTTGTATCGCGGCGCGGAGTACGTCGTGGATTTCGTGCCGAAGACGCGGATCGAAGTGGCCGTACGCGCCGACCTGGTCGATCAGGTGATCGAAGCCATCCTGAAGTCGGCCAAGACCGGCAAGGTGGGTGACGGCAAGATCTTCATTACCGATATTCAGCGCGTCATCCGCATCCGTACCGGCGAGACCGACGACGCTGCGTTGTAGATTGGCGCACATGGCGAAAGCAATTCGGTTTCACGAGCACGGCGGTCCGGAGGTTCTACGGATCGAGGAGCTCGAGCCCGGTAAGCCCGCGCCGGGCGAGGCGCAGGTGCGCCACACCGCCATTGGGCTCAACTACATCGATGTCTATGACCGGACCGGGCTCTACGCAGGCGAGCTGCCGAGCGGTCTGGGCCGCGAGGCGGCGGGTGTCATCACGGCACTCGGCCGCAAGGTCCGCGGCCTCAAGGTAGGCGACCGCGTCGCCTACGTTCTCTCACGGCCCGGCGCCTACTGCGAACTCCGCAATGTGCCCGCGGATCGCCTGGTGAAAGTGCCCCGCGGCATATCGGACGAGGAAGCGGCCGCGCTGATGCTGAAGGGCCTGACTGCACAGTACCTCTTGCGCCGCACCTATCGCGTGGCCCGCGGCGAGACCATTCTGGTGCATGCGGCGGCAGGTGGTGTCGGACTCCTGCTCTGCCAATGGGCGAAGGCGCTCGGCACCAAGGTGATCGGTGTGGTCGGCAGCGACGCCAAGGCGGAGCTCGCGCGCCAGAACGGCTGCAAGCACGTGTTGATTCTCGGGCGCGAGCCGCTCGCGGCGGCAGTCAAAAAGCTCACCAAGGAGGAAGGTGTGGCGGTCGTCTACGACTCCGTAGGCAAAGATACCTTCATGGACTCACTCGACTGCCTGCGTCCGCTCGGCATGATGGTTACCTACGGCAACGCATCGGGTCCGCCTCCAGCGATGAGTCCGCTCGAGCTCAGCAAGCGCGGCTCGCTCTTCCTCACCCGCCCCACGCTGTTCAACTACATCGCCACGCGGCCGGCGCTGGATGCGGCGGCGCGTGAGCTCTTCGCCGCGGTCAAGAGCCGCGCCGTACGCGTCAGGATCGGCCAGCGATATCCGCTCGCGGACGCGGCGCAGGCTCACCGGGACCTGGAGGGTCGCCGCACGACGGGCGCGACGGTGTTGATCCCGTAAGTCTCAACGCAACGGGAGCCGTATGGTGAAGCGCGCTCCCTGCCCCTCGCCGTCGCTTTGGGCTTCGACCGTTCCGGAATGGAGATCCACCAGGTGGCGCACGATCGCGAGCCCCAATCCGAGCCCGCCGTGCCGCCGGCTGATCGAGCCATCCTGCTGCCGGAAGCGCTCGAAAACGTGCGGCAGGAACTCCCGCGTGATGCCCTGACCGGTATCCGCGACAGTGATCTGCATCTGCTCGCCGCTCATCGCAAGCTCCACCTCGACACGGCCGCCGGCTGGAGTGAACTTGATGGCGTTGGAGAGCAGGTTGCAGACGACCTGCTGCAGCCGCGCGGGATCGCCCCGGAGCACGCCCGTCACCTCACCGATCACCGGCACGATGCTGACTTCCTTGGCTTGAGCCGCGGGATGCATCGTGGAGATCGCACCCTCGACGACGCGCCGCGGCGTGACGTCGGTCAGCTCGAGGGCGATCTTGCCGGTCACGATACGTGACACATCGAGCAGATCCTCGATCAGGCGCTTCTGCGCCCGGGCGTTGCGCTCGATGGTCTCCAGCGCCCGCGCCTCGGTTGCCTCATCCAGACGGCGGGAACGCAGCAGCGTCGTCCAGCCGAAGATGGCATTGAGGGGCGTGCGCAGCTCGTGCGACATGGTGGCGAGGAACTGGTCCTTCAGGTGGCTGAGCTCCTCGGCCTGCCCGCGTAGCACTCGCTCGCGCGCGAGCAGCTCCTCACGCTCGTTCTCGGCGCGCAGACGCTCCTCGATCTCGGCCAGCAGCCGCCCGTTCGTGCGCAGCAGCTCGGCGGTGCGCTCCGCCACCCGTGATTCCAGCTCCTGGTTGGCGCGGGCGAGCGCCGCCCGTGTCAGGAAGAGGTCCAGGAACACGCTCACCTTGGCGCGCATGACGGGCGCGACCACGGGCACCTGGATGTAATCGACGACGCCGAGCTCGTAGCCACGCGCGCGTTGCACGTCGTCCGCATGCGCCGTCACCAGAATGATGGGCGTGTGGCGCGCGTTGCGGTGTTGGCGGAGAAGCTCCGCGGTCTCCAGCCCGTCCATCCGCGGCATGTTGACATCGAGCAGGATCACGGCGAACTCGCCCTCGAGCACGCGTTTCAGCGCCTCCTCGCCGGAGTTGGCCATGACCACTTCAGCATCGATGCCTTGCAGAATCGCGCCGTAGGTCAGGCGCTTGTCGGCCAGATCGTCGACGATCAGGATCCGTGCGCGCGGCGTGGAGACCGCGGCTGGCTCCGCGCCCGGGCCGGTATCGCTACTGGATGACACGCCGCCCCTGATGCATCCGTTCAGCGCACGACGCGCAGCGGCCGCGCGTTGCGCCCGATCCCGAGCGCACCGCTGCGCACGACCTCGAGCAGCTCCGCGCCGCGCGCGAGATCGGCCGTGAAGCTGTCGATTTCCGCTTCGCTCGCAGTGAGCTCCACGATGAAGCCGTCCGGCGCCGGATCGAGCACGCGGCCGCCGGTGCGCACCACATAACCGCGGACCGCATCGGTATCCGCCGGGCTGACCCGCAGCTTGAGCAGGATGAGCTCGCGCTCGAGGTGCTCGCCCATCGTCATGTCCTCGACGCTGACCACGTCCACGAGCTTGTTGAGCTGATTGACGATCTGTTGGATGACAGCCTCCGAGCCGGTGGTGACCAGCGTGAGGCGCGAGACGGTCGGATCGTCCGTCGGCGCGACGGAAAGCGATTCGATGTTGTAGCCGCGGGTGGAAAACAGCCCCGCGACCCGGTTCAGAGCGCCGGCCTCGTTCTGCAGCAGAATGGCAATGATATGACGCATGCTCGCTCGGATGAGCCCGGCTGGGCCAGATGGGCGGACCAGGGGCAGAATAAAGGATCGAGCGCCGGGCGGCCATTGGGGCAGCTTTCGTGCCGCAGATCGACCTGCTAGTCTCCCAAGACCACCCTGCGCGCGATGCAGGCAATTCCGCGAGCTCCGCATGAGCGACACCGTCATCCAGCCCCGCCCGAGCGGGCATCCGCTTGCCGGCCAGACCATGTCCGGTGCGCGGATGATCGTGCAGGTGCTGGCGGACGAGGGCGTCGAGGCCATCTTCGGCTACAGCGGCGGCGCCATTCTGCCGACCTACGACGCGGTATTTCTGCATAACGCCGAGCAGGCTGCGCAGGGCGGCGCGCAGATTCCGCTGATCGTGCCGGCGAACGAGCAGGGAGCGGGATTCATGGCGGCAGGATTCGCGCGCGCCACCGGCCGCGTGGGCGTGTGTCTCGTGACCTCGGGGCCGGGCGCCACCAATACCGTCACACCCATCCGCGATTGCATGGCGGACTCGGTGCCGATCGTGGTGATCTGCGGCCAGGTCGCGCGCGCTTCGATCGGTACGGACGCTTTTCAGGAAGCGCCGGTCGCCGCGCTGATGGGCTCCATCGCCAAGCATGTCTTCCTGGTCACCGACCCGTCGCGGCTCGAGGCGACGGTTCGCTCGGCATTCGAGCTGGCGCGCACCGGACGGCCCGGCCCGGTGGTCATCGACATCCCCAAGGACGTGCAGAACTGGGAAGGTGCCTTCGAGGGCGCCGGCACGCTGCCGCTGCCCGGCTACCGCCGCCGCATGAAGGAGCTTGCCGACCAGCTCGTGGAGGCGAGCGCCGCCGACCGATTCTTGGAGATGCTCGGGGAATCGCGCCGTCCGCTGATCTACGCGGGCGGCGGCGTGATCAATGCGGATGCCGCGGGCGCGCTCACCGAGTTTGCAACGGCCTTCGACGTTCCGGTCGTGACCACGCTGATGGGCATCGGCGCCATCGACACGATGCACCGTCTGTCGATGCGCATGCTCGGAATGCACGGCGCCGCCTTCGCCAACTACGCCGTCGAAGAC
>JBOIAB010000166.1:0-24204 GCA_050738635.1 Steroidobacteraceae bacterium
GGAGAAGTCGCTGCGCGCCGGACAGGGCTATGGCGAGGTCCGCTGGGATGCGCTCATCACCAACCAGGAAGGCGAGACGGTGGCTGCATATGACGTACTGACGATGGTGAGCGAGAAGACCGTGCCCGACGCGTAAACGTCGTCTCGTCGGCCGTGTCAGACCGAAGAGGCGTATGCTACGGGGCGCTTGTGACCCTTTGGGGGAGGTTGCTGTGATGCGGATGTGGCTCGCGATTGGGCTCGCCCTGGTCTCATCTTCCGCGGCGGGGGCTGCTGATATGGCCCTCCTCAACTATCCGACGATGTCGCAGACGCAGATCGTCTTCGGATACGGCGGCGAGCTCTGGAGTGTGCCGCGCACCGGCGGACAGGCACATGTGCTCGCGAGCGGCATCGATCTGCTCGCCAATCCGATCTTCTCGCCCGACGGATCGCAGATCGCGTTCAGCGGCACTTATGACAAGAATACCGACGTCTACGTCGTCCCGGCTACCGGCGGCCAACCACACCGCCTGACATACCATCCGGATCCTGACGTCGCGGTTGGCTGGACGCCGGACGGAAAGAGCATCCTCTTCCGGTCGCACCGCTACAGCTTCTCCGACCCGAATGAGCTTTTCACCGTGCCGGCCGGCGGCGGCTTCCCCACGGCCCTGCCGCTGGCAGCGGCCGAGATGGGCTCATACTCGAGCGATGGCAGCCACATCGCTTACGTTCCCGGCTTCCAATGGGAGCCGTTCTGGAAGGACTACAAGGGCGGCCAGCACACCGAGATCTGGGTCGCGCGGCTGGCGGATTCGAGCGCGGTGCGCATTCCCAATCTCGACGCCAATGAGAGCGACCCCATGTGGGTCGGCGGCAAGATCTATTTCCTTTCCGACCGCGACGGCCCCACGACGCTTTATGCCTACGATGTCAACACACGGCGGGTGCAGCGGCTGATCGATAACACCGGGTTCGACATCACTTCGGCATCTGCCGGGCCCGGCGGCATCGTGTATTCGCAGTTCGGCGAGTTGCACATCTATGACTTCGCGACGGCGGCGTCGCAGGCGGTACCGGTCACGGTCGCGGGTGATCTGCCGCAGCGCCGGCCTTATTTCGCGGACGTCGCTGAGAACATCGTGGGTGCCACACTGTCACCCACCGGAGTGCGCGCTGCATTCGAAGCGCATGGAGACATTCTCACGGTACCCGCGAAGCACGGCAGCATCGCGAATCTCAGCCACAGTCCCGGCGTCATGGAGCGCGATCCGGCCTGGTCGCCCGACGGCAAGCTGATCGCCTATTTCTCCGATCGCGCCGGCGAATATGACCTCGAGATCAGTGCCGAGGACAGGACGGGGCCGGTACGGCAGATCCCGCTCGGGCAGGACGACGCCTTCTACGACTCGCTGCAATGGTCGCCGGACAGCAAGAAGCTGTTGTTCGAGGACCAGAAGCTGAACCTCTGGTATGTCGACACGAGCGCGGCGCGCCCCAGGGCAGTGAAGGTGGCGACGGACGATTACTCCGAGCTGCACAGCTTCGATGCGAGCTGGTCGGGAGACAGCCGCTGGATCGCCTTCGCCAAGGTCATGCCCAACTATCTGCATGCCCTCTTTGTCTATGACCTGAGCGATGCTTCGACGCACCGCATCACCGACGGCGCCAGCGATTGTCTGGCCCCGGCGTTCGATGCCAGCGGCAAGTATCTCTACTTCACCTCGAGCACCGACACCGCGCTCACTCATGGCTGGCTCGACATGACTCGCCTGGAGCGGCCGGTCACCCGGCAGGTCTATGTGACGACGCTGCAAGCTTCGCTGCCTTCGCCCCTCGCGCCGCGCGACGGGTTCGAGAAAGCTACTGCCGCAGCGGCTACGGCCGCCAAGCACGGCAAGGAATCCGACACCGCGGCCGCGGGCAAGAGCAAGCAGCCGCCGGCGGTGAAGATCGATTTCGAGGGACTGCAAAGCCGCGCCATACCGCTGCCCGTGCCGGCTGCGAATTACGCCGCGCTGCGCCCGGGCGAGGCTGGAATTCTCCTGCTCGTGCGGGCGCCGCCGCTGGATATGCCCGCGGATGCGGGTCCCGACGGTCCCCCGGCCTCGGTGCTGCGGTTCGACCTCAAAGAGAGGAAGGTCGAAGGTGTGGTCGATGGCGTGTGGGACGACGACATCGTGCCGTACCGCGAGAAGATGCTCTACCGCAGAGGCAAGGACTGGTTCATCGCCGACGCCAAACCGCACGCCCAACCGGACCACCTCAATCTAGGTGACATGCGTGTCCTCGTCGACCCGCGGCAGCAATGGGCGCAGATGTACCGCGACGCCTGGCGGATGGAGCGCTCGTACTTCTACAACCCCAACTTCGACGGCCTCGACGTGGCGACGGCCGAGAAGGAGTTCGCGGCGTATCTGCCGGGCATTGCCAGCCGTGATGACCTGTCGTTCCTCTTCCGCGAGATGATGAGCTATCTCTCCGTGGGTCACATGTTCATCTATGGCGGCTACGTGCCGAAGATGGACGAGGTCACGGTCGGTCTCCTCGGCGCGGATTATGCCGTCGAGCGCGGCCACTACCGCATCACGCACATCCTCACCGGCGGGGAGTGGAATCCCGATCTCTATGCGCCACTGGCGCAGCCCGGACTGAAGGTGAAGGAGGGTGACTACCTGCTGGCGGTCAACGGCAATCCGATCGATGCGAGCGTCAACGTCTACGAGGCCTTTCAGGATCTCGCCGGCAAGACGGTCACCCTCACCGTGGGGCCCGATCCTGACATGCCGGGCGCGCACCAGGTGGTCGTCAGGACCATCCCCAGTGAGGACGCGCTGCGCAACGCGGCCTGGATAGAGGGCAACGCACGGACCGTGGCGCGCCTCAGCGGCGGCAAGCTCGGCTACGTCTACCTGCCGGACACCGAATGGGGCGGCTTCATCAACTTCAACCGCTACTTCTTTTCCCAGGTCGACAAGCAGGGCGTGATCATCGACGAGCGCTACAATCACGGCGGCCTCATCTCCGACTACATCATCCAGTATCTGGAGCGCCGCCCGATGGCGCTCAACGTCACCCGCTGGGGACGGAACGCCGTGCTGCCTTCGGAGGCGAATTTCGGACCGAAGGTCATGATCATCAATGAGTTCGCCGGCTCCGGCGGCGATGCGCTGCCGTGGTATTTCAAGATGGACCACGTCGGGACACTGGTCGGCAACCGCACCTGGGGTGGACTGGTCGGCATCGGCGGCTATCCGCAGTTGATGGATGGCGGCGGGATCACGGCTCCGCGCGTTGCTGTGGAGGGTCTGGACGGTACCTTCCCCGTGGAGAATCACGGGGTGAGTCCCGATGTGACCGTATGGCAGAACCCGCAGCTCGTGCGCCAGGGTCATGACCCGCAGCTCGAGCGCGCCGTGCAGATCGCGCTGCAGCAGCTCGACGCCCATCCGCTGCCGCACTATCAGCGCCCACCGTGGCGCAACTATCACCTGAAACTGCCGCCGGTGCCGCAATCGCCGACGAGCGTGGTGGGCAATTAGGTAACAACGCGATGCAAGTGGAGAAGACCGTCATGCTGAAATGGCTCGCAACGACGCTGGCTCTGATGGGTATTTCCGCCGCCGGAGCGGCTCAGATGGACCGGGTTCTGCTGAGCCACCCGGCGATGTCGCAGACGCAGATCGTCTTCGAATACGGCGGTGAGCTGTGGAGCGTGCCGCGTAGCGGCGGCGAGGCGCACGTGCTGGCGAGCGGTATGGATCTTCTGGCCGACCCGATGTTCTCGCCGGACGGCTCGCAGATCGCCTTCACCGGCACCTACGACAAGAATACCGATGTCTACGTCATGCCGGCCAGCGGCGGACAGCCGCGACGCCTGACATTCCATCCGGATCCCGACATGGCGCTCGGCTGGACGCCCGATGGCAAGAGCGTGCTCTTCGCCTCGCGGCGCTACAGCTACTCCGATCCCAACCAGCTGTTCACCGTGTCGACCACGGGCGGGTATCCGACCGAGCTGCCGCTGCCGAGCGGCGAGATGGGCTCTTATTCCGGCGACGGCAGCCAGATCGCCTACGTTCCGGGCTTCCAGTGGGAGGCTTTCTGGAAAGGCTACAAGGGCGGCCAGCACACCGAGATCTGGATCGCGCGCCTGCAGGATTCGAGCACGGTGCGGATCCCGAATCTCAATGCCAACGAAAACACCCCGATGTGGGTCGGCAACAAGGTCTACTTCCTGTCCGACCGTGACGGTCCAGTGACGCTCTACGCCTACGATACGGCGACCAAACAGGTGCAGCGGCTGATCGACAACAAGGGATTCGACATCACCTCCGCCTCCGCCGGTCCCGGCGGCATCATCTATTCGCAGTTCGGCAACCTGTACATCTATGACTTCGCGAGCGGTGCCAGCCAGCCCGTGCCGGTCACGGTGGCAGGCGACCTGCCGCAACGCCGCCCGTATTTCGAGAGCGTCGGCAACGACATCGGCGCCTTCGACATCTCGCCCAAAGGCGTGCGCGCCGTATTCGCCGCCCATGGCGACATTCTGACGGTGCCGGCGAAGCACGGCAGCGTCGCAAACCTCACCCATAGTCCCGGCGTGGAGGATCGCGGGGCGGCATGGTCGCCCGATGGCCAGTCGATCGCGTATTTCTCCGACAGCGCGGGCGAGTACGACCTCTATATCCGGCACCAGGACGGGACCGGCCCGGTGCGGCGCATCGCGCTCGGGCAGGACGATGCCTTCTACTATGAGCTGCGCTGGTCACCCGACAGCAAGAAGCTGCTGTTCACCGATCAGAAGCTCCACCTCTGGTATGTCGATGTGAGCGGCTCCGAGGCGCAGCCGCGCAAGATCGCGACCGACACCTACGACATCCCGCTGCACGACTTCCACGCGCGCTGGTCCCCGGACAGCCGTTGGGTCACCTACACGAAGCTCATGCCGAACTATCTGCATGCGATTTTCGTCTACTCGCTGAGCGACGCCGGCAGTCACCAGGTCACGGACGCCGCGAGCGATTGCATGTATCCGACGTTCGATGCCGGCGGCAAGTACCTGTACTTCACCTCGAGCACCGATACGGGCCTCGCTTATGGCTGGCTCGATATGACTTCGACGGAGCGGCCGCTGACCCGCACGGTGTATGCGGCGACGCTTAAGGCAGGTACCGCATCGCCGCTCGCGCCGCGCAGTGGTTTCGAGAAGGCCACGGCGCAGACGCCGAAAGCTGAAGCCCCCAAGGACGGCAAGCACCCAGCAACCCAACCCAAGAAGCCGGCGGCGGTCGCCATCGACTTCGAGGGGCTTCAAGGCCGCGCCGTTCCATTGCCCGTGCCGGCCGCCAACTACCTCGATCTCGACGCCGGCGCGAGCCGCACGCTCTATTTGAGCAGGGCGCCGCTGGTCACGATAGTCTCGATTGGCGGTCCCAATCCGCCGATGGATCTGCTCAAGTTCGACCTCAAGACACGACAGATGCAGGACGTCGTCGATGGAATCACCGCCGGCGCTCTCTCGGCCGACGGCTCCAAGCTCCTCTACCGTAGAGGGAAGGACTGGTTCATTGCGGATGCCCAGCCGCACGCCAAGCCGGACCATCTCGATCTCAGCGACATGCGCGTGCTGGTGGTCCCGCATGAGCAGTGGGCGCAGATGTACCGCGACGCCTGGCGGATCCAGCGGGCGTTCTTCTACAACCCGAACTTCGACGGGCTCGACCTGAACGCGGCGCAGAAGGAGTTCGCCAATTACCTGCCGGGCATTGCCAGCCGCGACGGACTGACGTTCCTGTTCCAGGAGATGATGAGTTACGAGTCGGTCGGCCACATGTTCATCCGCGGCGGCTACGAGCCCAAGATGGACGAGATCACCGTCGGCCTGCTCGGCGCCGACTATGCCCTCGAGGACGGCCATTACCGCATCACGCAGATCTTCACCGGCGGCAAATGGAATCCGCAGCTCTATGCGCCGCTCGCGCAGCCGGGATTGAAGGTGAAGGTGGGTGACTACCTGCTAGCGGTCAACGGCAATCCGGTCGACGGCAACAGCAGCATCTATCAGGCGTTCGAGGACCTTGCCAACAAAACGGTGACGCTCACCGTGGGCCCGAATCCCGGCACGGACGGCTCGCACGCCATCGTCGTCAAGACGATACCGAGCGAGGCCGCGCTGCGTCATGCCGCCTGGATCGATCACAACATCGAGCTCGTGGACAAGCTGAGCGGCGGCAAGCTCGGGTATGTGTACCTGCCGGACACCGCGGCCGGCGGCTTCACCAACTTCAACCGCTATTACTTCTCGCAGGTGGACAAGCAGGGCGTGGTCGTCGATGAGCGCTTCAATCATGGCGGCCAGATCGCCGATTACATGATCGACTACCTGCAGCGCCAGCCGCAGACGCTGATCGTTTCGCGCTGGGGACGCATGCACGTGAGTCCGCCGGAAGCGATCTACGGGCCGAAGGTCATGGTGATCAATCAGTTCTCCGGCTCCGGCGGCGACGCTTTACCGTGGCTCTTCAAGATGAACCACATCGGCACCCTCGTCGGCGAGCGTACCTGGGGCGGTCTGGTCGGCATCTACGGCTACCCGGAGCTGATGGACGGCGGCAGCATCACCTCGCCGCGCATCGCGGTGGAGGGCTTGGACAACACGTTCCCGGTGGAGAATCACGGTGTGAGCCCCAACGTGACCGTGTGGCAGGACCCGGCGCTCACCCGCCACGGTCATGACCCGCAGCTCGAGCGGGCGGTGCAAATCGCCTTGCAACAGCTCACTGCCAATCCGCAGCCGCACTATCAGCGGCCGGCGTGGCTCGACTACCACCCGAAGCTGCCGCCGCTGCCGCAAGCGACGAGCGTGGGCCGCCAGTAGGGGGGTCAGGTAGGGCTCGCGCCGCCCCGGTCCGCGACGGCGAAGGCGTGCCCGCGAGCGGATACTGCTTTTACGAGCACCCACACGCCCATGCCGGGCCTCAGCGCGAGGTCCTGCATGGCGTGGCGGGTGACTCGTGACAGCACGGCGGCGCCTGCCCCGATGTCGACTTTCACCAGCACCGCATTCCCGACATCATCGGCGATCTGCGCAATGACACCTTGAAGGGCATTGCGGACGCTCAAGCCTCGTGGTGGCTCGGTGGCCAGGATGATGTCCCGCGCCAGAAGCTGCACGCGCATACGCGCCCCCACGATTGCGCCCTGCAGGCTGACATGTAGCACGCCCCCTCCAAGATGGACGTCCGCCATTCCGTGCTGAGCATCGACGTGCGTAACCGTGCCATCGAGGATCGCGCCCACCGCTTCGGAACCCACGATGGCCCGCAGCTCCGGACGCAGACTGATATCGCTCAGCGTGCCGGCTGCGACGACCTCGCCGGCCTCCATCAGCACCACGTGAGTCGCCAGCCGCAGCACTTCCTCGAGCTGGTGGCTGACGAACACCATCGGAATCGACAGCTGGTCGCGCAATCTCTCGAGGTAGGGCAACACTTCTTCGCGGCGCGCGGCATCGAGCCCGGCAAGCGGCTCGTCGAGCAACAGCAGGCGTGGCTGCGAGAGGAGCGCGCGCCCGAGGGCGACGCGCTGACGCTCGCCGCCGGAGAGTTGGTACGGGCGTCGGGCAAGGAGCGGCTCGAGCCCGAGCAGGGCGAGCATGTCGTCGAGCCCGATGGAGTGGCCTTCCCGCGGCGCGCGCTGCAAGCCGTAACGCAGGTTCGCGAGTACGCCAAGGTGCGGAAAGAGGCGTGAATCCTGGAAGACATAGCCGATGCGGCGCCGCTCCACGGGGACGCGGATTCGCGCGCGCGTGTCCGTCAGGACGACACCATCGAGCTCCACGCGGCCTTCGTCGGGTTGTAGCAATCCGGAGATGATGTTGACCAGAGTGGTCTTGCCGCAGCCCGAGCGGCCGAAGAGCGCTACGACACCGGGCGTGGGCGCATCCAGCTGCGCGCGCAGCGTGAAGCCTTCCCAGCGCTTGATGACCGACAGGCGCAGCATGAGGTCGGTGTGGCTCGCCCCGGGCCTCAGCGCCCCAGCAGCCGGTGGACGCGCCGCGCGAACAGCTCCGCGAGCACCAGCCCGAGGAGCCCGAGGGTAATGGAGAGGACGGCCAGGCGCATTGCCGCCGCCTCGCCGCCGGGCTGCTGGATTACCGTGTAGAGCGCCAGCGGCAGCGTCCGGGTGACCCCCGGCACGTTGGAGGCGAAGGTGATCACCGCGCCGAACTGCCCGAGCCCGGCGGCGAATGCGGTGAGGAGCCCGGCCAGGATCCCCGGCAGCATCAAGGGCAGCGTGATCGAGAGGAAGCGGTCGAGCGCTCCGGCGCCGAGCGTGCGGGCCGCCGCCTCCAGTCCCCGATCGACACTCTCGAGCGCCAGACGGATCGCGCGCACCATGAGCGGAAAGGTCATGACGGCGGTCGCCAGAGTGGCGCCTGCCGTGGTGAAGGGCAGCGCGATGCCGAAATGCGTATTCAGCCAGCCGCCGGCGGTGCTGCGGGCGTCGAGACAGACGAGCAACAGATACCCGACCGCCACCGGCGGCAGGACGAGCGGCAGGTGCACGAGGGCATCGAGCGCCAGGGTGCCCGGAAAACGGCTCCTGGCGAGCAGGTAAGCCACCAGCACGGCGAACGGCAGGCTGAATGCGACGCTGCGCAAGGCGATCTCGAGACTGAGGCGCAAGGCGTCGAGCTCGGGGGGACTCAAGGCGGGCATGGCGATATTCCGTGGCAAGGCGCAGGCGTGGCCGTGTCGGTCAGGGCCGACCTTAGCGCAAGCGCCGGCCTGTGCGCATCTTGACTTGCCTGCGACCGGCCGCATCGTAGGGGCTGGGTGCGGTGTTTGCGGCCCTGGTGCATGAATGAGCAGTGAACGGCAATACGGCTGGATGTGGGTGGAGGCGTGCGAGGTCCTGGAGCGGGCCGAGCGCCTGCATCGCCAGTTCGTGCGCTATGTCGGGCCGGGAGCCGATGCCGCGGTGTGGGAGCCGCCGGTCGACATCCAGGAAACCGCCAATGGGCTGATTTTGCTCTTTGCGCTGCCGGGTGTCGTCCCGGAGGAGGTCAGTCTGACGCTGCAGCCGACGGAGCTGATCGTCAGCGCCATGCGTCCGCTCAAGCTTAGCGCTCCTGAGGCGGTGATCCGCCGTTTGGAGATTCCGCATGGACGTTTTTTCCGACGCATTCCGCTGGCTGGTATGCCGCTCGAGTTGGCGGGCAGCCGGTACGAGAACGGCTGCCTCGAAGTCCGGCTGACCCGGGCGGCGACCGCGGAGAAAGAGAGATAACCATGGCCGATTCCGACCAGAACCCAGCCACTTCAGCGCGGATTGAGCTGCCACCGCTGCCGGCCGACGCCGTGCCGATCGTGGCGCTGCGCAACGTCGTGCTCTTCCCCGGCATCGTATTGCCCATCACGCTCGGGCGTGAGGAGAGCATTGCCGCCGCTCAGGAGGCGGTGCGCACCGGGCGCAAGGTCGGCCTTCTGCTGCAGCGTGATCCGGCCGTCGAAAAACCCGAGCCGACAGACCTGTATGAGCTCGGCGTCCTTGCCACCGTGGTTCGTTACGTGACCGCGCCCGACGGCGCGCATCATCTAGTCTGTCAGGGCGAGAGCCGGTTCCGCCTGCTCGAGGTCGTGCGCGAGACGCCGTTCCTCGCCGGGCGCATCGAGAGCCTGGCCGAGCCGCAGGAGAAGAGCGCCGACGTCGAGGCGCGCATGGAGCTCCTCAAGCAGCGGGCCGTGGAAGCCCTGTCGCTGCTGCCGCAGGTGCCCGCGGAACTGACGCGGACCATCAGTGGAGTCGAGTCTCCCGGCCAGCTCGCCGACCTCATCGTCAGCTTCATGGACGTCAAGCCGGAGGAGAAGCAGGATCTGCTCGAGACCCTGGACCTGACGCAGCGGCTCGACAAGGTGGTGAAGCTCCTCGCGCATCGCGTCGAGGTGCTGAAGATCACCCGCGACATCAGCGAGCAGACGCAAGCCGCCCTCGGCGAGCGCCAGCGCGAAGCCGTGCTGCGCGAGCAGCTGCACCAGTTGCAGAAGGAGCTGGGCGAAGGCGAGGGTGCCGAGGGTGACCTCGCGGAGCTCGAGAAGGCGATTGCCGCCGCCCACATGCCCACCGAGGTGGAGGAATCCGCGCGCAAGGAGTTGAAGCGCCTGGCGCGCATGAGCGAGGCGAGCCCCGAATACGGAATGGTGCGCACCTTTCTCGAGTGGCTGGTGGCGCTGCCCTGGAGCAAGGCGGACGCGGAAGACATCGACATCGCGCGCGCGCGCCGGGTGCTCGACGAGGATCACTACGGCCTCGAGAAGGTGAAGCGGCGCATTCTCGAATATCTCGCCGTGCGCAAGCTCAACCCGGAAGGCCGCAGCCCCATCCTCTGCTTCGTCGGTCCGCCGGGGGTCGGCAAGACTTCCCTCGGCCAGAGCGTCGCGCGGGCGCTCGGCTTGAAGTTCGTGCGCGCGAGCTTGGGCGGTGTGCACGATGAGGCCGAAATCCGCGGTCACCGGCGCACCTACGTCGGTGCTCTGCCGGGCAACATCATTCAGGGGCTGCGCAAGGGCGGCACCCATAACCCGGTCTTCATGCTCGATGAGATCGACAAGCTCGGCGCCAGCATTCAGGGCGATCCGGCCTCGGCGCTGCTCGAGGTGCTCGACCCGGAGCAGAACTCGACCTTCCGCGACAACTATCTCGGCCTGCCGTTCGACCTGAGCCATGTGCTCTTCATCGCCACCGCCAACGTGCTCGAGACGATTCCCGGGCCGCTGCGCGACCGGATGGAGATCATCGAGCTCACCGGCTACACGGAGGAGGAGAAGCTCGAGATCGCCAAGCGCTATCTGGTCGCGCGGCAGCTCAAGGCGAATGGCCTCAAGCCCGAGCAGGCGAGCGTTTCCGACGCCGCGCTGGCGCGCCTCATCCGCGAGTACACCCGCGAATCCGGCTGCCGCAGCCTGGAACGGCAGATCGGGGCGCTGCTGCGCCGCGCCGCCATGCGGATCGCGGAAGGCAAAGTGGAGAGCGTACGATTCGACGCCGGCGATGTCGTCGAGGTGTTGGGCGCGACGCGGTTCGAGAACGAGGTTGCGCAACGAACCTCGGTGCCCGGTGTCGCCACGGGGCTCGCGTGGACGCCGGTGGGCGGCGACATTCTCTTCGTCGAGTCGGCGCGCATGCCGGGCAGCGGCAAGCTCATCCTGACCGGGCAACTCGGCGATGTGATGAAGGAGTCCGCGCAGGCGGCGCTGAGCCTGGTGAAGGCTCAGGCCGGCGAGCTCGGCATCGATCCGAAGCTCTTCGACCACAGTGACATCCACGTGCATGTGCCGGCGGGCGCGATCCCGAAGGACGGGCCGAGTGCCGGAGTCGCGATGTTCGTCTCGCTCGCCTCGCTGCTCAAGCGTCGCTCAGTGCGTCCGGATGTCGCGATGACGGGCGAGATCAGCCTGCGGGGGCTGGTGCTGCCGATCGGTGGCGTCAAGGAGAAGACGATTGCGGCGGCGCGGGCGGGCATTCGCAAGGTGATCCTGCCGGCGCGCAACCGGCGCGACCTCGAAGACATTCCGCAGAGCGCGCGCGCGGCGCTCGAGCTCGTCTGGGTCGAGCACGTGTCGGAGGCGTTGGAAGTGGCGCTCGCCGCGCCCGCGGAGAGTCAGAAGTCGGCGGCGGCGGCCTGATCACCCGGCCAGCGCGTTCACCAGGCCGGCCGCGCCGAGAACCACGACGACCAGGCCCACTGCGGTGGCGGCTGCGCGTCCGGGCACATGCCGCGTGACCCAGGCCGAGATCGGTGCCGCCGCCGCGCCGCCGATCAACAGGGCGATCACCATGTCATATCTCATGTGGCCCATCTGCGTCCAGAGCGCGATGCTGGTTGCGAGAGCAACGAAGAAGTCCACGGCGTTGGCCGTTCCGATTGCGTAGCGCGGCGCAACGCCGCGGGCGATCATCGTCGAGGTGACGATAGTCCCCCAGCCGCCACCTCCAATGGCGTCCAGGAATCCCGCGATCAACCCCAACGCCGGTCCGGGCGCCGCAACAGCAAGCGGTGGAGTGCGCTTGAAGACCACCCGCCCGACGACGCAAAGCCCGGTTACGATGAGATAACTCCATACGAATGGGCGGATCGCATGTGTTGGCACATGCGCCAGCACCGTGGCGCCGACCACGCCGCCGACGACTCCAGGGGCAAGCAGGGACAGGAAGATCTTGCGGTCGAGGTTGCGGAACCAGGCATGCGAGACGCTGGAGACGCCGGCGGTGACCACCTCCGCCGCGTGTACCGTGGCGCTGGTGATGAGCGGCGGCACGCCGAGCGTCGCGAGAATGGAGCTAGCGGAAATGCCGTAGCCCATGCCGACGCAGCCGTCGACCATCTGGGCGGCGAAGCCCACCGGGATGAGCCACAGGAATTGCGGTGACACGGTCATCTCGGTCCTCAGGCGACCATGACCTTGTCGAGGGCGATCGGCTCGCCAGCGGACGGCTGTCCGGCCTCCGCGGCGAATCCCTTCATCCGCAGCCACTCTGGATTGAAGAGACGCGATTGATACTTGGCGCCGCCATCGCACAACAAGGTGACGATGGTGTGGCCGGGTCCAAGCTCACGTGCGACGCGCACGGCGGCGGCAACATTGATGCCGCTGGTGCTGCCGAGGAAGAGCCCTTCCTCGCGCAGCAGCCGATAGACGAACCGGACGGTCTCCGGATCTTCGATGTGGACGGCATCGTCGATCGGCGCGTCTTTGAGATTTGCCGTGATGCGGCCGATGCCGATGCCTTCGGTGATCGAGCCGGAGCCCGTCGCCTTCAACGCGCCGTTGCGTACGTACTCGTAGAGGCTGCTGCCGGGAGGGTCGGCCAGCACGCAGCGTATGCAGCGGCGGCGCGACTTGAGGTACTCCGACACGCCGGCGAAAGTGCCGCCCGTGCCCGATGAGGCGACGAACGCATCTACTCGTCCCTGGGTTTGCTCCCAGATCTCGGGCCCGGTGGTCTCGATGTGCGCCTGGCGGTTGGCAGTGTTGTCGAACTGATTCGCCCAGATGGCGTTCGGCAGGCTCGCGGCGAGCCGCTGCGACACCTTCTGATACTGGTTGGGATTGCTGTAGGGAACCGTCGGTACCTTGTGAACCTCGGCGCCGAGCATCTCGAGCAGCCGGTACTTCTCCGGTGACTGGTTGTCGGGCATCACGATGACGCAGCGGTAGCCGTGCGCGTTGCAGACGTGCGCGAGGCCTATGCCGGTGTTGCCGGCCGTGCCTTCGACCACCGTGCCCCCCGGAGCCAGCTCGCCGTTGCGCTCCGCCGTGAGGACGATCGCGCGCGCCGCGCGATCCTTGACCGAGCCGCCGGGGTTCATGAACTCCGCCTTGCCGAGCAGCTCGCAGCCGGTTTCCTCGCTCAAGCGCCGCAGTTTGATCAGTGGCGTGTTGCCGACCGATCCAATGAACCCTTCGCGCATGCTCGCTGCTCTCCGCTCACTTGGGCCGGATGGCCCGCTCAGATGGGCTGAATCAGATCCGAGGCGGTCTCGGCGACGGGTGCCGCCGGCGCCGCGGGCTCGACGGCCAACGAAGCCGCGACGACCTCGCCGACGATGAGCAGGGCAGGGGGCGAGATTCCCGCCCGGCTGCCGAGGGCGACTACGTCCGCGAGTGTACCGCGGAGTACCCGCTGCCCGGGCAGTGTCGCCCGCTCGACGAGCGCGGCCGCTAGCGTATCAGGAGCGCCCGCGGCGCGCAGGCGCGCAACGATGGACCCGAGGTTGCCCACACCCATGTAGAACACGATCGTTTGCTGCGCCTGCGCCAGCAGCCGCCAGTCCAGCGAGTCGCCCTCCGCAATATGTCCAGTCACGAAGGTCACGCTCTGCGCCAGTGCCCGCTGTGTCAGTGGGATGCCGGCGGCGGCGGCGGCGCCGAGCGCTGCCGTGATGCCGGGCACGACGAGGTACGGAATGCCATGGCGCGCGAGTATTTCCACCTCTTCCCCGCCGCGCCCGAACACGAATGGGTCGCCACCCTTCAGGCGCGCCACTTTGAGTCCTTCGCGCGCGAAGCGGATCATGAGCGCGTGGATGTCTTCCTGCGGCGTGTAGTCGGCGCCAGCGCCGTGACTCTTGCCGACGAAGATGCGGCGCGCCTCGCGCCGCGCGCGCGCCAGCACGGCCGGTGGAACCAACCTGTCGTAGAGCACCACATCGGCCTGTTGCAGCAGCTGCAGGGCGCGCAGGGTGAGGAGGTCCGGATCGCCCGGGCCCGCGCCGATGAGGTACACCTCACCGAGCGCGCTGCCGCCGGTCGTGGCGGAGGTGGTGAGCTGCGAGACCAACAGCTCCGCCTCGAAGACGCGTTGCGCGCCGGCTTGGTCCCCGGTCAGCAGGTGAGTGCCCGCCTTGCCGCGCACGATGCGCTCCCAAAAGGCGCGCCGCGCCGCCGGGCCGAGCGCGCGCTGGACGCTGCCACGCCGTTCACCCATGAAGCGCGCCAGCGCTCCGAGGCCGGCCGGTAGAATTGCCTCGATCCGCTCGCGCACCCAACGGGCGAGCACGGGTGCCTGCCCGGCGGAGCCCACGGCGACTACGACCGGAGAGCGGTCAATGATGGCGGGAAAGATGAAGGTCGACAGCGCAGCGTCGTCGACCACGTTGACGGGCACGTTGCGCTCGCGAGCGGCTTCGGACACCGTTGTGTTGACGTCCTTCAAGCTGGTCGCCGCGATCGCGATCGCGGCGCCATCCAGGTGCGTTGGGACGAAGGTCTCGGCCAGGTGCGTCAGCTCACCGGCGGCGGCCCGGCTATTGAGCTCCTCGCGCAGCAGTGGCGCTACCACCGTCACGCGTGCGCCCGCGCTGAGCAGTAACTCCACCTTGCGCGCGGCGATGCGGCCGCCACCGACGACGATCGCGTGCGCCGAGCGAAGCTGCAGGAAGATCGGCAGATAATCCATCGCGGCGGGTGTCTCTTTCAGGCTTGCGCGGCGGCATGGCGGACTCTGGGATGTAAGCCGCATTCGCGTGACTCGGGTTGCTCCCACCACCACCGGCCAGCACGCCGGCTCTCGCCCGGCTGGATGGCGCGGGTGCAGGGCTGGCAGCCGATGCTGGGAAACTGGCGGTCGTGCAGAGAATTGTACGGCAGCTGGCGGGCGCGGATGTACTGCCAGATCTCCGTCTCGCTCCAGTCGAGCAGCGGGCTGATCTTGTAGAGGCCGTTGTCCGCATCCCACTCCACCGGCTGCGCCTGCGCGCGCGTGGCGGACTGCTCCCGGCGCACACCCGTCACCCACGCCGTGTAGCCCGCGATGGCGCGCTTGAACGGCTCCACCTTACGCACGTGGCAGCAGGCGAGGCGCGCTTCCAGGCTGTGATAGAAGCCGTTGATGCCCTGCGCCGACACCACCTTGCCGAGCGCCTGCGCATCCGGGAAGACGAGGTGCAGCGCGCGCTGGTAGCGGCGCTCGAGCTTCTCCAGCAGGTCGTAGGTCTCCTGGTGCAGCCGCCCGGTGTCGATACTGAACATGTCGATCCCGGGCACGTGCGTCCAGATGATGTCGGTGAGCACCATCGCCTCGGCGCCGAGACTGTTCGAGTAGATCACCCGCCCGTGCTCGCGCACGGCGGCGGCGAGCCGTTCGCGTACGTCGGCCGCCTTCCGTTCGAGATCGAGATTGAGGAGCTCTCCCATGGTGGCGGCAACTATAGCCACGCCCCCCGGGGCGGCAGAACGAATGATTTCTTCTGAGGCACTGCGGGCCGGTTATGGTGCTGCCCTACCTATTAAGGAGAGTCCCGCCGTCGCCACGGTTGCGCTAGGCTGTAGGCCTTATGAAGCTGCATCAGCTCCGTTATCTGGCCGCCGTGGCGCAGAGCGGCCTCAACATCACCGCGGCGGCGCAGAAGCTGCACACGTCCCAGCCCGGGGTGAGCAAGCAGATCAAGCTGCTGGAGGATGAGCTCGGCTTTCAAATCTTCGTGCGCGAGGGCCGCAACCTCACCCGCATCACACCCTCCGTCCAGCAGGTGATCGAGAGAGCGCTGCTCATCCTGCAGGAGGCGCAGAGCATCCGCGCGCTCTCCACGGAGCTGCGCGATGAGGGTAAGGGAAGCCTCTCGATCGGCACCACACACACGCAAGCGCGCTACGTGCTGCCCGGGGTCATCCGCGAATTTCTCGGCAAGTACCCGAACGTGCGTCTCAATCTGCACCAGGGGACCTCGGAGCAGATCGCCGAGATGGTGGCCCAGGACCGCATCGACTGCGCGATCATCACCGGCTCCGAGCGTCTCTTCAGCGAGCTGACGATCCTGCCATGCTACCGCTGGAATCGCGTCGTCATCGTGCCACGCGATCATCCGCTGGCCAGCGCCGGCAAGCTGACCTACCGTGCGCTAGCCGCCTATCCCATCATCACTTACACGTTCAGCTTCTCCGGCCCATCGTCCCTGATAGACGCGTTTGCCAAAGCGAACCTCACACCCAACGTTGCCATCACCGCCCGCGACTCCGACGTCATAGTCACCTACGTCCGCCTCGGCATCGGCGTAGGCATCGTCGCTCACATGGCCGTAGACGAGAACGATCCCGACCTCGCCGTCCTCGACGCTTCGCACCTTCTGCCCGCCCACACCACCTGGCTGGGTTTCCGCCGCGGCACCTTGCTGCGCAAATACATGTACGACTTCGCCCAGCTCATCGCCCCCCACCTGGACCGTCGCTCGGTAGACCGCGCCCACCGCGCCGTCACTCGCGAAGACGCCGCCGAAGTCTTCGCCGACGTTACCCTTCCTGTGAAATAGCGGGGGATCGGGCGACCGCACCCCGCCGCCGCATCCAAACAGGCGTATGCGCGTCAGCCGCCGCCTGATAGGCCACCCGCAGCTCATTCAGCGCCGCCCGACACCCCTCCAGATTCTGATCCCGCCGCGGCACGATGCTGTCGAACCCGCACCGCCCCAGCCAGAACACCAGATCCCGGATCACATCGCCCACCGCCCGCAGTTCCCTGCCGAAGCCGAGCCGTTTGCGCAGCACCACCGCCTGCGACAACGCCCGCCCATCGGTAAAGGTCGGAAACTGCAGCACGATCAGCGGTCGATCCGCGATCTCGGGATACACCGCCTCGATGTCCGCCGTGTTGGGCACCAGGACGGCCACCGCCGAGTGCGCGGCGAGCAGCGCCGCACGCTCCGCTCGCCAGCGGGCAAGTGTCACGATCACCTTGGGGTCCGTCGCGGCAACATCCGCGCGGCCGTGCTCGATCACTGTCCAATCATCCGCGACGAGCTCCCCGTCGCGCAGAATCGTCGTGGTCATGCCGCGGCCGCCTCGGTTTCGTTCTCGTACAGGCGCTCCTTGAAGGGCGCCATGCCGACCCGGCGGTAGCACTCGATGAAGGTCTCGTCCTCATCGCAACGCAAGTCGAGATAGGTGTGGATCAGGCGCTCGACGCCAGCGGCGATCTCATCCCTCGCGAGCGCACGCCCGATGCGCTCACCAATCGCAGCGTCATTGCCCGGGCTGCCACCGAGCGTCACCTGATACCACTCTTCGCCGTGCTTATCGACGCCAAGGATGCCAATGTGCCCGACGCTGTGGTGTCCACACCCATTCATGCAGCCGCTGATGGTGATGCGGATAGCGCCGATCTCGTATTGCGCATCCAGCGTATCGAACCGGCGGTAGATGTCGTGTGCGACTCCGATCGAGCCCGCGTTCGCCAGGCCGCAGAAATCCAAGCCCGGGCAGGAGACGATGTCCGTGACCAGCCCGATGTTGGGCGTCGCCAGCCTGACCGCATCCAGCCGGCGCCAGACCTCGTGCAGATCGCGCTCGGCGACATCCGCGAGCACCAGGTTCTGATCGTACGTGGAGCGCAGCTCGCCGAAGCTGTAGGCATCGCAGATGTCCGCCAGCGCCTCGAACTGCTCCGCGTTGCAATCGCCTGCGACGTAATCGGGCGCCTTCAGCGACACGAACACGACCCGATAGCCCGGGATCTTGTGCGCGCGAACATTGCGCTTGATCCAGGCGGCAAAGCGTGCGTCGCGAGCGGCGATGCCGGCGACGTCGGTGGCAACTTCCGCTGCCGGTCGGTACGCGGGCGCCGTGAAGTGCGCACGCATCCGTTCGATGTCCTCGGGCACCAGGAGCAGCTCTTCGCCCTCGACACTCGCCTTGATCTTCGCGTACTCCTCCTCGATGGCGGCACGGAAGCGCTCGATGCCCCATTCGCGCAGCACGATCTTGATACGTGCCTTGTGGATGTTGTCGCGGCGGCCGAAGCGGTTGAAGGTGCGCAAAATCGCGCAGGCATAGCTCAGCAGGTCCGATTCCGGCACGAACGGGTTCATTTCCTGGCCGAGCATCGGCTGGCGGCCGAGGCCACCGCCGACGAAGAAGCGATACCCGATCGCGCCGTCCTGGCGGCGCACCAGATGCACCGCCACGTCGTTGGTGCGCGTGGCCGCGCGATCGACCGCGGCGCCGGTGAAGCCGAATTTGAACTTGCGCGGCAGCCAGTAGAACTCCGGGTGCAGCGTGATGTACTGGCGCAGCAGCTCGCAATAAGGCCGCGGGTCGGTGTGCTCGTCGGGCGCTACGCCCGCCAGGTAGTCGCTGGTGATGTTGCGGGTGTCGTTGCCGCAGGCCTGGATGCCGTGCAACTGTACTTCCGCGAGCTCAGCCAGCAGATCCGGAACCTGCTCGAGCTTCGGCCAGTTCAGTTGGATGTTCTGGCGCGTGGTGAAGTGCCCGTAGCCCTTGTCGTACTTACGCACCACGTGGGCCAGCTGGCGCAGCTGCGCCGACTCCAGCAGGCCGTAGGGGACGGAGATGCGCAGCATCGGCGCGAAGCGCTGCTGGTAGAGGCCGTTGCGCAGCCGCAGGTGACGGAACTCGTCCTCGGAGAGCTCACCGGCGAGATAGCGGCGGGTCTGATCCCGGAACTGCTCGACGCGCTGTGTCACCAGCGCGCGGTCGATGTGATCGTAGCGGTACATGACCCCGGAATATAGGCGCCGTGCCACGCGGCTCTAAATACCGTGTGGTTTGGTATCCCGCGCCACGGGTTATGAGTGCCATAATCGTGCAACATCTCCCAACGGAGGAGCGCTCCGGTGAAGCTCAGAATCAAAGGCGACTCGCTGCGCCTGCGGCTTTCGCAAGGCGAGATGCGCGTCCTCGCCGATAGCGGCGAGGTTGCGGACCACATTTCCTTTCCGGGCGGGATGGCGCTGACCTACCGGCTGCGAATGGATAGGAATATTGCTTCTATCTCAGCTAGTTACGCCTCAGACCTCATCGATATTCGAGTACCGCGCGAGCTCTCCGAGCGCTGGTGCGGCAGCGATCTGGTGACCTTGAGCGCGAGCCAGCCGCTGGCGGCGGGTGAGCTGCGCATCGTGCTGGAGAAGGACTGGGCCTGTCTCGCGCCCCGCGAGGGCGAGGACGAGTCCGATAATTTCCCGCATCCCGAGGCCGGGCGCGACGCCAAGACCTGCTGAGGCCTACGGCGACCTGTTGAGCTCGAGCAGATCGTCCGGCGTGTCGAGGTCGAAAGCCGCGCTCATCATCGGCACCTTCACCAGGCCGTCTGCATGGCGGTTGAGCAGCACGCGCGCGCCGCTGTCACCTCGCAGCTCACTCAGCTCGCCGAAGAGATGCCGCGGGAAGATCGCCGGCGCACCGAAGGTGCCGCCATATTGCGCCGCGGCGACGGCGAGCGGCTGGCGGCGCCAGGCGCCGGCGAGCCGCCGCAGGTCCGCCACCGTGACGCAGGCCTGATCGGCCAGAACCAACAGCACGCCGGCGCAGGAGGGCGGCAGGCGCACGACGCCGGCGCGGATCGAGCTCGCAAGCCCCTCACGCCAGTCGCGATTCACCACCACCGAGCCGGGTGAGTGCTTGAGGAGCGGCGCCAGCTCCGCGGCTTGCGCGCCGAGCACAACGAGCAGCGCCTGGCCCACGACTTCGGCGGTCCGGCCGGCGATCAGGCTGAGCAGGGGACGATCGCCGATGCGCACGAGTTGCTTCGCGGAGCCGAAGCGCGTCGAGGCGCCGCCGGCGAGCACGATGGCGTGGAGACTGGTGGCGTCGCTCTCGGCGATCATGCGCGGCGCAGCTCGATCCCGCTCGGCAGCAGGGCGGCGACGCCTGCGAAGCGGTTGCGCTCCTCGAGAATGGAATCCGCATCGATGGCGCATACGGCGCGCAGATCCGCCATCGCGAGCTGCTGCGCCAGCGCTCCATCGAGTGCGCTGCGCCGGGGCACCCATGCCGAGTTGAAGAAGCGCGCAAACTCCTGCCAGCTCGCGCGCGCGGCGGCTGACTCGCCGGCGGCAAGAGCCGCTTCGAGCCGCGACAGCGCCTCCCGGCTCGTTCCCGGCCGGCTGATGAGGCGGGCGAGATGGTGTGCGCTCGGGGTCTCGGACAGTGTCTGATCGCGCTCCTCGAACTGCGCGAGCACCCAGACCAGGTAGCTAACGCAGGCTTCACGAAAGGGCGCTGTTACCTCTCCAAACGCTGCCGCGCACGCGTTGGCGACTTCCGCCGCGTGCGTCTGCTGTACGGCAAGGTGGGAGCGGATGATTTCGAGCTCATTCATAGGCTGGCGCTCCTCATGTGTGCGTACCGTGTACGAACGCATGTATTTCCGCGACGATCGCGAGCGCGATGGCCTCGGGTGTTCGGCCTCCGAGGTTGAAGCCCACGGGTGCGCGCAGACGCGGTCGTAGGCGCTCTGCGTCGGCCCCGAGCTCAGCGAGCAGCTTCTCTCGCCTCGCGGGGGGACCGAGAAGACCGACATACGGCACCGGGCTCGCGCTCAGCACGCGCAGGTACTCGAGGTCCGAGGGCAGGTGATGGCTCATCACCACCGCCGCCGCGAAAGGGTTGAGATCCAGAGCCTGGGCGACTTCCTCCGGCCGCGCGAGCAGCACGTGCTCCGCCGCCGGGAAATGCGCCGGCACGGCGTACGCCGGCCGGTGATCGACCAGGATAGCGCGCCAATGCAGGCGGGCCGCGAAGTCGACCACCGGCAGGGCATCGGGTCCGGCTCCGAGAAGGAGGAGCCTCGGCGGCAGGCAGAGCGGCAGCAGCAGCAGCTGCCAGCGGGCCGCGGGGCCCTCGAGGCGGCCGATCGCCGCAGAGGCGGGCGCGGCGGCGAGGGCGGCGAGCACGCGCGGCTCGAGGAGCGCGGCCGCTGCATCCGCCGACAACGAGCGGGGCAGGGTGAGTACTCTTGCCGCGGCTTGCGGCAACAGGAGGGCGCCCACCGGCAGCGCGCTGTCCGCCGACTCCGTCACCACGCCGATTGCGGTGGCGGCATGCTCGCGCAGCGCCGCCGCCAGGTGCGCCAGGGGCTGCCATTCCTCGCGCGGACCGACCCGCAGCAGCAGGATGTGCATGGCGCCTTCGCAGCCGAGGCCGAGACCCCAGACGAGATCGTCCGAGTTGCGCAGATCGTAGCTCACGAGCGCGGCCTGGCCGGTCTCGATCACCGCTCGCGCCCGCTCCCCAAGGTCCCCCTCGAGGCATCCGCCGGAGATGAGGCCGGCGTATTCGCCATTGTCCGCCATGAGGAGCATCGCCCCGGCCTTGCGGTACGTCGATCCCTGAGTGCGCACCAGGATGCCGAGCGCCATCGGGCGGCCGACAGCCCGCTCGCGCTCGAAAAGCGGCAGAAGAGGTCCAAGCTCCGCGTCCATTACCGGATTATGCCGTGAACATCATTGCGCGCACTCGGGCTCGTCAGTAGAGTCGCACCGCCTTCCCTCTGGTCGATTCCACTCATGTCCAATCCCGCCTCCTGGGTCGTGCACAAGTTCGGCGGCTCGAGCGTCGCCGATGCTGGCTGTTTTCGTCGCGTCGCAGCCATCGTCGATGCCTTACCCGCCGCGCGAGTCGGCGTGGTGCTCTCCGCCTGCAAAGGTGTCACGGACGCCCTTCTCGGCCTGGTGGCACTGGCGGAAAACCAGGATGACCGTTATCGCATGGAGATCAGCGCGCTGCGCTCGCGACACGCGGAGATAGCGGAGACGCTCCTCACCCCGGAGTCAGCGCGGCTGTATCTCGCGGGATTCGACCGCGACTGCCACGACCTCGAAGGCATCCTTCATACCGTGAAGCTCACCCGCGCGGCGGCGCGCAACGTGAGCGATCTCATCGTCGGCTACGGCGAGATCTGGTCGACCAAGCTCTTTCATCGCTTCTACGAGGAACACGGCAGCAGGCGTGGGCCGGTGCAGTGGATCGATGCCCGGCGGGTCGTGATCGTCGAATGGGGTCCGCTCGGTCCCGGCGTGCAGTGGGGCAAGTCGCGCACCCATCTCTCGGATCTGGTCGACAGTGACTTCAAGGGCACCCTGATCATCACCGGCTTCATCGCCTCCGACCCGCGCGGCGTGCAAACGACGCTCGGCCGCAACGGCAGCGACTTTTCCGCCTCGATTTTCGGCGCGCTGCTCGATGCCGCGGAGATCCACATCTGGACGGATGTCGATGGCGTGCTGTCGGCCGACCCGCGTCGCGTGCCCGATGCGACGGTCATCGACTCGCTGACCTATAACGAGGCGATGGAGCTCGCCTATTTCGGCGCCAAGGTGATTCATCCGCAGACCATGGCGCCGGCGGTGGGTGATTCCATTCCCATCTGGATCCGCAACACTTTCGCGCCGGAGAAGCCGGGCACCCTCATCTGCGCGCAGCCGACCTCGACGCTGCCGGTCAAGGGGATCGCGAGCATCGACCGGGTGGCGCTGATCAATCTCGAGGGCGCCGGCATGATCGGCGTGCCGGGAACCGCGCCTCGCCTCTTCGGGGCGCTGCGCGAGGAAGGCATCTTGGTCATCCTCATCTCCCAGGGCAGCTCCGAGCACTCGATCTGCTGCGCCATCCCGCACGAGCAGGGCGCGCGCGCCGCCGCGCTGGTGCGCCAGGCATTCGAGCGGGAGCTGAAAGAGGGCCAGATCCAGAGCGTCGAGATCGATCCCGACCTCGCGATCCTCGCCATCGTAGGTGATGGCATGGCGGGCACGCCGGGCGTCGCGGCGAAGGTTTTCAACTCTCTCGGCGCCGCGAGCGTGAACGTGCGTGCCATCGCTCAGGGCGCATCGGAGCGCAACATCTCCGTCGTGGTTGACGGCCGACAGGCGTCACGCGCGCTGCGCGCGATCCATTCCGGTCTTTATCTCTCACCGCACACCATCTCCATCGGTGTCATCGGACCCGGCACGGTCGGACGGGTATTCCTCGATCAGCTCGCCTCGCAGAGCGAGCGGCTGCGGCAGCAGTTCAAGATCGACCTGCGGGTGCGGGCCATTCTCGGCTCCAAACGCATGGTCCTGGCCGAGACCGGCATTCCGCTCGAGCGCTGGCGCACGGAGTACGAAGAGCGTGGCCTGCCCGCGAACCTGGACCGCTTCATCGAGCACGTGCACGTCGATTACCTGCCGCATTCGGTCGTCATCGACTGCACGGCGAGCGCCGAGATCGCGGGCCGCTACGCGGCGTGGCTCGGCGCCGGCATGCACATCGTGACACCCAACAAGAAGGCCAACAGCGCCGACCTCTCTTACTATCGCGCCATGCACGCGGCCCGCCGCGCCGGCGGCTCGCATTACCTCTACGAGGCGACGGTGGGCGCCGGGCTGCCGGTGGTGCATACGCTGCGCGACCTGCGGGAGACCGGGGATGAGATCACGAGCATCGAAGGGATCTTCTCCGGCACGCTCGCCTATCTCTTCAACATCTACGACGGCCGCACCTCGTTCTCCGATATCGTCCGCGATGCCCGCCAGCGGGGCTACACGGAGCCCGATCCGCGCGATGACCTCTCCGGCATGGACGTCGCGCGCAAGCTCATCATTCTCGGCCGCGAGATGGGGCTCGAGCTCGAGCTCGCCGATGTCAGCATCGACAGCCTGGTGCCCGCGGGGCTCGAGACCGGCTCGATCGAGGAGTTCATGACGCGCCTGCCGCGGCACGACGCGGCCATGCGGGAGCGGCTGGAGACCGCCCGCGCGCACGGCAAGGTGCTGCGTTACGTCGGCCGGCTGACTTGCGAGCGCCCGCCGGGTACGCAGCCGGCAGGCGCGCGCGCGCCATCGGTCGTCGCGGCGGTGGGTCTGGTCGAGCTCGATACCCGGCACCCGTTCGCCAACATCGCTCTCACGGACAACGTGGTTCGCTTTGCCACCCGCCGCTACTG
>JBOIAB010000167.1:0-33461 GCA_050738635.1 Steroidobacteraceae bacterium
CCGCAACTGCAGTTGCAGGTGCCGGCCGCGTTCGCCGCAGATGTCGACAGGCCGGCGTTAGCGCAGCGGCAGTTGCGCCAGGAGCTGATCGCCCTCGCGCGCAGCGGGGCGGGGGCGCAAGAGGGCCATGGCGGCCGCAGCCGAGGGCGGCAACAGGCTCCGCGACCGGCGGCGGGCAAGGAAGTGCTGGAGCTGCCCGGGGAGCACTACCGGTTGCTGCGCGCGGCGTATCAGAACGCCTTCGGGCCCAAGGCGCAGTTGCCTGCGAGCGCGCAAAAAGTACCGCCCTTCGAGCCTGCCATTCTCGAGATGCAAGCGACGCTGCTCAAACGGATGCAGGTTTCCGCTGCCGATCTGCAGGCGCTCGGCCAGCGCCGCGCAGAGGCGATCCGTTCGGCCATAATCGCGGCCGGCGGCGTCGCTGCTGGACGGGTCGCAATCACCGCGGGCACGTCGCAGCCGGCCACGGCGGGCCAGGTGGCGGTCAAGCTCGGGCTAAAATAGGCGGCTACGGCCGCGACCGGGCATGCGGCTGGCTTCCCGGAGTAGGATGGCAGCGAACGAGGAACAGTAATGCATCGACGTGGGTTTTTGCGCGCGGGCGGCTCCAGCATGGCGGCGTTCGCGCCCTGGCCCTGGGTGTTCAACCGGCGCAAGGCGCCGGCGACACCTTCGAAGGGCGTGACGCTGACAGGCAAGCCGGAGGCCTTCAGCTATGCCAATCTCAAAGGGCTCGCGCGCTCCATGGGCGCGGCGCCGTATCAGGAGGCGTACAAGCCGCTGCCGCCGGCTGTCCAGCACCTGAGCTGGGACCAGTGGGAGTCGATCGACTACAAGCCTGATCGGACCCTCTGGTACGGGGAGGACCTCTTCTTCCGCATCCGCTTCGGGCACCTCGGCTTCAGCAGCACCAAGCCCGTGCGGATGTATGCCGTCGAGGACGGCCAGTCCCGGGAGATCCTTTTCGACCCGTCGATGTTCGATTACGGCAGGTCGGGTCTGAAGCCCGCGGACCTGCCGAAGGACCTCGGCTTCGCCGGCTTCGCGGTGCTCTTTCATACCGACTGGCGCAGCGATCGGGCGGTGTTCCAGGGCGCCTCCTACTTCCGCGCCGTCGACGGGGACGGACAGTACGGGATGTCGCAACGCGGGCTGGCGGTCGATACCGGGATGTCACAGCCTGAGGAGTTTCCCGATTTCGTCGCCTTCTATCTGGAGCGGCCGGCCAAGAACTCTTCGCTCCTCACCGTATATGCCATGCTCGACTCGCCGAGCATCGCGGGCGCGTACCGGTTCATCATCGACGTCGCCAGTACCCTGGTCATGGATGTCGATGCGGCGCTCTACCCGCGCAAGGAGATCCCACGCCTCGGCGTCGCTCCGTGCACCAGTATGTTTCTGGTCGGCAAGAACGACCATCGTGTGGACGATGACTGGCGGCCGGAGATCCACGACTCCGATGGCCTGCAGATGAATACCGGCGCCGGCGAGTGGATCTGGCGCCCGCTGGTCAACCCGAAGGCGCTGGGCGTCAATACGTACGTGGACGAGAATCCGCGCGGCTTTGGCCTGATGCAGCGCGAGCGACGCTTCTCGCAGTATCAGGACGATGGAGTCTTCTACGACAAGCGCCCGGACTGCTGGGTACAGCCGAAAGCTCCCTGGGGCAAAGGCGGCGTCATGCTGGTGGAGATCCCCACCGCCGACGAGACCATGGACAACATCGTCGCCTTCTGGAGCCCGGCGGACAAAACCGAGCCCGGGCGCGAGTATCTCTACGGCTACCGTCTGTACTGGTGCCGGAGCAATCCGTTCAAGCCCCACCTCGCGCAAATCCATGCGACCCGAGACGGCATCGGCGGGGTGGTCGGGCAGAAGCGCACGCATTTTGCGTGGCGGTTCGTCATCGATTTCGTGGGCGGAGACCTGGCGATGCTCGGCCCGGACGCCAAGGTGGTGTCGGTCATCAGCGCCTCGCGCGGCAATGTCGAGGTCACCTCGGCGCGGCCGCTGCTGCCGATCAAGGGCTGGCGTGCGATGTTTGATCTGGTGCCGGACGACAGCGAGCAGCCGGTCGACCTGAGGCTCTATTTGTCCCTGGACGGACAGGCACTGACCGAAACGTGGATGTACCAGTATGTGCCACCGCCCGCCGCTCAGCGTCAGCAATTTCTGTGAGCCAGCGTCAACTTGGAACCCTGGCGGCGCGTTTTGGGTCTAATGTCACAGGCTTCTGAGAAAATAGAGGCTGCCATGAACCTCCGATTCGTCTCGCGATTGGCTTCAGCGGCAGCGGCCGCAACCCTCCTTGCCGCCGTGCCGGCCCTGGCCGCGGCCCAGGACAGCGTGGCGGCCGTATGGGCGCCCAAGCATGTCCAGTTCGTCTACCAGGGATTCACGACCCATTACTCCTGCGATGGGCTGCAGGATCAGATCAGGGCCATGCTGGAGAAGCTCGGTGCGCGGGATCTGAAGGTGCGCCAGTTTGCCTGTGTGCGGCCGTCGGGCCCCACGCAGTTCCCCGGCGTTCAAGTGACGATGCAGGTCCTGGTGCCGGCTTCGTCCGCGGACGCATCCAAGGACTCCTTGCAGGCGCAATGGAAGGCTGTGGAGCTGATGCCGGAGAACGCGTCGTACGATGAGCAGGGCAATTGTGAGTTGATCGAGCAGTTCAAAAGGACCTTCCTGCCGCTCTTCACCACCCGGAACGTCCAGTACGCCTCGACCTGCGTTCCACACCAGATCACGCTGGGCACTCATTTGAGTGCCGAAGTGCTGGTACCGCCCCCGAAGATGGCCCGCGGCAACTAGCCCGCCGCGCGCAGGTCAGGCCCGAGCTGGCTTGACCGCGCCGGTGTGGTCGACGTCGGGCAGGAATCCCGCCAGCAGGCCGATGATCGGCAGGAAAGCGCAGATCTCGTAGACCAGGTTGATGCCGAAGGAATCGGCGACCTTGCCGAGCACTGCGGCGCCGATGCCGCCCATGCCGAAGGCCAGGCCAAAGAAAAGCCCCGCCACGGTGCCGGTGCGGCCTGGGAGCAGCTCCTGCGCATAGACGATGATCGCCGGAAACGCGCTGGCGAGGATGAGACCGATGGGGATCGTCAGCACGGCCGTCCAGAAAAGGTTGGCATGCGGCAGGATGAGCGTGAACGGCAACACGCCGACGATGGAGCCCCAGATGACGGACTTGCGCCCGATCCGGTCCCCCACCGGTCCGCCGAGAATCGTGCCGACCGCCACTGCGCCCAGGAACACGAACAGATAGATCTGTGAGGCCTGCACCGACACATGGAAGCGGCTGATGAGATAGAACGTGTAGTAGCTGGTGAGGCTTGCGAGATAGAAGTACTTGGAGAAGATCAGCGCCAGCAGCACGCTGATCGCGATGGTCACCTGTCTGCGCGTCGGCGCGGCATGCGCGCCGGCGGACTCACCGCGCGGTTTGAGCCGCGCCATCCCATGCACCTTGTACCAACGTCCCACGTTGAGGAGCACGAAGATCCCGAGCAGCGCCGCGCAGGAGAACCAGAGAACACTCGACTGACCATGCGGCAGGACGATGAAGGCGGCGAGCAGCGGCCCTATCGCGGTGCCAAAATTGCCACCGACCTGGAATACCGACTGTGCGAGACCGTGCCGGCCACCCGAGGCCATGCGCGCCACCCGGGAGGACTCCGGGTGGAAGACCGAGGAGCCCATGCCGATCATGGCACCCGCGACGAGAAGCAGCGGGTAAGAGCGCGCCGAGGCGAGCATGGCGAGGCCGGCAAGGGTGAAGCTCATTCCCGTGGCGAGCGAGTACGGGCGTGGCTTGCTGTCCGTGTAGCGGCCGATCAGCGGCTGCAGGAGCGAAGCGGTGATCTGGTAGGCGAAGGTGAGGACACCGATCTGGCCGAAGCTCAGGGAGTAAGAGCTCTTCAGCATCGGATACAGCGCCGGCAGCAGCGACTGCATCATGTCGTTCAGCAGGTGGCAGAAGCTGATCGCGGCCAGCACCGAGAAGGCGGTGCGGCCGGCGGCGCTTGCCCGGCTCATGCGTGCTGCGGCTTCGTTCACGGATATTCCCTGAAGGTCAGGCCCGACACGTGACACTTTGCCGGATCGCGCCGCAGAATCCCATCTCTCATTCGGCACAGGCGGGAATGGGGCGCTGCGGCGTTCGGGGTCAGGACTTGCGCGTCAGACACAGGGATGTGCCCCGCCGCCGCAGGTGGCGGAGCCTCGGGCAAAAAACCGCGCTTTTTGCTCGAGGCGCGCTGGGCCGGGCAGGATGCCCGGATCCAGCGCTATAACTAAGGCGGAGGATTGTTCGGATTGCTGCCCGGGTTGGCGTCCTGCAGCGGGAAGGCGTGAGCCGGCGGACCGTTCGGGCGCGGGGCCGGCTGCGCGGCCGGAGCCGTTGTCGGTGCCGAGCTCGCTACGGACGAGGCGGGTTGCAGGCCGGTGCCCTCATCGACGGCAGTCGAGAAGCGCCGGGCGGCATCGTCATCCGTGCGTACCGCACCCGAGATGATGTCGCCGGAGAGAAGGCCCGGGCGATGGTAGAGCGCCGCGTTCGCTGAATCGTCGATCGTCAACGCGGCGCCCGCGAGCGCCACTCCGGCGAAGATGCCCCTGGTGGCTGAATACGAGTACACGCCAGCGTTGAACGCCTGGTCGGTTGCAGCGGATGCCTGGCGCCCAACCGGTCCTGCTGCCACGGAGACGTCACCGCCCAGCGTCAGCTTGCCGCCGGTGATGCCTTCGATGCCTTTCCGGGAGGTAAAGACCAGCACCAGGTCCGTCTTCTGCACGCCCCACTGAAAACCGAAGCTGCCACCTGTGAGTGTCACGAAGACGGGACCGCTGAAGTGGCCGCTGCTGTCCCTGACCACGAGCACGCCATGGCCGCGCTCGCCACCGAGGAAGAACGCGACCTTGGTGAAGTCGGGGATGACCGCGATGCCGTAAGCGCGCTCCAGCAAGCGGTCTGGAATGCCCTGATCGCGAGCGTCGCGGACATCATTGAGCACCTGTGTGGCGAGGAGTAGCCGTCCTTCCTCCCGGGCCTGCGCGTGCGCGGCGACGGTCGTGACCGTCAGCGCGACGCCAACGAGAGTGATGAGTAAGCGAGTACGGGTACGCATGCCTGAGTTCCCCCAATGCCATCGCCGGGTACCGACAAGCCGGAGCCGGCGGCAAGGACTGCACGAAGCTTACCGCAGATCGACAGGCTGGAGGGAGTCGGTGCCGATGAGCGGTGGCTCAGCGCGGGCGGCAGCGTGTTCAGCGTGCGTTCAGTACCAGAGTGTCACGTACGCCTGAATGATATTCGCATCGAGCGAATAGAGCGGCTCCGCGCCCCCCTTGAACACATCGGGATCGTACTTCGAATAGAGTGCGTCGCGATAGTCCATGTAGCGAATCATCATGCGGTCGAAGCTGAGCGTCGCGGTGCTCTTCTGAATCCACGTGAGGTGGGGGATCGAGAAGGCGTACGTCGCTTCGGCGCCGAGGGTGATGCTGTGGAATGCCGCGAGCTCGCGGTCGCGCGCCATGTAGTTGGAGTAGTTGGCGTAGGGGAAGATGTCGCTGTAGAAGCTGGCCGCCCCCTGGCGGTAGTAGCGGACGCTGCCATCGAGCGTCCAGTGCCGCATGACCGGCTGCACGTAGTCGATCTGGAGCGTATGCGAGACGATGCCCCAGGAGTCGGTGAAGAAGCGGTACTTGCCGGTGAGCGCGGCGCGATAGTGGAGATAGTACTTCAGCGACACCGACGCTGCGTCCATGGTGCGGGTGTTGGGATAGACCTGCGGCGCGAGGGAGTAGCCGACGGGATTGTTCGGATCGGCGAAGCGGATCTCGCGGTAAGGGCTCGCGAGATAGCCCTGGTCGGTGGAGAACTGGTAATTGAGCGTACCGACGAGATTGCGGGTCAGGATCTGGCTGACGCTCGCCCCGTAGACCCGGTGGTCGGCCCGCTGGTGGAAGGTCGGATCGTTGACGATCACCCCGTTCACCTTGATGTCGCGGAATATCTGGTCCCAGCCGCGGCTGTAGCTGAGCGTGACCGTGGTGAGGTCGCCGAACATGTCCTGGCTGATCGAGTAATAAGCGGTGTTCGCCTTGTAGTCCGGCTCCACGCTGTTGATGAATCCGGCGCTGTAGGTGGTCTTGCCGTGCAGATACTCGGCGCCGGCGCTCTTCTGCGTGCGCGTCTCCTTGTAGGGGCTGGCGGACAGCAGGACATCGATCGAGGCGCTCGAGATCATGTCCTGGTAGTAGTTGGCGTTGACGGCGAAGTGATCGCCGATCCTCTTCTGGATGAGAATCGAGGGTCCCTGGACGGTGATGCCGCCGCCCTGATAGCGGTGATAAAGCAAGTCGACGCTGTCTTCCGGCAGCACTCCGGCGAGGGCCGGAACGCCCGCGAACAACAGCATTGCCGTGGCGCGAACGCACCAGCCGCACGGGGCGGCACGAGCGGCGCCGCGTCTTGCCAGCCTCAGTTGCATCCGCAGCCGCCGCCGACGGCGCCCGTGGCGCCTCGCGCGCCCTCACGGGTTTCGAATACGTGGTCGAGGTAGGTGCTCGAGACCGGATGCCGATCGAGCGCCATGATCGGATCGGCGAGGTGCTCACGCTCGTACGGCTTGACCCACGGCTCGATCGGCGAGCACGCCGAGGCCGCCGTGATGAGTGCCGCCGCGACGGCCGCTATGCGCAGGAACCTGCCCATGGCGCCCTACTGGACCACCAGAGCGCGGATGCTGTTCATGTACTGGTTCTCATCTCCCGGCATGTAGCCGTTGTGCATGTAGCGCACGTTACCCTGGCGGTCGACGATCACCGTGGTGGGCATCGCCTGCACCTGGTAGAGCTGGCTCACCTGGCTCTTCGGATCGTAGAGAATGGGGTAGCTCACAGGGGTTTTCCGCAGCCAGGCATTGGCATCGTGCGAGTCGGGCTCGACGTTGACGCCGAGCAGGACGAAGCCCATGTCCTTGTACTGTTTGTAGATGTCATCGAGCAGCGGCATCTCCTGACGGCAGGGGCCACACCAGCTCGCCCAGAAATTGATCATGACCACATCGCCCTTGAACTGCGCCAGGCTCACCGTCTTGCCGTCGACGGACTGCAGGGTGAAAGCGGGGGCTTGCTGCACGTCGGCGGCGCCGCCCCAGGCCGGCAGCGCCAGCATCAGGACGGCGGCGAGGGCCGCGAATCGATTCCTCATGACGTATCCTCCGAGCCTCAAAAGAACACTGTGAGGCCGAGACCGGCCTCGAAATTGTGGGTCAACTTGTCGGTGCCCAGCAGGTCCGACTGAAACATGTGATCCTCGAAACCCACGCGCACCGCCAGCCAGTCGAGCGGCAGCACCTGGTAGCCGGCGCCGACGGTCACGGTGAACTTCTTGTCGCCGGCGAACTGGGTGGCCCCGGCGCCGCCGACGACGTAGAACGAGCTCGTCATGGCGCGGCTGCGACCGAAAAATGCCTCGCCCGAAAGGAAGTTGTAGCCGAGTCCGAGGTCGTAGTACGTGAACTTCCTCTCACCTTCGGTCAGCAGCCGGATGTTGCCGCTCAGGGTCTCGAAGCTGGTCAGGCCGCCGGTGGAGCGGCCCGCCTCGGCGCGCACGAACAGGTCCTCCGTCACGTGGTAGGCGAGATCGAGCCCATAGGAGGGGTGAGAGCCGAAATCCTCGATCGACATCAGGCCGTAATGGCCGCCGAGCTCGATGTCCGAGCTGCGGATCTTCGGCACTACGACCTCGTGCCGCTCGACCTGCGGCTGCACGACGCCGGGAGGCACGTTGTCGCTGCCCGCCGACGGATTCGCCTGCGCCGCCTCGGTGCGCGCCTCTTCCTTGGCTGCCCGCACCTCGGCACGGTGCGCGCGCCAGCGATGCACCGTGGCGCAGCCGGGCAACAGCGGCAGCGTTACGAGCACCGCCGTCAGAAGAAGACCGCGAACCCGAGTTTCCATTCGTCCTCCACTTGATTTCGATTCTGCGTCGTGATCACGACATGAGTTTTGTATTCGGCGCGCAGAAAAAAGCTGCGGCCGATGTAATAGCGGAAGCCACCGCCCACGTATGCCGTCTGCTCGGTACGGACCGCGGGCTGAACCAGTGTGGCTTTAGGCTCGACGTGCAATACCCCGATGCCGAGCATCAGGAAGGGACTCAGGCGCCACTGCGGCATGGGCACATGAGTGAGACCGATATCGGCCGTGACGCCGTTGGAATACCTGCCGAGGAACTGGCCGAAAGCGGCCTCGACGGCCATCTGTGAATTGAACGACAGTGAGGTATAGGCGGAGACCAGGTTGGCGCCGCCAAACGCACCGGCGAAGGCGCCCACCTCGAAGCGATGCGAGGTGAAGCCGGCGCGGGTACCGACCCGCAGCGGCAGAGGCTTGCCATCGGCGAGCACCGTCTTGAGCATGTCATCCTCTGACGCCCAGCCATCCACGCCGCGGCGGGTGCGGACTTTCAGCCATTGCGTACGACGGAAGAGCACGATGACGCTCTCGCCTTGAGGGACGACGTCAAATACCGGATACCCCCGGCCAGGCCCCGTATGAAGCTCGAGATACGGGGTCTTGACGAATACCTGCACATAACGCCGTGCGTGACGCGAGAACAGGTGCGCGCTGCACACGGCGGGTGCCATGAACGCGGCAAGCACGAGGAGCAGGACGGGGGCTGGGCTGCGCAAGCGGATCCTAATTCTTCGGCACGTTCGGATCGAACGGGTTGTTGAAATTCTGCGCGCCGATGTCGAGCCACTCGGAGATCATGCGCAGCTCGTCGGGTGACAGGATGCCCGCATGGATGGCATCGCCGCTGGTGGGCGCGAACAGCGCCAGCGAGGCGCTCGATTGCGGACCGTTGGCGCTGCCGGCATTGAGGAACGGTCCCACCGAGATCGTCGTCGGGTTGCCGTTGGCGTCGAGCGGCCCGGGCACGTTGTGCGCAAACAGCAGGTCGACGTAGGAAACCAGCTCGTCCGGATCGGCGTTCGACGCCGTGTTCGACAGATCAAGGTTGCCGGCAGGCTGCGCGGCGGCCCCCGCCGCGTTGGTTGGACTGTGGCAACCGCCCTGGGTGCAGGTGTGGTCGCCGGCAGCGTCGCTGCGCGTCTGATCCCAGAGTTGCTGAATGTGCTCCGGATAGTTGATGACGACGCGGCAATTGGAGG
Source organism: Steroidobacteraceae bacterium (assembly GCA_050738635.1). Taxonomy (GTDB): domain Bacteria; phylum Pseudomonadota; class Gammaproteobacteria; order Steroidobacterales; family Steroidobacteraceae; genus 13-2-20CM-66-19. The sequence continues at coordinate 9,189 of JBOIAB010000167.1, forward strand.
CCCAGACGCCCTCGCAGCCGGGGGTGGCCGCCGGGATCGGTGCGATTTCGGGAGTGGGAAAAGCGGAGTACTGATAAGCAATGGGCGGATTGGCCTGCAAACCCTGCGCGGTGTTGGTCCAGACATCGGTGTAGAAGACGTCGATGCTCGGGGTCATGCTGCACTGCGCCGTGGAGAGGGCGCTGCCGAGGCAGGTTACCGCCGCGCGCGTCTCGGCCATGGTTTGGCCGGCTGCGGGCAGATAGGTGGCGAGGCTGTCGGGGAAGGGCGCACCGCCCGCAGCTCCGCCATACGCCGAGGGGAAGAGGCCGTTGCGACCGTGGGAATAGGGCTTCGTCTGGCTGGGGGGGGTATGGCAGCCGTTGCACTTGAGTACCTCACCCGCGCGCACCTGCAGCCAGTCGCTGTGCTCGGGGAAGCCGGCCAGCCGCCGCCCGTTCACATCCAGGATATTGATCTCGAATGCAACATCCGCCGGCGCCTTGATGAGCACGGAACCGTCGGGCTCGATCGGGGCATAGCCCACGATCTCGCGCATGTAGTCGGAGGCGCCGAAGGCTTCCTGCGCGAGATTGACCACTTTCCTGTCCGGGATCGAAACCGCCTTCACCAGGCGGATGAAGCGGGCCGGCCGGCTGCTCGCCGGCGTCTTGCCGTCGGCGAGGGCGACGATGCCGCCGGGGGCCGTATCCACGCCATCGAAGTCGTAGACGCTGTTGATGTCTATTTCGCCGACCCCTTCGCCCTGCAGCTCAGGATCCGGACTGATGGGAGGGATGATGGTCGGCGTCGTTCGCGGTTGGGCGGCGGCCACGTCCGTGATCATCACGCCCTCGGTCGGCTGCACGATGGGGGTGAAGGTGTTCTGCGCGGGATCGAACATCCACAGGCTGTAGAGCGGCGGTCCGGCCTGCGCGTTGGGTTGCGCAAGGGCCTGGGCGGTGCAGGGCACGACGGTGGGCGGATTCTGCGCATTGTCGAGCAGCCGGCACTCGGTCCAGCTCACCAGGATGCGTCCGGTGCCGTCCCAGAGCGGCCACGCGGATTTGAATCGGCCGCCGGCGGAGGGTCCCGGGAGCGTGCTCACCGGGTTCGACGTTGCGGGCGTCTGTGCGGCGCCCGTGAGTGAGGCGTTGGCGAGCAGCGGTTGCGTGTTCTCGACGTATTGGTTGCCGTCGATGATCTCGAGCTGACCGCCAAAATCGACATCGGTGTACTGCCGCGCGATGACGAGAACGTCGCCGCCCTGCATCTCGCGCGGATGGGAGAACTCGATCACGCTGTCGTTGCTGCCGGTCATATGGCTCTGGGCGCCGTAATAGAGCTCGAGGTCCGTGCCGTCGGGATTGATGGAATACAGGTCCATCTGGTCTTTGCCCGGGGTGTGGTTCCAACGCGTGAAGAGGATGCGGCCGCTCGCCAGCACCGTGGCATCACGATCGTGGCTCTGGTTGAACTCGATCTGATTGATGGTGGTGCGGTCGGGGGTGATCACGTGCAGGTCGAAGATGGGCTCGGTGCGCGCCTCGTCCTCGGCGCTGAACTCCGGCTTGCCCTCGTTGATCAGGATCGCCTCCGAGTTCCGCTGGCGTGTAGAGGAAAAGACGATGCTGCCGTCCGGGAGGTAATGCGGTGAAACATCGTTCACCGTATCGGGGGCCGTGTCCGCCGACGGGTTGATCATCGGCGTCAGCGTATTGGTTGCGATGGTGTATTCGTAGATGCGCCAGGAGGGGGGATCCTCCGGATTCATGTTCGGGGTGAGCGGGCCGCGCATCGCTAACGCGACCTTGGTGCCGTCCGGGGACACATCCACGTCCTTGATATCGTAGTCGGCGCCGGCGGTGATGCTCGCCGTGATGTTCGTTTCCGGCGCGCCGGGCGACGCTGCGGCGCGCATGTAGAGATTCGCCGAAGGGAACGCGACGCGCATCATGCGCAGGTCGTCCTGCGTCACATCGCCATCGGCAGTCATGGGAATCGTGCGCTTGACGTAGAAGATCGGGAAGTCGACGGTGCCGGGATCCGGCCCCTGGCTGTTGGCGATATTGACGCTGCCGCCGCCGCCGCCGCCGCAGCCGCCGAGGGTCAGCGCCAGACAGAGGATGAGCGCCGCCGCGGCGCGGCCGCCCTGGGCCCGGATCCGCGGTCTCACTGAGAACGGCGTCACGATTTCACGCAGCAAGCTCATGTCAGCCACTCCGGACGGACCCTTAGCGCCCGGCTCCGCTCATCGGCGAACGTAACATAACCTAGTCGATCGTCGCGGCCGTTCTTGCGGCCGTGTCGATCCCGTCACGCTTCCGGCATGCCCGCGGTTTCGAGCGCCGCTAGTAGGCCCTCTTATGTCAGTGCACCGCCGTGAAGCGACTCGCAGTTTGGCGCGTGTCGGTGCGGCCGGTCGCGCTGCTGGCGACAGTGGTGGACGGAGACGGTTTGAAAGTGACATCAAACAGCCAGCTTGTCTGTGTCCGGCGACGTTGGTTTCGTATTTTTCCAGCCTGTATAGTGCCGCCGTGCATCGGCCTTTTGAGAGTGGACGGGTGCCATGAAACAGCGATCGAAAAATCGACGTCGGCGCGACGGTGTCGCGAGGCGCGCCACCTGCGGCGCGTGCGTGTTCGCTCTGTTGGCGACGCAGGCGGCGCCGCCGGCTTTTGCCGGCGCATACGAGCAGGCCAGGCGCATCTACGAGCGCCTGGATGGCGTGCCGCCGTCCTCGCAGGTGCTGCAGACCATGGCGAACGACATCATCAACAAGACGAACGGCGACGGACTGCTGGCGGCCGCGGTGGTCGCCACGACGCCGGCGACCGCGCCAGACTTCTACGACGTGACGCTGAAGGAATTCATCAATCCGTGGACCAATCGCAATCAGTCGGCGTTCGTTCCGTTCAATGACTACACCGCGACGGTGATCGGGATGATTCGGGACGACGTGCCGTTCAACACGATCCTGTCGGCGAACGTCCTGTACACCGTCAATGCTCCGAACCTGCCGCCGCCTTCCGCGGCCAACAACGATCACTACGCGACGGCCGAGGCGCATGGCGTCGACTTCTCGACCGCGCTCACCGCGACCACACAGACCGCGGTTTACGGCACGCCGGCGCAGGGAGTCTCCGGCATATGGACCACGCGGGCGGGCGCCGCCGCCTATTTCGTGCTGGGCACGAACCGGGCGCAATTCCGCTTCACCATGCTGAACTATCTCTGCCACGACATGCAGCTGGTCATGGACAATACGCGGCCGACCGACCGGGTCAGGCAGGATGTGGCGCGCTCCCCCGGCGGCGACAGCCGGGTATTCCTCAACAACTGCGCCGCCTGCCACAGCGGCATGGATCCGATGGCGCAGGCGTTCGCCTACTACGACTTCAACACCACCACCAATCAGATGGTGTACACCCCCGGCCAGGTGCAGCCGAAGTACGTGAAGAACCCGCAGAACTTCCCCTGGGGTTTCGTCACGCCCGATGACACCTGGCACAACCGCTGGCGCAGCGGTCCCAACGCCGACCTCGGCTGGGCTTCCAACCTGCGCGGCAGCGGCGAGGGCGCCGCGGCTCTCGGCCAGGAGCTCGAGAACACCACGGCGTTCGCCAACTGCCAGGTGGTCAAGGTCTTCCAGACGGTGTGCATGCGCGCGCCGACGAGCAGCGCCGATCAGACGACCGTCGCCAACATCCAGGCGCTCTTCGTGCAGAGCAATTACGACCTGAAGCAGGTGTTCCAGAAGTCGGCTGCCGCGTGCGCGGGCTCTTGAGCCGGCACTCCGGAGGATAAGCGCAATGAGACACCTCGAAGCCATCCCGCGAGTCTCGCCGCTGCTCACCGCGGCAACCGGCCTGCTGCTCGCCGTGGCGCTTGCGGCCTGCGGCCCGAGCGGCCCCGCGACCACGGTCAATCAGGCGACGGGTACCAGCCAGAACGCGAGCGCCTATACCGGACCCGCGCCAGCCAGCAAGGATGTGCAGGCGTTCGAGGTGGCGCTGTGGAACAACATTCGTACTCCGGACCGCTGTGGCGGCTGCCACTACGCGGGCGGACAGTCGCCGCAGTTCGCCCGTTCGGACAACGTCAATCTCGCTTATCAGGCGGCCCTGCCGCTGATCAACGCCTCGCAGCCCGGGCAGTCGACGTTCGTGCTGCAGGTCGGCGGCGGACACAACTGCTGGGTGGCCTCGCCGCAGGCGTGCGCTGACACGATGCTCACCTGGATCCAGAACTGGATCGGTGGCGGCGCGGGCGCCGCCGAGAAGATTCAGCTGGTGCCGCCGCCGTCGCAGTCGGTGGGTGGAACCAAGCAGTTCCCGGCCGACTCCACCCAGTTCCAGTCGTTGCTCTGGACGCCGATGCTGCGGCAGTTCTGCAGCGGCTGTCACGACCCCAATTCGCCGACGCCGCAGGCGCCGTACTTCGCGAGCTCGGATCCGAACCAGGCGTATCTCGAGGCGCAGCCGAAGATCAATCTGGATGATCCGGCGGCGTCGCGCTTCGTAGAACGGCTGGCCGGCGAGTCGCACCACTGCTGGCCGACCACGGCCGGCGGCGCTCCGGATTGCCCGGGCAGCGCCGCCCAGATGCAGGCCGCAATCACTGCTTACGCCAACACGATTTCGGTGACGACCGTCGATCCGACGCTGGTGATCTCCAAGGCGATCCTGCTGCAGCAGGGCATCATCGCCTCGGGTGGCAGCCGCTATGACGCCGACACCATCGCCAAATACGAGTTCAAGGAAGGTGCCGGCAGCATCGCTTATGACACCAGCGGCGTGAGCCCCGAGTCGGATCTGACCGTTTCGGGCAACGTGACCTGGGACCAGGCCTGGGGAGTCATCTTCGGGCAGGGCAGCCGGGCGCAGGCATTGACCACGAGCAGCCAGAAGATCACCGACCTCGTGCAGACGACCGGTGAATACTCGATCGAGGTCTGGGCCTCGCCGGCAAACGTGACTCAGACGGCCGCCAACATCGTCAGCTATTCGGGCAGCGACACCGAGCGTGACGTCACGCTGGGCCAGGATGCATCGCAATACGAGGCGTGGACCCGCAGCAGCAAGACGGACACCAATGGCGGGACGCCTCTGCTGACCTCGGAAACCGGAGCGTTCGCCCAGGCGGCGCTGCAGCACATCGTGCTCACCTATGACCCGGTGAATGGCCAGAAGATCTACGTCAACGGTCAGTTCACCGGCGATGTCGACCCGAACAGCGGCGGCTCGCTCGCCAACTGGGACAATACCTTCGCCCTGGTGCTCGGCAACGAGACCACCGGTGACAAGCAGTGGCTGGGTGAGATCCGTTTCCTCGCCATCCACGACTCCGCCCTCACCGCCGCGCAGGTCCAGCAGAACTTCGGAGCCGGTGTCGGGCAGAAATACTTCCTGCTGTTCGATGTGAGCAGCATCGTGGGCATCCCCGCGTCGTACATCCTGATGACTGCGATGCAGTACGACAACTACAGCTATCTCTTCTACGATCCGACCTTCGTCAGCCTTACCGCGAACGCGCAGCCGCAAAACATCCCGGTCGCGGGCCTGCGCATCGGCATCAACGGCTCGATCCCCTCCGTCGGCCAGTCGTTCGCGACCGTGAACACCACGATCGGTGGCTCGGCCTACACGGCTGCGAACGGTCAGTTGCTCTCGAGTGTCGGCGCGGTGATTGGCGTCGACCTCGGCGTCGCCAACGACATGTTCTTTCTGTCGTTCGACCAGCTCGGCAACCAGACGCATGTCTACGTCGATCCGGTCGTGCCGCCGAACCCGACCGTCACCGACAACACGCCGCAGCCGGATTTCGGCGTGCACCTGTTCGCCGAGGTCAACGCCGCGATGGCGGTGGCGACCGGCGTTCCGGTGAGTGATTCGGCCGTCGCCACGCTCTATGCCACGGAGGAGCAGTCGCTGCCGGCGGCGCCGCAGATCACCGCCTTCACTGCCTCGGAGCAGACGGCGGTGTCGCAGCTCGCGGGCGCCTACTGCAACGAGCTCATCACCAATCCGTCGTACCAGCAGCAGTTCACCAATATGTTCGGTGGGACCGTCAAGGCCAAGCTCGGCAGCTCGTCGGCTTCCTTCTTCGGCACTTCCGGCACCAATGCCAATCAGAATCTGGTGATCGCGCCGCTGATGAATTCGCTCGCGGTCGGTACCACTGTTGAGCCGACCTTTGCCGCGGCGTTGCAAACCCAGCTCAGCGCGCTGATTGACGAGATCCCGTCCGTCAGCGCCACGCCCACCGTCAGCACGGCCGTGCAGGCGGCCTGCCAGGCGGCGCTCGGCAGCGCCGCTCTCACCCTGAAGTGACCGGGCACGAGGAGATCATCCGCCATGTTCATCCGCAAGAAGCTTCCCCGCCCGCACGCTCTGCACGAGCCGATCCTGCACGAGAATCACCGGCGTCCGGTCACGCGCCGTGAGCTGCTCTCGGCGGGCTTCCTCGGTGCCTCCGGCCTGGTCATGGCGCCGGCGTGGCTCGCCGCCCTGTTGAAGCCGGGCACGGCGGGCGCGCAGCAGATCACCCTCGATGGTGACATCTCGCCGCTGCTCGCCCCGAGTCAGTGCAACGTCAGCCAGGGCGCGGGTCTCATACCGTTCATCTGCTTCGATCTCGCGGGCGGGGCGAACCTGGTCGGCTCCGAAGTCATCGTCGGGGTGCAGGGCGGCCAGGCGAATTTCCTCGCGACCGCCGGCTACGGCAAGATGGGCGTTCCGGGCAACATGGTGCCGAGCGCCGCCGGCTTCACCAGCAACGCTCTTGGCCTGCTGTGGCACTCGGACGGCGCGATCCTGCGCGGCATCATGTCCGTGGCCAGCGCCGGCGCCGCGGCCAACACCAATGGGGCGGTGTTCCCCGCGATGTCGGAGAACGATACCGACATCAATCCTCATAACCCCATGTATGGCATCGCAACCGTGGGTGCCAACGGCAAGCTGCTGGCGCTGGTCGGCACCGAGCCGACGGTTTCGGGCGGCAACTCCGTCGCGCCGCCGAATCTCGGCGGCGTCCCCATCAACCCCGCGTTGCAGCCGAGCACCATCGATCAGCCGAGCGATGCGGTCGGACTGGCAAGTTCGGGCGGCGCCAGCGCCACGAGGCTGTCGGTGGAAATCCAGGAATCGCAGGCGCGCATCAGCTCCGGAACCACCCAGTACACCCCGGGCGGGTCGGATCCCGCCGCCGTATTCACCGGAGTTCTCAGCGAGCCGAACGGCGGCACCCCGGGAGTGCAGCTCTACACCAGCGCCGACCCGACGCAGGCGGCCGATGACGCGAACCTGAAGAGCCAGGTGCGCTGCAACTACGTGAAGGCCGTGAACAACGCGGCGGAGTTCGGCAATCCGTCCGACCTCGATCCGACCCAGGATCAGAACATCATCGCCGGCGGCACGCCGATCTTCAGCGCCTCGCAGTTCAGCGACAACAACGTCGCCATGACCGCCTCGGTCATGAAACTGGTGCTCAACGGCTTCGCCGGCGCGGGCACCATCTCCCTCAGCGGGTTCGATTATCACGACAACACCCGCGCGACCGGCGAGACGCGCAATTTCCAGGCCGGCCAGATGATCGGCGCCGTGCTCGAGTACGCGCACCGTCTCGGCAAGCCCGTCATGATCTATGTGGTGAGCGACGGCTCGCTCACTTCGAGCAGCATGGTCGACACGACCCCCGCGGGGCGCGACAAGCTCGCCTGGCAGGGCGATTCCTCGGCGGTCGCATCGACCTTCTTCCTCGTCTACAGCCCGAAGGGCCGGCCGCAGCCGGTGAGCGTCGCCAATCAGCAGATCGGCTATTTCAGCTCCGACGGCTCGGTCGTCAGCACCTCGAGCCCGGGTGCCAACTCGGTCGAGCAGCTGGTCGAGATGCTGGTCCTCAACTACATGGCGCTGCAGGGGGTGGAGGGCCAGTTCGGTACTCTCTTCCCGCAGCAGGGCCTGGGCTCCCCGAGCGACCAGGCCGGGCTCATTGCGTTCGGCTCGATCGTCTGAGATGTCGTCTCAGGGGCAACTCGGGACGCCAAAATCTCTGCGCGTGCTCGCCGCCGCGCTGACCATCGCGTGGGCCCTGCCGGCGCCGGCCGCCCGGTTTCATGCCGTACCGGGTGTCGCGGCTCCGGACTTCGCGCTGCGGGCCCTCGAAGGGCCCAGCGTGCGCCTGTCCGAGCACGTCGGCCAGGTCGTCGTGATCTCCTTCTGGGGCAGCGATTGCGATGCCTGCCGGGCGCAGCTCCAGGCCCTGGAGCGGGATTTCACCGGCTACCGGGCGCAGGGGCTGCGCGTCTATGGGGTGGAAGTGGCCGATGACCAGGTGGCGGCGCTGCGCTTCGCGCACGGGACGCGTGTCACATTTCCGCTGCTGCTCGACCCGGCCAAGACCGTCGCCCGCAGCTATGACGTCGACAACCTGCCGCTGACGCTGTTGATCGATCGTGATGGAAAAATTCGTCAGGTAGTGCGCGACTTCAATGAAACGAGCCGCCGGGCCTGCGAGGATGAGCTGCGCACGCTCCTGGCCGAATGAACGGACCGCAACCATGCCCCATGTCCCGTCGCTCCTCGCACGCCGGCTGGCCGGCAGGTGTTTGACCGCTAAATTGGCGTTGCTCGCCGGGTTCCTTGCCCTGCAGGCAACCGCTGGCGCCGCGCTCGCTCAAACCGCCGCCCCGACCACTCCCCCTGCCGCCGCAGTGCAGCCCGCCGCGCCCGCGCCGGGCGTGGACGGACAGGTGCAGTCGCTGAAGAGCGACGTCCTCGACCTCAACCGCGATCTGTTCGTGCTCGAGCAGGAGCTGCTCTACCCGGCCAACACCCAGGTGGCCGTGTTCGTCTCCATGGATGCGGGCACCTTCTTCGCGCTCGACTCGGTGCAACTCAAAGTTGACGGCAAGGAGGTCGCCAACTACCTCTACACCCCGAGGGAGGTCCACTCGCTGGTGCAGGGCGGCGTGCAGCGGCTGTACGTCGGCAACCTCAAGGTCGGCAAGCACGAGCTGGTGGCCTTCTTCACCGGCAAGGGACCGCACAATCTCGACTATACCCGTGGCGCCACGCTCGACTTCCAGAAGGACATCGGCGCCAAATACCTCGAGCTCACGATCACCGACGAGCAGCGCAAGCTGCAGCCGCAGTTCCGGATCAAGGACTGGGAGTAACGCTTGGCCCGCCCGGCGTGCCTGTGCGTCCTCGCCGCCGTGACGCTGCTCGCCGCGGCGGCGCCCGCGGCGGCGCGCCTGCACGATCCGGAAGCACTTCCCGAGATACGCATTCAGGACCTGTCCTACGGCGATGTCCTCTTCTATTACTACCAGGGGAAGGACTTCGAAGCCGCGACGCGGCTCCTGGCCTACGATCACTGGCAGGAGATGCCGCATCACGCAGCCGACGCGCGGCTGGTGCTCGCGGGGCTCTACCTCTCGCTCGGCATGTATGAACGGGCGGACCGGTCTTTCGAAGAGCTGTTGACCAGCGATGTGCCGACGGGCGTGCGCGATCGCGCCTGGCTCTATCTGGGCCAGATGCTCTATGCCCGTGGACAGTATGCCGACGCGGAGCGCGATCTGACCCGGATCAGCGAGCGGATGTCGCCGCAGCTCGAGTCGCAGCGCGAGCTGCTGCTCGCCAACGTGTGGATGCACGAAGGCCGGTTCGACCAGGCTGCCGGCCTGCTGCAGCGTTGGCGCGGCTCGGAGCAGGGGTGGACAGCGTATGCCCGCCTCAACCTCGGCATCGCGCTGGTGCGTCAGGGCAAGTTGGCGGAGGCGGCGCCGGTCCTGACGACGGTGGGCACCATGTACGCGCTCGCCCCCGAAATGCTCGCGCTCAAGGACCGCGCCAATCTGGCGCTGGGTCTCGCTTACATGCAGTCGAAGCAGCCGGCGTTCGCGCGCGAGGCGCTGGATCGCGTACGCCTCGATGGACCTTTCTCGGGCGAAGCGCTGCTCGCCGCCGGCTGGGCGGAGGCGGCGGACGGCAACTACCGCGCGGCGCTCACTCCCTGGCTGGCGCTGCAACGCCGCAACACCTCCGATCCCGCCGTGCAGGAAGTCGATCTGACGGTGCCGTATGCCTTCGTCGAGCTGAAGGCACCCGGCCAGGCCGAGCAGTACTACCGGACCGCTATGCAGTCCTACGATGAGGAGTCGGCGCGGATCGACGGCGCCATCACCCGCATCCAGGGTGGGGGCCTGCTCACCGAGCTCCTGGCTCGCGAGAGCGATGCCGCCGAGTCCGGCGATGTCGGCAATGACCCGCTCGATGACGATGCCCTGCCGGACCGCCTGAGTTACGGTTGGTTCTGGCAGCTCGGCAATGTTCCGGACGACCCGGAATCACACTATCTGTACGCGGTTTTCGCCGGCTCCGGCTTCCAGGAGGGACTGAGGAACTATCGCGATCTGAAGCTCATGCAGCGCATGCTCGGCCAATGGGCGACCAGTATGGATGCCTTCCAGGAAATGATTGCGGCGCGCCGCCGCGCTTTCACCGAGCGCCTTCCCAAGGTCGATGCGCTGCTGACGTCCGGCAGCCTGGACGCCCTGAAGAAGCGTCGCGCCGAGCTCGCCGCCCGGCTCGAGCAGGTGGCGCGCACGCGGGATGCCGCCGGGCTCGCCGCTCCGCAGCAGGCGGCACTGTGGGCGCGTGTGCAGCGCGACCAGGCGATGCTGGCCCATGATCCTGACACGCCGGCCTACGCGAAGCTGCGCGAGCGTCTCGCCATGATCCGCGGAGTCCTCCTCTATCGGATGGACCGGGAGTTCCCGGCGCGCCTGTGGAGCGAGCGCAAGCAGCTGCGGGCGTTCGATGTCGCGTTGGCGCGGTCACAGCAGGGTTGGACTCAACTCGAGAGTGGGCGGCAGGCGCTGCCGCTCGAGACCGGTGATTTCGCGGCTCGGGTAGGTGTTCTGCAACAGCGCATCGACGCGCTGCAGGTCCGGCTCGCGGTGGCCGAGACGGCGCAGAGCCGCGCGCTCGCCGAGCTGGCGGTGCGTGACCTCGAGCAACAGAAGAAGCGGCTGCAGAACTACCGGGTGCAGGCACAGTTCGCCCTGGCGACGATTTACGACCAGGCCGCTCACCCCGTCGCCGCGGCAGCGGGGACGCAGCCGTGAGATCGGGGCGCCCACTGCTTGCGCTGCTGACGGTGATGACCGCCTGCCTGGCGCTGTGTCCGATTGCCGAGCCCCGGGGCGATCCTCCCGCCGCGCCGACCATCCAGGAGCTGCGGTCCCATCCCGTGCAGGTCGTGACCGGGGGCAAGGTCAGCGCCAGCGATTCGACTGCGATGGCGAGCTACCGCAAGTTCCTTGCGCTGCAGGCAACCGATCCGCAGCTGCGGGCCGAGGCACTGCGCCGGCTGGGGGATCTCAACCTCGACGCCGGTGACCTGCAGCGTATGGAGAGCGAGCTATCTTCGGTCGACGTGCAGGGCGCCGAAGCGATCAGGCTCTATACGACGCTGCTCTCGGTTTACCCCAACTACACCCACAACGACGAGGTGCTCTACCAGCTCGCGCGCGCCTATGACACCACCGGTCAGCCGGATCAGGCGCTGCATACCCTCGACCTCATCGTGCAGCGCTACCCTGATTCCAGGGACCTCGACGAAGTGCAGTTCCGGCGCGGCGAGCTGCTCTTTTCCGACCGGCGCTATCCCGAGGCGCAGCAGGCTTATGCGGCGGTGATCTCCCGCGGCGCCGCCTCGCAGTACTACCTGCAGAGTCTCTACAAGGGCGGCTGGTCGCTCTACAAGGCGTCACAGCCGCAGCAGAGCCTGCCGGTATTCGCGCGGCTGCTCGATTGCGAGCTGTTGGGTCCGGACGGACGGGTGCGGCCGTTGACCGACTTGCGACGCGCGGATCGCGAGCTGGTGGAAGATTCGCTACGCGTCATGAGCATCACGTTCTCGCAGGACTCCGGCGCGCAGTCGATCGAGCGCTTCGTGGGCCACTATGGCGCGCGACCCTACGACTCGCTGCTCTATTCGAGGCTGGGCGATCTTTACGTCGCCAAGCAGCGTTACCAGGATGCCGCCTCGACCTACCTCGGCTACGTCGACAGCAATCCACAATCGGACGCGGCGCCGGATCTCGCGGCGCGCGCCATCCGCGCCTACTCGAAGGGAGGCTTCAGCCAGCTCGTCTACCAGGCGAAGCAGGATTACGTCGAGCACTATGGCTTCCAGGCCGCCTATTGGCGTACGCATGCGCGCGCCGATCACCCCGAGATCGCCGCGGAGCTGGCGAGCAATCTCAGGGATGTTGCGACCTACGATCATGCGATTGCGCAGCGAACTCACGATGTGCGTGAGTATGCTCAGGCGGCGCGATGGTATCGGGAATACCTGGACTCGTTCCCCACGGCGCCCGACGCCGCAGAGTTGAATCACAGACTTGCCGACGCATTGTTTGCCGCGCAGAACTACGCCAGCGCGGCGACCGAGTACGAGCATACGGCATATAACTATCCGCGCAATGCGCAGTCGGAGAAGGCCGGCTACGCCGCTCTGACGGCTTATCAAAAGGCCGAGGCGGGGTTGAGCGGCAGCACGCTGGCGGACCTGCAGCGGCATGCGATCGATTCCGGGGTCAGGTTCGCGCAGGCGTTTCCGGATCATACCGACAGCGCCGGTGTACTGACGCGGGCCGATGAGGCGGTGTTCGCCGCGGGTGACCTGCCGCGGGCGGTCCAGATCGCCGGCATCCTCCTTGCGCGCCAGCCGCCCGCCGATCAGGCGAAGCGCCGCATCGCCTGGACCATCGTCGGGCAGGCCGACTACAACCAGGGCAAGTTCGCCGACGCGGAGCCTGCGCTCATCCAGGCGCGCCAGCTTGCCGTCGGCGATGCCAAGATGGGTGCCGATCTAACCCGGCGCGTCGCTGCCACCGTGTATCGGCAGGGTGCCGCGAAACGACAGGCGGGCGACGGCGAGGGAGCCGTCCGCGACTTCCTGCGCGTCGAGCAGGTTGCCCCCGACTCGACCATCTGCGCGACCGCTCTCTATGATGCGTCCGCGGAGCTCATCCGACTGCAGGACTGGAATCGCGCGATCCAGGTGCTGCAGGACTTTCGTGCCCGGTTTCCGCATCACGCGCTCGCGGCCGATGTCGATGACAAGCTGGCTGTGGCGTATGCCGGCGCCAACCAGCCCGGGCAGGCGGCACAGCAGTTCGAGGCGATCGCGGCAGAGCCGGTGCAGACGCCGGCGGTGCGCAAAGAGGCGCTGCGGCGCGCGGCCGACCTCTACGCCCAGGCGCATGACAATCCGCGTGCGATGACGGCTCTGACGAAGTTCGTCGCCGAATATCCGACCCCAATCACCGATGCGCAGGAGGTCCGGCAGCGCCTGGCTGACTACGCCACCACCGCCGGCGACCTGACTGCCCGTGACCGCTGGTATCGGGAGATCGTGAAGGTCGACGCCGAGGCGGGTGCGCAGCGCACCTCGCGGACGCACTATCTCGCCGCGAAAGCGCAACTCGTGCTCGCCGCCGAACCGCGGGATGAGTTTCGGGACATCCGTCTGACTCTGCCCCTCACGCGGACACTGAAAGCCAAACGCCGGGCCATGGAGCGGGCGATGGCGGCTTATCGGCTGGCAGCCGCTTATGGCGTGGCCGAGGTCACCACGGCGGCGACTTATGAGATGGCCGGGCTCTACCAGACGCTGGCGCAGGATGTCCTCGCCTCGGAGCGGCCGCGCAATCTGAAGGGCCAGGAGCTCGATGAATACAACTCCCTGCTCGAGGATCAGGTGTGTCCCTTCGAGGAGCAGGCCATCAAGGTATATGGCCTGAATGCCGCGCGGGCGAGCCAGGGTGTCTATGACGAATGGGTCCGCAAGAGCTTCGTCGCGCTGGCGCAGCTCGATCCGGCGCGCTACGGCAAGACAGAGTTGGTGTCAGATGTGGTCACGACGCTCAATTGAAGTCTGCATCGGCGCGACGCTGCTCGCGCTGCTGACGGCGTGCTCAGTCGCTCCGCGGCGCGCGGCCGAGCCTGCGCGCGCGGTCAGCGCCGCGCATGGCACTGTCGCCGGCAAGTCGGGCCCAGCCGCGCCGCCACCGATACCCGCCGCGGCGAAGGCCGAATTCGATCGCGCGCTGACGCTCGCTGCCGCCGGCAATCAGGCTGCGGCGGAAGCACAGTTGACGAGTCTGGCGCACGAGTACCCGCAGTTCTGCACGCCGCTCGTGGACCTGGGAATCCTCTACCGCAAGAGCGGCGATCTCAATGCGGCGGTGCATGTCCTGCAGCAGGCCGCCGCGCGCGACCCGCACAGCGCGCTCGCCTGGACCGAGCTCGGCCTCGCCCAGCGCCTCGGCGGCAAGTTCCAGGATGCGGAGCAATCCTACACGCGCGCGCTCGCGGCGGACCCCGCCTACGCTCCGGCCTACCGTGACCGGGGAGTGCTTCGCGACCTCTATCTCGATCAGCCGGCGGCCGCGCTCGGCGATTTCGAGCAGTACCGCAAGCTCGCCTCCCAGGACAAACCGGTCGTCATGTGGATCGCCGAGCTGCAGCATCGCACCCGCTCATCGCCGCCGCAGGCGAGGAACTGACATGCGCCAGTCAATACCGCTGCTGATCGCTGCCTTGTTCGCGATTGCGCCCGCTGCGCAGGCGCAGTCAGTGGCGAGCCGACCGGCAGTCACCCACGGTTCAAAGACGGCGCACTCCGCGCGGCCCGCGCACAAGCAGCACGCACAGGCGGCTCGTGAGCCGGCCGCCCGGGCCCACGCGACTGCGGCAAGCGCAGCCGCCGGCGGTGTCCTTTCCCTGGGCGCGAGCGACATCACAGGCAACAAGGAGCTGCCCAAGGTGATGGTGATCGTGCCGTGGAAAGACTCCCTGGGCGCGGGCGGTGTGATCAAGCCCACGGATAGCCTCCTGGACGAGGTGCTGCAGCCGGTCGACCGCGGGGTCTTCCAGCGCCAGGTCCGCTATTACGGGCAGCTCGGCACCGCGGCGGGGCAGCCAACCGCCGCACGGGTGGCGCCAGTTGGCGACAGCCACTGACGTTGAGCGTCGTGTTAGCGGCCAAAAACCGCGCTTTTTGGCAGCGCCGCGGACCTGGCGAAGGGGTGTGTCCGCTGAAAGGGCCGCAGGCCGCTTTCAGCCAGTGAAAGTGGGAGGGGCATCGCAGCTTTTTCGAGGGCCGTCAGTCAGTTTGGGCGGGTCCGGACCGCCAGCCGGCCGGACCTCGGAGCGGGTTTTAAGCGGAGTGTCACCATGGGTCCCTGGAGCTTGATCGTCAGATTCTTTCAGGGCGGCGGGGACTTCATGTACCCGATCGCCGTGGTGCTCGTGGTCGGCGCGGCGATCGCGCTCGAGCGCTACATCTACCTGACCTACATCGCGGCCAGCAACCGCAGGATGTGGAACGAGATCGTGCCGCTGCTTTCTCAGGGCAACTTCCGCCAGGTCGTGCAGGTCACCTCGAAGTCCGGCACTCTGGTCGGGCACATCCTCGACTACGGTCTGGCGCGCGTCCAGTCCGCCCGCCGGCGCGATGACATCGAGAAGGCGATGGAGGAGAGCATGATGGAGGTCGTGCCGCGGCTCGAGAAGCGCACGCACTACATCGCGACCTTCGCCAACCTCGCCACTCTCCTCGGGCTTCTGGGAACGGTCATGGGACTCATCCGGGCGTTCGCCGCGGTCGCCACCATCGATCCGGCGCAGAAGGCCAACCTGCTCTCGGCCAGCATCTCGGTGGCAATGAACTGCACCGCCTTCGGACTGATGACGGCCGTGCCGCTGCTGCTCATTCATGCGGTGATCCAGACCAAGACCACGGAGCTGATCGACAGCCTGGAGATGGCCTCGGTGAAGTTCCTGAACGCCATCGTCGAGCGAAAGATGCCGGCGGCCGCGCCCGCCGCAGCCAGGGCCGGAGCCGGGACCGCCGCAGCGGCCTTGGCCTGATCCAGCCCTCCCGCGCGTCGCGCCGCAACCGACGAGGAGACCTCCATGCGCCGCTCCTATCAGGCGCGCAAGCTCCTGAGGCATCAGCGCAAGTCCACCGGGCTGATGCTGGTGTCGATGATCGACATCTTCACGGTGCTGGTCACGTTCCTGCTCATGACTGCCGTGTTTTCCCACACGGTGATTCTGCAGCTGCACCTGCCGGCGCCGCAGTCGCAGTTCCGCGAGCCGCCGCCGGACCTGGTGCTGGAGGTCATGGTGCGCAGCAACCTGCTGCAGGTGGCGGACCGCAACAGCGGGCCGCTCGCGACCTTTCCCAACACCGCGCAGGGCTACGACTATGCGGGTCTCACCCAGTACCTGGAGCAGGTCAAGGCGAAGTTTCCGAACATGACTCAAGCCAGCATTCTGCTCGAGCCCGACACGCCCTATGACATCCTGGTGCAGGTGATGGATCACGTGCGGGTTTTCGAGGCGAGCAGCGGACTGAGCACCGTGCAGGCGGAGCTCTTTCCGGACGTTTCCGTCGGTGATGCGCCGCCAGTCGCGCAGGTGACACGATGAGCATGTCCAATCGCGCGCGCCGGATGGCGCAGCATCACGTCCGGCACCGGGCCGATGCCGAGCTCAATCTGGTCCCGTTCATCGACATCCTCACCGTGATGGTGGCCTTCCTGCTGGTATATGCGACGCAGGTCGAGGTCATACACAACGCCAAGGCCATTCCTCTTCCCGAATCCATCGCACAACAGCAGCCGCATCCGACCGTAGTGGTGACCGTTACCAAGAGCGACATCTACGTGCAGGGTCAGCGAGTGGCCACGGTCGCACAGGTGCTTGCGCAGAGCGGCGATGAAATAGCCTCGCTCAGGGCCGCCCTCGACAGTCAACAGGTCGTCGGACAGACGACCACGGCCGCGGACCCGAAGCATCGGGAGCTGACCATCATGGCGGACAAGACGCTGCCTTACGCGGTGTTGAAGAAAGTCATGTCCACCTGTACCGGCGCTGCCTACAGTCGCATCGCGCTGGCCGTGCTCGAGAAGGAAAAGGCGGTGAGCGCCGCCGACCTCAGATCGTCCTAGTCGGAAGCCGAAGCTGCCCATGGCCCTTGCTGCCTATCATCGTGTGTACGAGCTCGCTTGGGACGGAGATCCCGAGTCCAGCCAGCGTTTTCGCCGCATTCTGCGGACGCTTCTCATCATCGTCGCGATCTGCGGAGTGGCGATCCCTCTGTTGCCGACACCCGCGCCGACGGTCGGGGAAACGGAGGTGCCGCCGCAGCTCGCGCGGATCATGATCGAGCAAACATTGAAGCCGCCGACGCCGCCGAAGCCCATCACCAAACCCAAGGTGACGGCGCGACCGGCTGCGAAGGAGCCCGTCAGGGCCGCCCCGGAGCGCACCGACCTCGCCCGCGAACGCGCCCAGCGCTCGATCGACAAATTCAAGGACCAACTCGCGGCGCTTCGCCAGACGATGGCGGAGACGCCCGAGGAGACGAAAAACCTCACCGGCGTGGTCGGTGCCCGATCCCATGCCGAGCGCTCTCTCATTACCGCCCAGGCCGGGGAGGCCAGCGCGGGGATTACCTCGGCGCCCATGAGCCGAGGTTTCGGCGGCGGCGCCGGATCGCTGCACGGTACGGATGCCGCCCGGGTCACATCCTCCATCCTGCAGTCGGGACTCAACTCCCACGCGCCGGTTGGCCGCGGCGGGGCTGCCGGTCGCTCGGAGGAGGAGATCGCCCTGATCTTCGACCGCAACAAGGGGGCGATCTACGCCCTTTACCAGCGCGCGCTGCGCACGAACCCGATGCTGCAAGGCAAGCTCGTGCTAGAGTTCACCATCGCTGCGAGCGGTGAGGTGACGCGGTGCCGAGTCGTCTCGAGCGAGCTGCACGATCCGGCGCTCGAGCGCGAGATCGTCGCGCGCGTCATGCTGTTCCGCTTTGCGCCGGAAAAGGTCGATCCCACCACCGCGACCAAGCCGATCGACTTCTTCCCGGCCTGAGGCCCGGGGGATCAATGAAAAGCAGTGACGGAACCAGCGGCGCGCCGGCGACCGTACGGCGGCAGGCGTGGTTGGACCCGCGACGTGCGGTGCTCGCCGGCTGCATCCTCTGCCTGGCTGTTGCACCCTTGCCGGCTCACGCAGAGTGGTATTCCCGCACCGAAGTGATCATGACCACGAGCATCTACGTCGAGCTGTGGGACACGAATGCGACGCATGCCAACGAGGCCATCGATGCGGTGATGGCCGAGATGCATCATGTCGACGATGTGATGAGCGACTTCAAGCCTGATAGCGAGCTCTCACAGATCAACGAGCATGGGGCGGAGCATCCGGTGGTGGTGAGCCCAGAGCTCTACGGCCTCATCAAGCTCTCGACGCATTACTCTCGGATCACCGACGGCGCGTTCGACATCACCATGGAGTCCGTCTGGCGGCTCTATCACTTCCGGCGCCACATCCATCCAACCGACACGCAGATCAGGGCACTACTGCCGACGATCGGCTGGCGACAGCTCATCCTCGATGACCGCCATCACAGCGTCGCCTTCGCCCGGCCTGGGATGGCGATTGGTCTCGGCGGCATCGCGAAGGGTTATGTGGTCGACCGCAGCATCGACATCCTGAAGGCGATGGGCATCCGGCACGCGCTCGTCACGGCCGGGGGCGACACTCGGATCCTTGGCGATCGCAGGGGCCGGCCCTGGATGGTCGCGATCAGGGACCCGTGGGATCTGAGCAAGATCGTGACGATGGTGCCGATCACCAACGAAGCCATCTCCACCTCGGGCGATTACTACCGCGGCTTCATGCAGAACGGCGTTCTGTATGATCACATCCTCAGCCCGTTCACCGGACACTCCGCGCAACTCGTGCGCAGCGCCTCGGTTATCGCGCCCACCGCGACCCAGACCGATGGCATGTCGAAAACGGCTTTCGTGCTCGGGCCGGCGAAGACCCTGGCGATCATCGACAGCATGCCGCAGTACGATGCCATCTTCATCTGCCCCGACGGGAGCGTCGTTTACTCCAAGGGATTGGAGCCCCCGCCCGGCGCACCGCCGCCCGCGCCCGCGCCGGAGTCCCCGTTAGCGATGCGCGGGAGCGCTCCCAGCCAGTAGCGTGAGAGCCTCGCCCGTCAGGCGAAAGATCGTCCACTCGTCCATCGGCAACGCGCCCAGCCCGCGATAGAAGCCGATGGAGGGCTCGTTCCAGTCGAGCACCGCCCATTCGAGCCGCGCGCAGCGCCGTTCCACCGCCGTGCGGGCCAGGTAAGCGAGCAGCCGCTTGCCGACACCCCGGCCGCGCGCCTCGGGGCGAACGAAAAGATCCTCGAGGTAGATTCCGGGCTGGCCCTTGAAGGTGGAGAAGTTGTGGAAGAAGAGGGCGAAGCCCACGGGCTCACCGCCGCTGCAGGCCAACACCACCTCGGCGTAGCGGCGCTCGCCGAAGAGCGCCTCGCGCAACTGCGCCTCGGAAGCCGATACCTCGTGCTCCAGCCGCTCGTAGCGTGCCAGATCGCGAATGAATTCCAGCACGAGCGGGACCTCGTCCCGGGTTGCCGGCCGGATCGTGATGGTGTCGCTCATGTACGGCTCATGTTGGTCGTGCTCCATCTTAGGCGATGCTCTGCAGCCCTTGCGCAATGCCGCCGGCGCTGGTGAGCAGCGCCTCGAAGAGATCGCGGTCGCCGCGGCCGCCGGCACGCCAGCGCTGCAACAGGTCCACCTGCATCAGGTTCATCGGATCGATATAGGGATTGCGCAGCCTGATCGAGCGCTGCAGCGTGGGCTCCCCGTCGAGCAGGTTCGTGCTGCCCTTCAGCCACAGCACCCGCTCGCGCGCCTTCTCGTACTCTGCGCGGATCGCAGCGGAAAATCGCCGTAGCGGCTCCGGCACGAGGACGTCATAGGCGGAGGCGATCTCGAGGTCGGCGCGGGCGAGCATCGCCTCCACGTCATCGATCAGAGCGTGCAGGAAGAACCACTCCGCATATGCCGCGCGCATCCGCTCCGCCCCGTGCCGCTCGATCGCCGCTGCGAGCCCCGTGCCCGCTCCGAACCAGCCGGGCAGCATGTGGCGCGTCTGCGTCCAGGCGAACACCCAGGGTACGGGCAGCAGGGTCTCGAGGGTGCGGCCGTCCTCGCGGTGCACGGGCCTCGAGCCGACCTGCATCCTCTCGATCACGTCGATGGGCGTTACGGCCCGGAAGTAACCGTGGAATTCGGTGTCATCGTAGACGAGGCGCCGATAGGCGGCGCGGCTCGCCTCGGCCAGGGTCGCGGCGCACTCGAGATGCGCCGCCGAGTGCCGCTCCCTACCGGCTTGCGCGGCCGCCGCCTCGCGGCTCGACAAGGTCGCGAAACTCAACGCGTTGAAGGCGCGCTCCAGCGAGCGCATCGCGATCGGGCGCAGGCCGTAGCCTTGTTTGACAGTTTCGCCCTGCTCGCGCACGCGCAGGATCCCGTTGAGGGTGCCGGCCGGGGCGGATTTGACCAGCGTGTCTATGCGGCCGCCGCCGCGAGCGATGCTGCCGCCGCGAGCGTGGAACACCACGTATTTCTCGCCGTCATGCTCGCGCATTCCCGCGAGCGCTTGCTGGGCCTGATGGATGGCGTAGCGCGACGCGCAGAGCCCTCCCTCTTTGTTGCTGTCGGAGTAGCCGAGCAACACACACTGGCGCCGGCCGTGAGCCTCGAGATGGCGCCGGTAGACAGGCTCGCCCAGAAGCTCCCGCAAAGTGTCGCCGCAACGCTCCAGCGCCTCCAGGGACTCGAATTGGGGCGCGATGTCGAGCGCAACCTGGCCGGTATGCTTGTCATACACGGACGCCCAACGCGCGAGTGTCAGGGCAGCCAGAACATCATCGGCGCCGCGCGCACCGCTCACTATGAAATAACCAACGGCCTCCGGTCCGTAACGATGTCTGGCCTGGGCGAACGCCTCGAAGACGGCGAGATTGCGTTTGCCGAGCGCGTCGAGATCGACGCGCGGACCCGTATCCTTCTCGAGCATTTCCGCCAGCATTCGACGCCGCTCGGCGGCCGGACGCCCGAGCCAGCCGGGATCATCATTGCCGCGCGCGATGACCTCGTGGAGCACGCTCGCGTGCTGGCGCACATCGAGGCTGGCCAGATGGAAGCCGAAGGTGTCGATGCGACGCAGGAGCCTGCGAATATAGAATAGCCCGGCATTGGCGCCCTTGTTGGCGGCGAGACTCGCCGCGATGAGCTTCACATCGTCGCGGAACTGGCGCGCGCTCTCGTAGCCGTTGGCCCGTCCCTCATAGGTCAGGCGGAGCCGCTCGCCGATCTGAGCCAGAAACACCCGATAGGGCATGCGGTCGTGCCGGGCCGGCGTCACGCTGCGCGCGCCGGGCGCCAACGTCATGTAATCCTCCATCCTCTGGGTCAGCTCCGCGGATACCGCTACGCGTCCGGCGCTCTGCGAGAGGCGTTGGGAGAGCTTGCGGCAATCGTCGAAGTAACTGTTGAGGATCATCTGCTGCTGCCGGGCGAGGGTCTCCCGAATGGTCTTGGCATGCACGTCCGGGTTGCCGTCCATGTCACCCCCGACCCAGGAGCCGAAGCTCAGAAGGGGCGGCAGCTCGATCGACTCCACGGCAACGCCGTAGCGCTTCTCGAGCGCCTGCGCGATCTCCTCGTAGAAGGCGGGTACGACGCGGTAGAGGATCTCGATCAGGTAGAAAAGGACCTGCTCGCGCTCATCGCCCACGGTCAGCCGCTCGCGCGGCAGCTCCTCCGTCTGCCAGGCGGTGGTGAGCTCGATCCGGATGCTGCTCCACAGATTGCGCGAATCCTGCGGCGTCAGCATCGGGTCGAGGCGGTCGAGCAGGTGCTGTGCGATCCGCTGCTGCTGGCGCAGCAGCGTGCGACGGGTCGACTCCATGGAATGGGCGGCGAACACGGGCTCGATGCGCAGGCTGCCGAGGAGCGACAGGACCTCCTCGAAGCTCAAACCACGGCTTTTCAGGGCGGCGACGGCGTCTTCCACGCCCGAGGGCTGCGGGCGGCCAGAGTCCTGGCGGAAGTAAGTGCGGCGGCGGCGGATGCGGTGCACCTTTTCCGCGAGGTTCACAGCCTGGAACCACATGGAGAAGGCGCGCACGAGGTCGCGGGCGAGCTGCGGTGGCCGGTCGCGGACGGAGGCGGTGAGCTCGAGACGCGCCTGCTCGTCCCCGTTGCGGCGGCGGATGGCGGCCTGCCGGTCGAGCTCCACCAGCTCGAAGAGCTGCAGTCCGCCCTGCTCGAGCAGAATTTCCCCGACGAGCGTGCCGAGCGCGTGCACGTCCTCGCGCAGGGCTTCATGCTTCGGGGGAAAGTGGATGTCGCTGCGGCTCACGTGAGCGGCGAATGGTAGCAGGAAGGAGCCTGGCTACCCCATCCTTACCCGGCCAGTAGAACGGACTCGGCGCGCTCCAGCTCCTCTGGCTGCCCGTAGAGTACTACGACATCGCCGTCGCGCAGCACGGTGTCGCCGGCCGGCTCCCGTCCCAATATCCCCCGCCGGCGTATGCCGGTGAAGGTCACGCTGATACCTCGGCCGCGCACGTCGCGCAGCATCCGTCCCACCGCCCATGCTCCGGGCGGCACGACTACGGACTTGATTTCTTCGCGGTACTCGTGGCTTTCATCCAGCGGCCGCGCGTCGCCGCGGCGGATGATGTTTCTCAGGACGGAGTAGCGGTGGCCGCGTATGTCGCCCATCATGCGGACTACGCGCGAGACCGGCACGTGCAACAGGATCAACACGTGCGACACGAGCATCAGACTGGCTTCGAAGGCCTCCGGCACGACGTCGGTCGCGCCAGCCTCCTGCAGCTCCTTGATCCGGGTGTCATCCTGCGTGCGCACGAGAACGGGCACATCGGGCCGCACCCGGCGGACGCTGCGCAGGATGCCAACGGAGGTCGCCGGGTCCGAGAAGCTGATCACCACCACCGTCGCCGTAGCGAGGCCCGCCTTGGCGAGGATCTGCTCGTCGGTCGAGTCGCCGAACATGACCGGGTCGCCGGCCTGGCGCGCCGCGGCGATGCGCGCCGGGTCGAGATCGAGCGCGATGTACTCAAAACCCTGCGACTCGAGCACCCGCGCCACGTTCTGGCCGACGCGTCCGAAGCCGCAAAGAATGACGTGCTCCCGTGTCCCGATCTCGCCCGTCGCGGCGCTCTCGCGCTCGAAAGCGGTGCGCGGGGGTCCTGACTCCCACAGCAGCAGACGCGCGATGCGCTTGTTGTTGTTCAGCAGGAGCGGACTCAGGATCATGGAGAGCACGATTGCCACGAGAATCGGCTGGCCGAAGTCCGCCGGGATGAGCCCCGTCGCGAGCGCGATCGTGCCGAGAGCAAGGCCGAACTCACCGCCGATGGAGATGACGATACCGGTGCGCAGCGCCTTGAATCGCGACCCGGTGAAGGGGAGGGTGACGAGCGCCGCCACCACAGTCTTCAGGATGACTATGGCGGCGAGCCAATAGACGACCGCTGCCAGCTCTCCGGCGAGCAGGCGCACATCGAGCAGCATCCCGACCGAGACGAAGAACAGTCCGAGCAGGATGTCGCGAAACGGCCGGATCACGGACTCGATCTGATGGCGGTACTCGGTCTCGGCGAGCATCATGCCGGCGAGAAACGCGCCCAGGCCTGGCGACAGCCTGGCGAGGCTCGATACCCACGCGGCAGCCAACACGACGAGCAGCACGGCAAGCGTGAAGAGCTCCCGCAGGCGGCTGTGGGCCATCTCCCGAAAGAGCGGCCGCAGCAGCCAACGGCCGGCTGCAAGCACCGCAGCGATCGCGAGCACGCCGCCGGCCACGGCTTCCATGACGGTGCGCATGTCGAGGTGGCCGGGACCCGCCGTGAGTGCCGAGGCCAGTGCAAGGAAGGGAACGAAGGCGAGGTCCTGGAAGAGGAGCATGCTGAAGGCGAGCCGTCCGTGAGTGCGGTTGAGCTCGGCACGCTCGGTGAGCTGGTGCAGGAGGATGGCCGTCGAGCTCATGGCGACCGCGCCGCCGACCACGATGGCCGGCGGCCATGCGATTCCGCCGAGCCGCGCCAGGGCGGCGAACACCGCTGCGCTCGCGGCCACCTGCGCCGATCCCAGTCCGAACACCTCGCGACGCATGGCGATGAGGCGCGGCAGGGCGAACTCGAGGCCGAGCGTGAAAAGGAGAAAGACAACGCCTAACTCGGCGAGTAGGCGCGTCGTCCGGGTGCTGGCTACGACCGCGAGCGCATGCGGACCCAGCGCAAGACCGACGATGAGATAGGCGATGCTGGTTGGCAGCCCGAGCCGCCGCGCCACGGTGACGA
>JBOIAB010000168.1:0-2308 GCA_050738635.1 Steroidobacteraceae bacterium
ATGTTGATCTGCCCGAGCCAAAGCAGCAACGTGCGAGCCGGGTCGAGATCGGCGAGGAGTCGCCCGAGATCCGCCACAGTGCTCGCCCGAGCTGTCGCATCGGCCGGGAGCCCGATACTGACAGCGAGCACGCAGAGCACTCCGATAACGAGGCTCGTCACAGGGCCCACGATCGCCATCCAGAGCTCCGCCGGCCAGCGCCCCGGCTCATGCTCGATCTGCGCCATCCCGCCGAAGACAAAAAGCGTGATCTGCTTGACCTGAACCCCATAGGCCCGGCCCACCAGGGAATGAGAGAGCTCGTGAGCGAGCACGGAGGCGAAGAACAGCACGGCCGCGGCGAGCGCGGTCAGCCAGGAGGTCGCCGGACCCCACGCGGGATGCCATTGCGGAAACAGCCCCGAGGCGAGGCTGGTGGTGATGAGCGCGAAGATGATGAGCAGGCTCCAATCGATGGTCACGTCGATTCCGGCGATTCGCGTCAGATGGAGGCCGCGCATGAGGGGAATTGTAGAAGGTGTGGACCGGCGCTGCGGAAGACTTCATCCGGCCTCGCTCCGAGGGCGCCTACTTTGCCGCGACCGCACGAATCAGCAGCACCGGCACCGGGCTCTGGCGCACGATCTCTTCCGCATCACTTCCCATGAGCAGGCGCGCAAGGCCACGGCGCCCGTGCGTGCCGCATACGATCAATTCCGCGGGCCAGTCTTTCGCATGTTGCGCGATGAGAGCGCCGGCCCCGCCACCCCAGGCCTCGATCAGTAGAGTGTCCACTTCGATCGGCTCTTTCCGGACCCGCTCGCGCGCCACGGCCAGGAGCTCGTCCCCGCGGTGGCGTTGGTCCTCTACGACGCTCCGCAAATCGATCCCGACCAGGTCTGCAGGGACACCCGTCCGCTCATTCACGACGTGCACGAGGCTGATTCGACTGCCGAGCGCTTTCGCGAGCGGGATCGCCTCCTCGAGGCCACGGCTGGCCGTATCGCTGCCATCGATCGGAACCAGAATGCTGTTGTACATGCGGCTTCTCCGGTGCGGATCACCTCGTCCGTCGGACGACCTCGCCATTTCTCGCGGCGTCACTGTGCTGTTTCACCTCGTGGCGCCGTTTGTGCTCGTAGGTCACCAGCTTGCGGCGTGCCGCTCGGAATGCATCTCGCAAGGCCACATACGGATCTTCGTGAGCGTGATTGGCCGGATGCGCGTGCCTGACCACGATCTCCCGGTCAGGCAGCGTGATATCGATCCTGAAGGTGTAGAGGAACCCTTGATGTTGGTGATGCGGTGTAGGCTCGACGATGACGCAACAGCGCATGATGTGCTTGCTCAACCTCTCGAGCCTCGTGACGAGCTCGCAAATGCGAGCCTCGAGTGCGAGCGACGGCTGCATCTGGCGGAACGTGATTTGCAACGGAAGCCTCATCAGCAACTCCTCGCGATCCATGGAGCTCATGATTTCAGCGAACATCATCCGCGCATATGCGCACAAGTCCTTATCTGTTTGCGGAGGCGCCCTGGCCCGTCCGCATAAGTCCTTATTCCGCCGCTTCCGCTTCGCGAGTAGCCTGACGGGGCGTCAGACGTTTAATGCGGGAACTGCGCATGCGTCGACACGCCGCTGTCCTTGGGAAGATCCTGAGCCTTGACGCGCCCGACAGAATCGCGAGCCGAAGCCAAGCCGAGTCTCGACCGGGGGAGCGGCCGTGTGGTCGCGGCTCGCCGCCCAGTCCTCGGTATCGAGTTCCGGAGGGGGCCGCTACCCGCCATCCATGAAGCCTTGGCTGTCGACTGGGATGTCGGGCGCGAGCGGCAGGAAGAAGCGACGACCGAGCTGCTCGATCTGGTCACTCGCGAGCAGGCAGTCTCCAACGACCAACGAGGTGTCTCATGAGCTCACTTGCACAGTTGCTCGAGCATGGCCAGAGCTGCTGGATGGACGATCTCACCCGGGAGATGATCGCCAACGGTGGCCTCACGAGGCGTGTCGTCGATGAGGGCGTGAGCGGTGTTACATCGAACCCCTCGATCTTCGCCAAGGCCATGGAGTCTGGCGACGGCTACGATGGCGACATCGCGCTTGCAGCGACTCACGGGGAAGCGCCGCAAGAGATCTACGAAGATCTGGTCACGACGGACGTACGCAGCGCGTGCGATGTCTTGAGGCCCGTGTACGACAAAACACATGGGGCCGACGGGTTCGCGAGCCTCGAAGTCTCCCCGCACCTCGCGTACGACAGTGAGGGGTCGATGGAGGAGGCGCGGCGGCTTTGGCAGCGGGTCGGCAGGCCCAATCTCTTCATCAAGATCC
>JBOIAB010000169.1:0-12067 GCA_050738635.1 Steroidobacteraceae bacterium
CGTTGGTCCATCCGAACCCGTCCTGCAGCGGATACTCGCCGCCCCCGCCAGGCAGGTTGTGCTCGACGTCGTATTTCTCGACCAGCTTGCCGGTATTGGCGAAGACACGCTCAACCGTGGCGAGCCAGCGGCGGGCGATCTCGTGGGCGAGCGCCGGCTGATCGTAACGCCGAAACCCGACGACCGCGATCCACTGCAGCGGCGGCCAGCCGTTGGGCGCATCCCACTGTTGTCCGGAGGTGATGTTGGTCGTGACGATGCCGCCCAACTTGAGCAGCCGGGTTTGCGTGACCCCGCCGATCTCGTCCGCCTGCTGGATGTAGGCGACGCCGGTAAAGAGTGGATAGAGCGTCGCCGCGGTGAGCTCGCCGGTGCGCTGGCCGTGTCGCCAGTCATAATCCATGAAGTACCCGGCCTTCGCATCCCAGAGATAGCGGTTGATCGCCTGGCGGCGGCGGCTGGCGCGCGCGGCGAACTCGCGTTGGCAGGCGGCGTCATGGCGCATCTCGCAACCCTGCGAGATGGCACTCTCCAGACCGTAGAGCAGGCTGTTGAGATCGATCGGCACCAGATCGGTGGTGTCGATGGTCGTGAGATGCCGCCCGTCGCCGAGCCAGCGGGAGCTGAAATCCCAGCCGCTCTCGGCTGCGGCCCGCAGGTCGCGATACACCTGGGCCCGTGGTCTGTGCGATGCACGCGCGACGACTATGTCGTTGCGGTACGACTCATCGCGCGGTGTGTCAGACGCGTCCCAATAGCGGTTCAGGAGAGACCCGTCAGGCATCCTGACGACGTTGCCTCGTGCCTGGCCCGGCTGCAGGCCGGCAGAGCCTGCCATCCAGTAGGCGTACTCGCGCTCGAGGTCCTGGAGGTGTTCCGACCAGGCGCTCGCCGGATCCTGCGACAGGAGTCCGACCATGAGGTAGTACATCGGGGGCTGCGAGCGCGACAGGTAATAGGTGCGCGCGCCGTTGGGAATGTGCCCGTACTCGCGCACCATGTAGGAGAAATCGCCGACGAGGTCGCGGGCCGTATCGAGGTGGCCGTCGGGGATCAGGCCGAGCATGGTGAAGTAGGAGTCCCAGTAATAGAACTCGCGGAAGCGGCCGCCGGGAACGACGTAGGGCTTCGGCACGTAAAGGAGTGAAGAGTAGGGCGGCGGCACGACCGGCTGCCGCGTCAACAGCGGCCACAGTCTGGCGATGTGCGCCTGCAGGCTCTTGTCGCGTTGTGCCGGCGGAGTCCGCGCCTGTGCCGGGAACGAGAAGTTGCGCTGCACGAACTTGGCAAGTGCCGCCCGCGAGCGCGGCTGGGAGCGCTGATAGTGCCGCAGGATGACCGGCGGCGGTGCCTTCGGCGTCGCATCGGGAAACGCTTTGCCGTCCGGGAACAGCGCGTCCATCTGCACCTGCACGAAGAGCGGCCCGAAGAGCTGCGCGGGTGTCGGAACGAAAGCCTCGGGGACGGAGGCGGTACCGGCGGCGGCTGCGCCGACCGTGGCGCTCGCCGCGGCCAGCGATGCGAGGACGAGCAGCCCTAGATAGAGGACTGGAGAGAACATCCGGCGAGCGAACATGAATGGCGTGCCCTTGCGTGCTGGAACCGCTTGAACGATCGGTGCCAGGAATTCTACAGGTGAGTCGCCGCCGTAATTGAGTGGTATCGATAGATATGATATATTTTGTTATTATATCATGGTCATGGATCTCAACCGTCAGCTCGGATTCCTGCTCAAAGACACGAGCCGCCGCTATACGCGCCGGTTCGAGGAGCGAGCCCAGGCCCTTTCGCTCACCCTGCCGCAGTGCCGGGCGCTGCTTTATCTCGAGAACAACGAGGGGGTGAGCCAGAAGCGGCTATCGGAGCTGACGGAGCTCGACCCCATGACGCTGGTGCGGATCCTCGATCGCATGGAGGCTGACGGCTGGGTGCAGCGGCGCTTCGATCCGGCGGACCGGCGCGCACATACCCTGTGGCTGACCCCTAGAGCCAAGCCCGTGCTCGATCACATTGCGCACGTCATCACGGAAACGCGCGCCGAGACGCTGCACGGGCTGTCGAACGAGGAGCGCAGCAGGCTGATCGAGCTGTTGGAGCGTGTCCATGCCAACCTGGCGGCGCTCGCACCCCTTGCCGCGGAGAAGTCGCAGAGGTCGTCACGGTGAGTGCCACCACCGTCCGCGGCACTGAGCCTGCCCGGGAGTTGCCCCGCGGCGATGCGCCGGCGGCGCTGCGACCCGGGGGACGCGAGCCCACGGCGACCGCGAGACCTTTGCGCGAGCGGTTGCGCTTGCCGCTCATGTGGGGCGTTCCGCTTCTCATGGCGGCGGTCGGTTTGTACGTTTACCTGACCGGCGGACGCTATCAATCCACCGAAGATGCATACCTGCGTGCCGCGGAAGTGGCGATCAGCGGCAACGTGTCCGGACGCGTCAGCGAGGTCGACGTACACGACAACGAGCAGGTGCACCGCGGCCAGATACTCTTTCGTCTGGATGACCGACCGTTCCGGATCGCCGTCGAGGCTGCGCGCGCACGCCTGCAGGGCGCGCGATTGCAGGTCGAGTCGCTGAAGGCGGACTATCGCCAGCGGCTCGCGGATCAGCGCTCCGCCCAGAGCGCGCTCGCCTATGCGGAGCGCGAATACCGCCGTGAAGCGCGGCTCCTCGTCAGCGGCATCGCCTCGCAGTCCCAGGTGGACAAGGCGCTGCTCGCCCGCAGCGAGGCGCAACAGAGCGTGGCGGCGGCGGGGCAGCAGATCACCGGCTCGGTCGCCAAGCTGGGCGGCCAACCCGATATCGCGGTGGCTGCTCACCCGCTGGTCGAGCAGGCGCAGGCGGCCCTCGATCGGGCGCTGCTCGATCTCTCCTATACGACCATCAGTGCCTCTGCAGACGGCATCGTGACTGGTGTGGACCACCTGCAGGCGGGCAGCTACCTGCCCGCCGCGATGCCCGCCTTCGTGCTCGTCTCGACGCACGATGTCTGGGTGGAGGCGGATTTCAAGGAAGATCAGCTCGCGCACATGCGTCCCGGCGATTCCGCGTCGGTGAAGATCGATGCCTATCCGGACCATACCTTCCACGCCGTCGTGGCGAGCATCACGCCGGGCACGGGCTCGCAGTTTTCGGTTCTGCCGCCGGAGAACGCAACCGGCAATTGGGTGAAAGTCGTGCAGCGTCTCGACGTGCGGCTTCGCCTCCAAGGAGCTCTGCCGGCGGTGCGCTCCGGTTTGAGCGCGACGGTCACCGTCGACACTCGACCGCGCGCGGTTGACCGTCCCGCGGACGGTGCGGCCACTTGAGCCGGCCGCGGCATCGCGGACTAATCACTGCCTCCGTCACGCTCGCCACCGTGCTGCAGGCGGTGGACACCACTATTGCCAATGTCGCGCTGCCGCACATCGGTGGCAATCTCTCCGCATCGCTCGAGCAGATGGACTGGGTGCTCACCTCCTACATCGTGGCGGCGGCCATCATGACGCCTCTGTCGGGGTGGCTGGCCGGGCGCTACGGCCGCAAGCGGGTGTTGGTCCTGTCGGTGATCGGTTTCACCGTCAGTTCCATGCTGTGTGGTATGGCGCAGTCCATCGATCAGATCGTCTTCTTCCGTGTGTTGCAGGGACTCTCCGGCGCCGGGCTCGTGCCGCTGTCGCAAGCGGTGCTGCTCGACATCAATCCGCCCGAGCGGCACGGGCGTGCCATGGCCCTCTGGGGTCAGGGCGTGGTGCTCGGGCCCATGCTCGCGCCGGTGCTCGGCGGCTGGCTGACCGACAACTACAGCTGGCGCTGGGTGTTCTACATCAACGTGCCGTTTGGCATCCTTTCGGCGATCGGTCTCATCGCCTTCGTGAGCGAGACGGAAACGCGCCGCACGCGCTTCGACTTCCTCGGCTTCGGTGCCCTCAGCCTCGCCGTCGGCACGCTGCAGATTCTGCTCGATCGCGGCGAGCTCCGCGACTGGTTCGGCTCGCCCGAGATCTGGATCGAGACCGGCGTTGCGGCCGCCGCCCTCTATGTCTTCCTCGTGCATACCCTGACGGCGCGCGAGCCCTTCATCAGCCTCGCTCTTTTCAAGGACGCCAATTTCTCGATGGGCAATCTGCTGGTGTTCGTCGTGGGCGTGGTGCTTTTCGCAACGCTCGCGCTGTTGCCGCCGCTGCTCGAGAGCCTCATGGGCTATCCGGTGCTCACCTCGGGCATTGCAATGGCGCCCCGCGGCTTCGGCAGCTTCATCTCCATGTACCTCGCCGGCAGGCTCATCGGTCGGGTCGATACGCGCCTGTTGATCGGCGTCGGTATCGCCGTGACGGCCGCCTCGCTCCAAATGATGTGCGGCTATTCCACTCTCATGCCGCAGACTCTCGTCTGGTCGACCACCTTTCTGCAGGGCCTTGGCACCGGCCTCACCTATGTCACGCTCACCACCGTGGCATTCGCGACTCTCGGGGTACAATATCGCTCCGAGGGTACGTCGATGTTCAATTTGCTGCGCAACGTGGGCAGCAGCATCGGCATTGCGGCAACCGGAGCGCTTCTGACGCGCAACACACAGGTCATGCACGAGCGCCTTGCGGCCCATATCCTTCCCTGGGGCGGACAGATCCAGCTCCAGGCGCCGTTCAGCTTCACCGCGCCCGCCGGCTTGGCGGCACTGAACGCGGCCGTGACCCGGCAAGCGCAGATGATCGCCTACAACGACGATTTCAAGCTCATGTTCGTCATGACGCTGGCGTTGATTCCTCTGGTTCTGCTGCTGCGGCCCGCCCGCGCCCGGCCACGGGAGCCGGCGGTGATGGAGTGAAACGGTGAGCTTTGACCTGAATCGCAGTCGCGCGGCCAGCGGCGGTTTCGCCCTGGCCGCCGCGGCTCTGCTTTGCGCGTGTACCGTCGGACCCAACTTTCACCGTCCGGCCGCGCCGAGCACCTCCGCATACCGGCCGGCGGAAGAATCCAATCCCGTCGGTACGGCCGCGGCAACCGCCGAGCGGCAGGCGCCGGCGACCGGCCCTTACGCGCAGCGGATCCTGCTCGGTGCGCCCGCCGTGCCCGAGTGGTGGACACTCTTCGACTCGCGGCAGCTCGATGAGCTGGTGCGGCGCGCCATTGCCGACAATCGCGACCTCGCCGCCGACAAAGCGACGCTCGCCCAGGCGCAGGAGCTGGTGGCGGCACAGACGGGGCGCTTGTTCCCGCAGGTGGGCCTGGTGGCCGGCACCGGACGGCAGCAGTACGGCAAACAGTTCCTCGGCTCACT
This sequence comes from Steroidobacteraceae bacterium, assembly GCA_050738635.1. Classification (GTDB taxonomy): domain Bacteria; phylum Pseudomonadota; class Gammaproteobacteria; order Steroidobacterales; family Steroidobacteraceae; genus 13-2-20CM-66-19. The sequence goes on from JBOIAB010000169.1 coordinate 5,257, forward strand.
GGTGCCGCACGTCGCCCCTTTCACCTACGAGTCATTCGGCGCCACCGTCAGCTACACGCTCGACTACGATGGCGCCACTGCGCGCTCGATCGAGGCGCAGAAGGCGCTCGAGCAGTACGAGCGCAGCGAGTTGGATGCCGCTCAGTTGACGCTGACGGGTGATGTCGCCTCGGAAGCGGTTGTCATCGCGGCGACTCGGGGCGAGATCCGAGCGGCTGCGGAGTTGCTGTCGGAGGACCGCAACAACGTCAGCCTGGTGCGTACCGCATTCGAGGACGGCTCGGTGTCGAAGCTCGATGTGCTGACTGCGCAGAGCCAGCTGGCGAGCGATCAGGCGTTGCTGCCTCCTTTATACCAACAGCTCGCCGTGGCGCGGCATGCGCTCGCCGTTCTGCTCGGTGATCCTCCGGCGCAGTGGTCACAGCCGGACATCGAGCTCACCGACCTGCGGCTGCCGGCGCGGCTGCCGGTGAGCGTGCCGTCACAGCTGGTCCGCGGCCGCCCCGACATCCTGGCGGCGGAGGCGCAGCTGCATGCCGCCACTGCCGCGGTCGGTGTCGCGACCGCGAATCTCTATCCGCAGATCGCATTGACGGCGACGCTCGGTCAGCAGGCGCTGACCCCATCGAAGCTCTTCGACGCCTCTTCCACGGCGTGGTCACTGATCGGGGGCCTGACGCAGCCGCTATTCGAAGGCGGTACGCTGCGCGCCGAGCAGCGGGCCTCGCTGGATGCGCTGCACGCGAGTGCGCAGCGCTACCAGCAGGTCGTTCTCGACTCGTTCGGTCAGGTGGCCGACCTTCTCGACGCCCTCGATCACGACGCGCAGCTCGCTGCGGCCGAGGCGAACGCCAGGGATACGTCACAGGCGAGTCTGGAGCTTGCACGGCAGAGCTACCAGGCAGGCAACACAGGCGTCCTGCAGGTTCTCGACGCTCAGCGTGAGCGTCAGCGTGCCGAGCTCGGGTTTCTGGAGGCGCAGTCGCATCAGTACCTGGACACCATCCAACTGCTGCTTGCAGTGGGCGGCGGTCCCCTCACCTGAAGTCGCACGGGCGTCGTCAGTCTCAGAGCCGGCCGCTGCGTCGGTTCTTGTCGATGATGCCGGCGATGATGATCACGAAAGCCACGAGGCGTATCACGTAGGCATATGCCTGCCGCGCCTCGTCCACCGGACGGTCGACGACCGCCAGCACCGTCCAGTTGATGGCCATGCCCACGAAGGCGAGCGAGAAGAAGGCGAACAGCCGCTCGCGGGTGGCGCGCCAGTAGCGCAGGAAAAAGAGCGCCGCGACCAGACTCGCCATCGCCAGCACACCCCAGGTAAAGATTTTCATGGCGGCGCGTCTAGCGGGTTTCCCAAACCAGTCCGAACACGAGCAACAGCATGGCCGCCAGCGCCGCACCGGTGCGATACCAGAAGAGATCCGGCGGCGCAGGCAGAATGACCAGGTCGATGTACAGGATGACGTTGTCGACTGCGAGCAGGAGGAAGGCGAGACTGGCCCAGAAGAGCAGGCGCGTGCGGTTGGCGCGATAGCCGCGGTAGAGGAGCACCGCACAGAGGATGGCGGTGAGCGCGCACAGAATGTAAACCAGTTCAGCCACGGTCGTGGTCCTTCTTCTTGTTGAGCACGAACGCGTCGGCGAATGTGTGCAGCGCAGCGGTGCGCAGACGGTCGATCGCGTTCGCGCTCATGAGCTGGATGATCCTGATCGGCCGCTCCAGATACTCCCGATCGAGGCGGCCGGTGGCCGCATCCATGCCCGAGCTGGCGGGCCGATAGGCGAAGCGAGGCGGGGGAGTTGCGGCGGTAACCGCCACCAGTCCGCCTGCCTTGAGACCCTCGAGTGCCGAGCCGATGAGCTCGGCGCGCAAATGCAGGCGGGCGGCCAGTCCCGCGATCGTCCATTCCTCATAGCGCTCACGCCGCAGCAGCAGCAGCACCTCGAGCTGTTCGTAGGATTCGATGTGCTCGTGAAGCAGCGCGCGCACATCGTCGGGCAGATCGCCTTCGGTCACGAAGCCCGGGAGCGCGCTGGGGTGAGCCGGGTCCGGTTACCCGGACGAGAGGGGGATGCGACGCCGCTCATCCGGAACTACTTACCGGAATCGGCAGGCGGATGCAAGAGCCCGCCGCAGGCGCTGGGCCTGCGGCGGGCTATGCGAGACGAGTGACTGAGCGGATCAGCGTCAGGAGACGCTCTTGACTACTTCGCAGTGCTGATGAGCCTTACGCAGCGTGGCGCAGGCTGCCTTGGCAGCGTCCTGAGTCATCGGTGCGGAACGGATCTCGGTGGTCTTCGACTTGCCGCTCGGCGGTACCTCGACGACGTCCTGCAGATCGCTGCCGTACTTGTCCTTCAGGCGCTGGGCGAGCTTGTCGGCCATGGCCTTCGAGCGAGTCGAGCCGAGCAGCGCCTGATAGCCCGTCAGCTTCTTCAGAGCATCCTGGGCGTCGGAGGTGTGTGGGGAATTCGGATATTTCTGCAGGAAATCCTGATAGCCGGCGGCGGTATTGGTCGACTGCGCGCTCTGCCAGGCGGCATCCTGCTGCAGGCTGTTGACCTTGTCCTGCGCGTCCGCGGCATGCATTCCGTTTGGCGCCTGCTGCAGATACTGCTGGTACGCATCGAGCGTGTTGGCGCTCTGCGCGGTCGCCCATGCCTGCTCGTCCTGCAGGGCGTTGATCCGATTGTGGGCTTGCGCTACCCGGGAGTCATTCGGGTGCTGCTGGATGAACTGCTGGTAGGCAGCCACCGTATTGCTCTGGTTCGCCTTTTGCCAGTCGGCGGTGGGATTGCTGCAGGCCGCCAGCGCGCCCGCCATGATCACACAGAGAACGAGAAATGACTTCTTCACCGCAAACCTCCGAGCAAACAGCAACATATGATGTGAAACAGTAAACCACTAAGTTACCTCAAGTCGTGAAAATTTTGCAAGTTCCATGACCTAGAGGAATGTCGCGCAAGTGGTTCTTGGCAGAGCGTGGTTTTTCGGGTGCCACTTCGCGCCGAAGCGGCAAAGCCCCGGCTCAGGCCGGCTCGCGGAACCGGCTCATGCGGCGCTCTCGGCGCTGTAGCGGGCGAGGAGCCCCGTCCGGATGGCGTAACGGAACACCCGCGAGAAGAAATATCCCGCGAGCAGAATGTCGAGCACCACGATGGCGGCCCCTAAAGCCAAGCCGGCGGCCGAGAACGGCCGTCCCGCCAACAATGCGCGCATGCCCTCGAAGACATACGAAGGCGGCAGCAGATGTCCGACACTCTGCATCCAGCGCGGCAGTGTGGCGAGCGGGTAGAAGACGCCGACGAACGGTGACAGCAACGCCGGCAGCGGCCAGACCAGCCATTCCGATGCCGGTCCCAGGCGCAGCACGAGCGCGCTCGCGAGGATGCCGAGCGCGATCCCGAAGCCGAAGAGCACGAGAAGGAACGGGACGAGTAGGGCGCCCAGCGAGAAGAACGGCAGACCAAAGACCGCCGTCGCCAGCACCAGCATCACTGCCAGGCCCACCGCGCTCGTCGCCACGCTGGTGATCACCAGCCCGAGGAGGTATTCCCCGATGGTCAATGGAGTCGCGAAGAGATTGAGAAAGTTGCGCGACCAGACATCCTCGAGGAAGGCGGTGCTCACCCCCTGCATGATGCGCGTGAAGAAATCCCACATCAGCACCGCGCCGAGGAGGCTTGGCACATAGTTGAAGCGCCCCGCCGCCATGGAGTTCAGATAGCGCGTGATGAAGCCCCACACCACGATGTCGATCGCCACCCAGGCGAACATGGGGAGCGAGCGCACCGGGCTGCCGCGCATCAGGTAGAACTGGCGCAGCAGGATGCCCGCCACCGGCTTCAGCCTCATCCGGCGTGCTCCAGCGGCTCCGCGAGCGGCTCGCGCGCCAGGCGGATGAAGAGCTCCTCGAGCGTCGCCGCGCCGTGCTCGCGCGGCAGGCGCCGCGGGTCGCCCGCGAGCAGTATCCGGCCATGGGAGAGGAAGAGCACCCGGTCGCAGACTTCCTCGACCTCGTACATGTTGTGCGAAGTCCAGAGGATGCCGCAGCCGCTCGCGACCGCCAGGTTGCGGATGCGCGCGCGCACGGTTTGCGCGGCGGCCGGGTCCAGGGAGGCCGTCGGCTCATCGAGCAGCAGCAGCCGCGGCTGATTGAGGACTGCCTTGGCGAGAGCGACCCGCGTCTGCTCGCCCGAGGAGAGCAGGCCGCACTTGGTGTCCCGCAGGCGCTCGAGGTCGAATTGTCGCAACAGCTCCGCGACCCTGTGTCCGAGCCGCGGTATCCCATATATGAGACCGAAGAACCGCAGGTTCTCCGTGACCGTCAGATTGCCCGGAAGCGGCGCGTAGACGGCCGAAAAGTTGGCGTGCGCCAGGGCGCGCGCACGCTCTCGCGCCAGATCGATGCCGCCGATGCGCACGCTGCCGGCACTCGGGCTGAGCACGCCCAGGATCATATTGATGGTGGTCGTCTTGCCGGCGCCGTTCGGGCCGAGGAGTCCGACGACTTCGCGGCGATGCACCTCGAAGGACACTTCCTCGACGGCGACGACGTGCGAGTAGCTCTTGCACAGCCCCGCGACGCTCAGGACCGGTGATTGGGGGGTACCGTCCTCGAGGTGGGCGTACATCCATGCACGATACCGTATCGTCGTACGCGCGGCGCGCCCGGCCGTTCGGCCGGGGAGAGCGGAAACTGCATGGCTTTCTGTTACAATTGCGCGCTTCTGGCAGCTTCCCGGTTGGCTTTCGCGTAGGCGTGCCCCCGCCCCCACGGGCGAGGCTGTGCCGTCGCGTCGTCGCAGCGGACCGGAGGGAAGAGGACCGGAGAGTCAGGAGTCGCCGTGAAACGCGTTACGATAGTTCGGCTGGTCATCGTGCTGGCCTTGATGATTGTCCTAGTCGGTGGGGTGGTGGGCTGGAAGGTGTACCTCATCCGCAAGGTCATCGCGGCGAGTGTCCCGATGCCCCAGACCGTGAGCACGGTGGCGGCCACGTACTCCGAATGGCAGCCGCAGGTCGAGGCCGTGGGCAGCCTGCGTGCCATTCATGGCGTCGAAGTTACGACCGAAGTGGCAGGTCTGGTCCGCAAACTGGACTTCAAGTCCGGCTCGGATGCGCGCGCCGGCCAGACGCTGGTACAGCTCAACGCCGATCCGGACCTCGCCCAGCTTCAGGCGCTGATGGCCGAGGCGAACCTCGCTGCGCTGACCTACCACCGTGACCTCATTCAGTACCAGGCACAGGCGATCGGCAGGGCGCAGCTCGACACCGATATCGCCAACCTGAAGAGCACTCGCGAGCAGGAGGCGGCGCAGGCGGCCCTGGTGGCGAAGAAGACCATTCGTGCGCCCTTCAACGGGTTGCTCGGCATCACCACCGTCAATCCGGGCCAGTACCTCAACCCGGGTGATGCCATCGTCACCCTGCAATCGCTCGATCCCATCTACGTGGATTTCCGTCTGCCCCAGGACAACCTGTCGCGCGTCCACGTGGGCCAGAATGTGCACGTGACGGCGGACGCCTTCCCGGGCAAGGCCTTCGAGGGCACGATCACCTCCATCGATCCGCTGATCGATCCCTCGACGCGCAATTTCGAGGCCGAGGCGACTATCCGCAATCCCGAGCACCACCTCTTCCCGGGGATGTTCGTGCGCACGACGGTCGATGCCGGAGCGACGCAGCGGTATCTCACCCTGCCGCAGACCGCAGTCACCTACAACCCATACGGTCAGACAGTTTATCTGGTACACAGCCCCAAGGAGCCGACCGGGCATCCGACGGCGGCGCTCACATTCGTGGTTCTGGGGCCGTCGCGCGGCGACCAGGTGGCCGTCCTCAAGGGTATCGCGGCCGGTGATGTGATCGTGACGGGCGGTCAGATGAAGATCAAGAACGGAACGCAGCTGGCGATCAACAACAGCGTCCTGCCGCGCGACAACCCCAATCCGACTCCGCAAGAGCACTGAGGCCCGGCGTGAAGTTCACCGACCTCTTCGTCCGGCGCCCGGTCCTTGCGGCGGTCGTCAGCCTGCTCATCCTGGTGCTCGGCCTGCGCGCCATCTTCCAGCTGCCGGTGACACAGTTCCCGCAGACCGAGAATGGAGTCATCACGATCTCCACGACCTACTACGGTGCCGACTCGCAAACCGTGGCGGGTTTCATTACCCAGCCGCTCGAGGCTGCAATTGCGCAGGCGCAGGGTATCGACTACCTCTCCTCCGTCTCGAGTCCCGGCAGCTCCGTCATCACGGCGACGCTGCAGATGAACTATCCCTCGAGCAAGGCGCTCACGGAGATCAGCGCGCAGGTCAACGCCGTGCGCAATCAGCTGCCGCCGCAGTCGCAGCTGCCGATCATCACGCTGGCGGCCAATCAGACCATCGACGCCATGTACCTCAACTACTCGAGCAAGGTACTGGCGACCAACGATGTGACCGACTACCTGCTGCGAGTCGTACAGCCGAAGCTGAATTCCATCCCGGGCGTGCAGATCGCCGAGATCCTGGGCGGACGGACCTTTGCGCTGCGCGCCTGGCTCGATCCGCAACGGATGGCGGCACATGGCGTCACCGCGGGCGATGTCTACACGGCACTTTCGGCCAACAACTACCTTTCCGCCGCTGGCCAGAGCAAGGGCGACATGGTCAGCATCAACCTGACCGCCTCGACGGATCCGCACTCGCTCGCGGCGTTCAAGCGCCTGGTGATCCGCCAGGCCAACGGCGCGATCGTGCGGCTGGAGGATGTGGCCACCGTCGTCCTCGGGGCCGAAAGCTACGATTTCGGTGTCTCCTACAG
>JBOIAB010000170.1:0-11242 GCA_050738635.1 Steroidobacteraceae bacterium
GAACTGGCGGTTGGCGTACAGAATCACTTCGCGATGCACCAGCACCGCCTCGTGGATGCGCTCGCCGAGCTCGGCGAACAGCTTCGGCGTCACCCGGCTGCCCTCGCGGTCGGAGGCCGCCCGGGTCAGCAGGTGGTTGATGGCCGTGACGAGCGCCGACAGCTCCGGTTTCGAGCTCCCCGCTTCCACCCGGCCGGCGAGCGAGCCGCCGATGGCGATGCGCTGCAGCTGCTGCGACAGCTGCTCGAGGTCCTGTAACTCACGGCGTTGGGCGATGAACAGCCAAAGGAGGATGGCGGCGACGAGCGCCAGCGGGATGCACACGAGCGCGAGGGCGGACATCAGTCGACCCTAACGGCGTTAGGTGGGCTTCCGCCCGCTGGAGCGCATGCTTGCAACGTCATGGGATTGGTGGCTGCCAGGCAGTCCGGGATTGCTTTCATTATTCTCGTGCCCGGGGTGCGGACGTCGGAAGCATAGCGTAGGTGTCCGGCGTCCCGTCGGCGTTTCACCATATCTCGTCGCAACGCGGCTTGGCAGGAGCCGCGAAAACCCGTAACTTCACGTGCCCGGCCGCCGGGATGCAATAAGTCCAATCGGAGCGCCAAGCAAGATGTCGATGGCCCAGGCACGCGAACAGATGATCGAGCAGCAGGTCCGCGCCTGGGACGTGATCGACGCGCGGGTGCTGGAGATCCTGCGGCAGGTGCCACGGGAAGCATTCGTACCGTCGCAACATCGCTTTCTGGCCTTCGCGGACGTGGAGATTCCGCTGTCGTGCGGCCAGCACATGCTGCGCCCGAGCGTCGTCGGCCGACTCCTGCAGGCCCTTGCCCTCACCGGCGGCGAGCAGGTGCTCGAGGTCGGGACCGGCTCCGGATTCGTGACCGCGTGTCTGCGGACGGCTGCCGCATCCGTGCGCTCGCTGGAGATCTTCCCCGAGCTCGCGGAGCTTGCGCGGGCCAACGTTTCCTCCCTCGGCCTGCGCGATGTGGAGATCGTCGCACAGGACGCGACCCAGCTCGATTCCGACGGGCGTTACGACGCCATCGCCATCACTGCCTCGCTCCCGGTCCCTGAGGAGCGCTTCCAGCGCCAGCTCGCGGTCGGCGGGCGGCTGTTCGTGGTGGTGGGCGTGCCTCCGGTGATGGAGGCGCGGCTCATTCGCCGGGTCACCGAGGATGCATGGGGCACGGAAAGCCTCTTCGAGACGGTCATCGATCCTCTCGTACATGCAACTCGGCCGCAGGGTTTTGTGTTCTAAGAGCCTCTCTCCCAAGACTCAAGAGCCTCTGCAAGATTATGCACCGCGCCGTACGGACTTCGAGCCTGGCCCTCTTTTGTGCCGGCTTCGCCTTTGGACTCCCCGCGGCCGCCATGGCCGCGGACTTCGCTCAGGTTTACCAGGACGCCCTGGCGAGCGACCCGACCTACCAGCAGGCCTATGCGACCTACAGGGCGGCACGGGAAGCCCGGCCCGAGGCCTGGGCGACACTGCTGCCGCAGATCTCGGGATCCGCCGGCAAATCCTGGGACCACAATGCGGGCCAGTCGACCCAGATCGAGTCGGTCTCGCCGACCCAGATCGCACCGGTCCCCATCTACGCCACCACCAGCTCGGGTGCGAAGCAGTGGAGCCTCAATCTGTCCGAGGAGCTGTTCTCCTGGTCCGATTGGATGAATCTCAAGGCGGCCGACAGCCAGGTGGCCGAGGCGCAGGCCACGTATGAGGCCGCAGCCCAGAACCTCATCCTGCGGGTCGCCACGGCCTACTTCAACGTGCTCTCCGCCCTCGACACCCTGCAGGCACAGGAGTCCTCCCTGCAGGCCTTCGATCTGCAGCTCCAGCAGGCCAACAAGCGCTATCAGGTCGGCCTCATCGCCATCACCGATGTCGAACAGGCTCGCGCCGCGCGCGACACGTCCGCGGCGGCAGTCATAGGCGATAAGCAATCCCTCGCGACCGCGGAGGATCAGCTCCAGGTCATCACCGGCCGGCAGTACCCGACTCTGTCGGAGCCGGGCGCCGACATGCCGCTCCTCATGCCGAGCCCGGCCAATCAGAACCAGTGGGTGCAGACCTCGCTGCAGCAGAATCTGTCGCTCATCGCGAGCCGCCTGGCCGCCGATGTGGCGCGCGCCAACGTCCAGGTCGCCTTCGGAGGGCATCTTCCCTCGCTCAGCCTGACGGCCAGCCGGTCGTTCAACAGCTCGACTCAGGACGAGTCGATCGTCGGCCTCGGGACCTTCAACGGACTGCCGTCGTGGACCAACGACCGGCAGATCGGACTCGAGGTCAGCGTCCCGATCTTCAGCGGCGGAGGCACGGAAGCGCGCGTCCACCAAGCGCAATACCAGTGGATCGCCGCGAAGGACGCCATGCAGGAAACTGCGCGCTCGACGGAGCAGCAGGCGCGCGATGCCTACCTGGGCGTCATCAGCGGTATCGCGCACGTCCAGGCGCTGCAGCAGGCGCTGGTCTCCAGCCAGACGGCTTACCGGGCAACGGAGGCGGGCTATCGGGTGGGGACGCAGACCGAAGTCGACGTCCTCAATGCGTTGAGCACGCTGGTGCAGGCAAAAACCAACTATGCCGCCAGCCGCTATGCATACATCACCAGCGTCGTGCAGCTGCGGTTCGCGGCAGGGACTCTGGATCCGGCCGAAGTGCGGGCCATCAATCGCTGGCTCAAGGCGAGCGCCTCGGTCGCGCTCGGGCCAATCACGCCGGAAGCCTTGACGCCCCCGGCACCGGCGCCCACGCCCAAGCCACCGCCGCCGCCGCCGCCTCAGCCGTAAGCGATGCTCAAGGGCTTTCGGGGCCTCGCGGCGGCGCTCGATATGGCTGGTACGATTTCTCTTCCACCAGTCGCGAGCCAAGCGCCGCGTTGATGCGCTTCTTGATCGCCGCCCGTTCGTCGTTCGAGTGGTAGACGGCGCGCGCGAGCTCGATGAAGTCGCGGTCGAAAGTCTGGCGGGCCTCCTTCTCGCGGATCCGGTCCTCGATGTCCCACAGTCGCTCGTTGACCTCCTGCAAGGCGCGCTCCTCGCGCGCCATGTCCACCGCGGCGAAGCGCGAGTCGCGCCAGGTCCGCTCCAGCAGATCGAGCTCGAGCCGCACGTTCGCCAGCTTCGCAGGATCGAGAATGCGTGCGGTCTTGATCCTGAGGATGGTGATCTTGTCGAGCAGCTCCCCGGGAGAGATGGGCACCAGGATGTCGTCGTTCATGCTTCATATGCTAGCAACTCGTCGAGCTTCGCGGTGACCTGAGCCGGCTCGATGAGGTCCATCACGCCGGGCTCCTCGATCTTCTCCCACCAGGGAAGCTTCTCCGGCGGCCGGCCGCGGAAGCGCAACGCGGCCTGCGGATACGCGTTCACACACCATTGGCGCGACAGATAAGGCCCGCTGCGCTCGGGATTCGTGGCCGCGTACAGCCCGATCACCGGCGTGTCGACCATCGTCGCCATGTGAGCCGGCCCTGAATCGGGCGACAGCAGCGCGGTGGCCCGCGAAAGCAGCGCCAGCATCTGCGGCAGCGTGTCGCGCCCGATCTGGTTCACCACGGGCACGTGCACCGACTGCTCGATCGCCGCGCCGACATCACGCTCGATCGCCGTCGGGCCGCCCGCCAGAATCACACTCATGCCATGACGCCGCGCCGCATGATCCGCCACCGTTGCATAAGCCTCCGGCCGCCAGTTGCGTCGCCCGTGACTGGAGCAAGGGCTGATGACCAGCGTGGGGCGGCCATCGGCAATCAGGGTCCGGGCATATTCGAGCGCCGCGGCTGTCAGCGGCACATCCCAGCGCAAAGTGCGGTCGTGGATACCGAGCGCCTCGAGGAAGCCGAAGAAGCTGTCGAGGACGTGCTCGCGGGTACGCGCCGCAATCCGCGCATTGGTGAAGAGCCATTGCAGCTCGCGCGCGCGCGCGCGGTCGAAGCCGAGTCGGATCGGCGCCTGCACGACGCTCGCGAGGAGACTTGCGCGCAGCGATAGCTGCATGTGCAGCAGGACGTCGAAGCTTCTGCCGCGCAGGGTCGCCTTGAGATCGCGACGCGCAGCAAGGCCGGCCCGCTTGTCGACGGTGATAAACTCCACGCCATCAATGAGCTCCATCAGGCGCGACTCCGCTTTGCCGATGATCCATGTCAGCTTCGTCTGCGGCCATGTGCGCTGCAGCGCCCGGACGAGCGGCACGACGTGGCATGTATCGCCGAGCGACGAAAGTCTCAATATGCAGACAGCGCGAGGCGGTCCGTCGAGCGGCAACTTCACGGAGAGTATCCGGTGAGCGGACGCTGGCCGCTCGGGTCGGAGGTCAAGCAAGGTGTCATCGAGGGAGGCGCCATGCTATACGACGCCTCCAGGGCCCGCAATTTGACGCCTCCCTGGTTCGACCCGCGATATTGGAGCTCGCGCGGCGAGCTCGAAGGCGTCGCACAAGGCCGGGGCACCACGCACTTCGTGCGCAGCCGCGATCGCCGGCTGGTGTTGCGTCATTATCATCGCGGCGGGTTCGTCTCTCTGCTCTCTTCCGACCGATACCTCTGGCGCGGCGAAGATGAGACGCGCCCATTCGCGGAATGGTCGATCATGTACCGGCTGCATCGCGCGGGATTGCCGGTGCCGGCACCGATCGCCGCCCGCTACGTCCGTCAGGGTCGCACCTATCGGGGCGACATCATCACGGAGCGATTGACGACGGTGGGCTCGCTCGCCGACTGCCTGGCTCTTGGCGCGCTGTCCATCGTCACCTGGATCTCGATCGGGCGCTGCATCCGGCGCTTTCATGACTTCGGTGTCTGCCACGCCGACCTCAACGCGCGCAACGTGCTGCTCAGCGAAGAGAGCGTTTACCTGGTCGACTTCGACCGCTGTCAGCTGCGGCGGCCGGGCATGTGGCGCGACGCCAATCTCGTGCGGCTGCGGCGGTCGCTGGAGAAAATCACCTACGGCTTGCCGGCCGAGCGCTTCTCCGAGGCGGACTGGCACGGGCTGCTCAACGGGTACTGGCAGCAGGCCGCGCCCCCCGAGCCGGCGAGCGGCTGAGCGCGAGCCGCCATGCGCCTGCTCTACCTCGCGGCGGTATACCTCGCGGCTCCCCTGGTCGCGGTGATGCTCGCCACCCGCGGGCTGCGCGACCGCAGCTACTGGCGCAACTTCGGCCAGCGATTCGGCTTCGGTCCGGTCCTCCCGCACTCCCCTATCTGGGTCCACGCGGTGTCCGTCGGCGAAGTGCAGGCGGCGGCGGCACTGGTCATCGCGCTGCGGCAGCGGTATCCGGAGGTGCCGGTGCTGGTGACCACCTTCACTCCCACCGGTGCGGCGCGCGCCCGGGCGCTCTTCAGCGGCGCGGCGGAAGTGCGCTTTCTGCCATTCGACCTGCCGGGATCGGTACGCCGCTTTCTCGATCGCGCCCGTCCGCGGCTGGCGGTCATCGTGGAAACCGAGCTCTGGCCGAACCTGTATCGCCAATGCCGCCGCCGGCGCATACCGCTGGTCATCGCCAGCGCGCGCCTGTCGCGCCGCTCGACCGATCGCTACCGGCGGCTCGGCGCGCTGTTCAAGGAGACCGTGTCGGGCGGCGTCGTCGTCGCCGCGCAGGGCGAGGGAGACGCGGAGCGTTTTCGCGCTCTCGGCGCCGCCGCGGAGCGCACGTACGTCACGGGAAACCTCAAATTCGATCTCACGCTGCCGGCGGACATCGGCGAGCGTAGCAAGGCCTTGCGCGAGCAATACGCGCCGAGCCGCGCGCTCTGGGTAGCGGGCAGCACTCATGGCGGAGCGGAGGAAGAGGCGGTGCTGGAAGCGCAGCGGCAGGTCGGCGCTGCTCACTCCGGAGTGCTGCTGGTGCTCGCTCCGCGCCATCCCAAGCGGTTCGGTGAAGTGGCGGCCTGGCTCGAGCGGCAAGGCATCGCTTTCACACGTCGCTCGCAATCGTCCGCGCCGGCAGCCGCGAGAGAGGGCTGCAACGTGCTCCTGCTCGATACGCTTGGCGAGTTGCTCTATTTCTACGCAGCAGCCGACGTGGCGTTCGTCGGTGGCAGCCTCGCTCCCATCGGCGGCCACAATCTGCTGGAGCCCGCGGCGCTGGGACTACCCATCCTGACGGGACCCAACAACTCCAACGGCGAAGACGTGGCGCGGCTGCTGCTCGACTGCGGTGCGGCGAAGGTCGTCCGCAACGCGGCGGAGCTCGGCTCGCGAGTGACTGAGCTGCTGTCCGATCAGGCGTTGCGGCTGGAAATGGGGCAGCGCGGTCGCGCCGCCGTCGACCGCAATCGCGGCGCGTTGCAGAAGCTGATGACTTTGATCGCGTCCCTGCTGGACCAGTGAGCTAACGCCGTAACGTATATTCGGCGCCGCAGTACGGACATTTGGCCCAACCGGTATCCTCGATGGGCAGGTAGACGCGGGGATGGGAATTCCACAGATACATCTGCGGCATCGGGCACGAAAGCGGCAGATCCTCGCAGGTGACCTCGTACTGGTTCTGCGCATTCGGCTGGATGAGTGCTTTGGGTTGCGCGGCCATGGCGTCATTATACCGGTTCAGCCCGCAGCATGACCTCATCCCATACCGCCGTGACCGCGGCGAGCTCAGCGGCGAATTCCCCTGCCGCGAGCAGGCCGGGCTCACCGGCCAGGGAAAGATGGTGCATGCGGGTGCGGTACGCCCGGTAAGCGGCCGTGAGCACATCGACGGTCGCCTGTGGCACGAGAGCGGCCGAAGCGGCCGACTCGAGCTGTCGGATGGTGTCGGAAAACATCGCTACCGGTGGATAGTCGCGAGCCCACTTGAGCGCCCAGTACTGCGCCAGGAACTCGATGTCGGCGATGCCGCCGGCCTCCTGTTTGAGATCCAGCCTGCCGCCGTCGCTTTTCGAGAGCTCCCGCCGCATGCGCTCGCGCATCGCGCGCACATCGTCCCGCAGACTCTCGCGCCGTACCGCGTGGCGCAGCACATCGAGGCGAGTGCGCTCGAATTCCGCGCACAGCGCGGCTTCGCCGGCCACCGCACGCGCGTGCAGCAGCGCCTGATGCTCCCAGGTCCAGGCTTCGCGCCGCTGGTACTCCGCGAAAGCATCGATCTGCGTGACCAGCATGCCGCCCTTGCCGCTCGGCCGTAGCCGCACATCCACCTCATAGAGCCGGCCGGCCGCCGAGTGCATGGTGAGCAGATGCACCAACCGCTGCGTCAGGCGCACGAAGAAGAGCGGATTCTCGATCGGACGTGCGCCCTCGGTCTCCTGGCGCTCACCGCGGGAGTCGTGCAGAAAAACCAGATCGAGGTCCGAGGCGTACCCGAGCTCGAAGCCGCCGAGCTTGCCGTAGCCCACCGCGCAGATGCTCACCGGCCGCCGCTGCACGCCCTCGCCGCAGTGCGGCACGCCGAATTGCGCCGTGATCTGGCGCCAGGCGAGCTCGACCGCTCGCGCCAGGATGAGCTCCGCGATCTCGGTCAGCCGGTCGCTCACGCGCATGACCTGCAATCGTCCGGTGAGGTCCGCGACCGCGATCCGGAAGACGGCGGAGCGTTGGAAGTGGCAGAGCGCCTCGACCTGATGCTCCGGGTCGTCGTCGTCGAGCTGCTGCATGGCGGCCTGCAGCTCGCGCGCGAGCGCCTGGCGGTCGGGCAGCTCCGACAGCAACCGCTCATCGACGAGCTCATCGAGCAGCAGCGGGTAAGAGGCGATCTGGCGCACCAGGAACTCGCCGTGTCGGCAGATTTCGATGAGCCGCGACCGCGCCGCCTGACTGTCGCGCAACAGCACGAAATACGCCGAGCGCTTGCCGGTGGCTTCGAGAATCGAAATGATTCGCCGCAGCACCGCCAGCTGCTCCGTGCCCGCGAGCCTGGCGGCACCGATGTCGGCGAGCAGCGGGGGCAACAGCGCCTGCAACCGCCGCCGCCCCGGCTCATCGAGCTTGCGCACCAAAGCCGAGGCGCGTAGCGCCAACAGCATCTGCGCCGCCGGTGCGGCGTCCGCGAACCCGGCGCGGCAGAGCGACTCGGAAAGCTCGGAAAGCATGGCGCTCTCCGCGCCGTCGTCCCACAGCCGGCCGAGATCGATGCTGACCGCGGTGCCGCCGCGGTCCGCGGTCCCGAAGACGAAGCGGTTGAAGTGACCGCTGACACAGGCCTGATGTCGGCCGAGCTCGCCGAGCAGCGCGCCCCAATCCGTGGCGCCCATGGCGAGCGCGATGCGCTGCTGCGCCAGCTCGTCGGCGGGAAGCTGGTGGACCTGGGCGTCGGCGAGCATCTGCAGGCTGTTCTCCAGCCGCCGCAGATACAGATAGGCCGCGCGCAGTTCCGGCACGGCGCCCTCCGGCAGCAGGCGCAACTCACCGAGCATGCTCAGCGCCTCGAGGAGCGAAGTGGTTTGCAGCCGCCGCTCGCGACCGCCGCGAATGAGCTGAAACGCCTGCACGATGAACTCGATCTCGCGGATGCCGCCGGGCCCGAGTTTGATGTGGCCGGCGAGCTCGCGGCGCGCGACCTCGCGCTCGATGAGGCCTTTCATCTCCCGCAGGCTCTCGAACACGCCGTAATCGAGGTAGCGGCGGTAGACGAACGGGCCGAGCGCCGAGGCGCGGATCTCTGCATAGCGATCGTCGGCGGTGACCGCGCGCGCCTTCACATAGGCGTAGCGCTCCCAGTCCCGGCCATGCAGCGGCAGATAATCCTCCAGCCCGGCAAAGCTCGTGACCAGCGGGCCGCTGTCGCCGAAGGGACGCAGCCGCATGTCCACTCGCAGCGTGAAGCCATCGTGGGTCGTGCTCTCCAACAACCGGATGAGGCTCTGGCCGAGACGAGTGAAGAACTCCTCGTTGGCGATCGCTCGCGGGCCATCGGTTTCGCCGTGCTCGGGAAAAAGCAGCACCAGGTCGACATCGGACGAGAAATTAAGCTCGTGCCCGCCGAGCTTGCCCATGGCGACGACCAGCAGCGACTGCACCGCCCCGGCCGGAGAGCGCGGCTCGCCATAGCGGACCGTGAGGGATTGCCGGGCATGCTCGAGCGACACGCGGATGGCCGCGTCGGCGAAGTCAGAAAGCTCGCAGAGCGTCTCCTCGACCTCCGCCCAGCCGGCCAACGCGCGCCATGCGATACGCACCATCTCACGCCGACGCCAACGTCGCAGGGCCGAGAGCATGTCCGTGTCGGAGCCGAAGCCCGCGACCGGCGCGCGAGCAGCGTAGTCGCCGGCGGCCGAGCGGCTGGTGAGACGGTAATGTCCGGTGAGATCGCTCAGCAGCTCGGCATCGCGGACACACGCGTGCGCAACGAAGTCACTGGCCGCAAAGACACGCGGGAGCGAGTCGCGAACTAGGGGCGGCAGTGACTCGAGCCGCCCCGGGGAAGCGGACTCCAGGGCGTCCAACTGGCCCTGCAGACACTTCTCCAGCTCCGCGCCGATGATCAGGCGGTCAATCCCAGACGTTGTTGCCGAGGTCGTGGATGGTCGCTTCACCGAGGCGCCGGGCTGCGCCCCTGAAAGTCGAGGTCTCGGCGTAAATCTGGGCGGCGCCGGCGGCATCTATGGATGCCTTGTGGCCCTCGATCTCGCTGTTCTCTATGTGCACGTTGGCATTGCGCGCGCGGATGGCGATGCCGGTGGCACTGATGCGGCTGTTGCTGATGTGAAGCTCGCAGCCATCCTCGGCGGTGATGGCGTTGCCTTCGAAGCGGATGTTCCGGTTGTCGATGCTCAACACCCGCTGTCCCTGACAGACGATCGGCTCGTGCAAGGTCTCGAGCGGTGCATCCGTGACCTTTGTGTCCTGCGCCGTCGCCTGGCTGCTCGACCCAGGCGAGGCGACGACGATGCTGTAGCCCGGTCCCTTGGCGATGAGCCGACCGCCGACCATCGACTTGCTTGCCGGGACCACCCTATCGGCGTCCGTCTGCATCGCCGCCGCTGGGTTCGCCGATTGCCCCATCGCGAGGCCCACCAGCCCCAGCACGAGACCCACGGTCACCGCCGCCGCCGTCAGAATCCGCCTGGAAGGTAAAGTCATGGGACGCTCCCGCAGCCTCGCATAGTCTTTCAATTATGCGCTGCGCGAGGACATGTGACGAAGCGGCATGCGCTGAGCGTATGATTCGCACCCACAGGCCGAGGCCGAGGCCGAAGCTAGAAAGGAGGCCCCGTGAAGAGGCCATATCCGTTGATGTTCCTCATGTGTGTGATGGTCGCAGTAGGCGCGGCGGGGTGTGCCCAGCCGTCCGTCAAGCAACCCACCGTCAAATTGGATGCCCTCGCGAAACAATTGGGGGTATCGACCGCGGTGCTCGAGCTCGCGCTCCGAGCGGGCTATACCACCGAGATCGAGGGCGATAAGACTCTCTTTTGCCGTCATGAGGAGCAGACCGGCTCGATGGTCCCAATCCTGAACTGCGAGGATGCGGCACGGTTGCGGACCGACCTGCAAGCGCGACAGCAATTCGTCGATGACCTGCGCCAGCGAGTGTCGCAGACAGCGATTTCGCCGAGACCGGGCGGCCCCCCGTAGCAGGTCGGACCTAAAAAAAGGCCCGCATAAGCGGGCCTTCAAGATTGCGCGGAATAGGGGGTCTTGCTCCGCGTCTTTCAGGAGGCCGCCCGCTTTGGGGGCGGGCGCCGTCCCTAACCAGTGCTGATAAGCCTATCGGCTCATCTCTGAATTATCGATACCTCTTTCGAGGGGTGTCTCCCTACGCCCCTACGGGGCTTCGGGAGACGCGTCCATTACATGTCCATTCCGCCCATGCCACCACCTGGCGGCATCCCATGACTGTGCTCGTCATCCTTCGGCGCCTCAGCCACCATGACTTCTGTCGTCAGCAGCAGACCCGAGACGGACGCCGCGTTCTGCAGCGCCAGGCGCGTGACCTTGGTCGGATCGAGAATGCCCTGCTCGATCAGATCGCCGAACTCACCCGTGGCGGCGTTGTAGCCGTACGTGCCCTTGCCTTCCTTGACCTTGTTGAGGACCACGGCCGCGTCCTCGCCGGCGTTCTCCACGATCTGCCGCAGCGGCTCCTCGATCGAGCGAGCGAGAATGCGAACGCCGACCGTCTGGTCCTCGTTCGCGCCCTCGAGCTTATCGAGTGCCTTCAGCGCACGGATCAGGGCGACACCGCCGCCCGGCACCACGCCTTCCTCCACGGCCGCGCGGGTCGCGTGCAGCGCATCCTCGACGCGGGCCTTCTTCTCCTTCATCTCGATCTCGGTGGCGGCGCCAACCTTGA
>JBOIAB010000171.1:0-19359 GCA_050738635.1 Steroidobacteraceae bacterium
CAGCTGCACGATGCCATCAGCGCCGGACGGCTGCGGCTCGATGCACAGCTCATACTGCCCTTCGCCACCGGCACGCGCTTGCGGCCGCACTACGAGCTGTTGGTGCGCATGATAGATGAGGACGGCACTGCCGCGGCGCCCGAGAGTTTCATGTCGGCGGCAATACGCTACCAGCTCATGCAGAGCATCGATCGCTGGGTGATCGACACCGCCGTGCAGCGGCTCAAGACCCACGCCGGGATCTTCGCCGATGTGCCGCTCTCGTTCGCGATCAACTTCTCCGGCCAATCGCTCAACGACGAGGCCTTCAGCGAATTTCTGCTCGAGCGCATCCGCAGTGGCGGCCTGCCGCCCGAGCTTTTCTGTTTCGAGCTCACGGAGAACACCGCCGTTGCAAGCGTCAAGCGTGCCACCGAGCTGATGCGCAAGCTCCGTGCGCTCGGCTGCGGTATCGCACTCGATGATTTCGGCACCGGGCTTTCCTCGCTGGCGTATCTGCGCGACCTGCCGCTGACGATGCTGAAGATCGATGGCAGTTTCGTGCGCGATGTGGTCCGCGACCCGCGCGCCGAATCGATGGTGCGCGCCATCGCACAGCTCGCCCGCACCATGTCGCTGACCACCGTCGCCGAATATGTGGAGACCGAGGAGATCCGGGCGCGCGTTGCCACCCTCGGTGTCGACTACGGGCAGGGATTTGCCATATCGCGGCCGGTACCTCTCGATGATCTGCTGGCGGAGCTCAACTCGTCTGAGGATGCGGCGAGCGGTCCCGCGCGGGCACTCGGAGCAGCGGGCTCGTATTGACCCGCTCGTGCGGCCATTGACCGGCAGGGCACGCCGTAGCATCGTTGGACGCTTTGATCCCACGGGGGGATGCTTCACATGTCGAGCGGCAAGCGCACGCTGATCGCTCTCGTTACGGGGGCCATTTTCGGCTTTTCCGCCGCTTTCGCCGGCGCCGTACTGGCGGAGGGGCCAGCTACCCAGGGCGATTCCAGCGATCCTGCCACCCTTCCGTGGCAGCAGGCCCGGCTTTTCGCCGAGGTCTACGAGCACATCAAGCACGACTACGTCGATCGGGTCAGTGACAGTAAGCTGATGGATGCCGCCATCCGCGGCATGGTCTCGTCGCTCGATCCGCACTCCGCGTATCTCGATACTGAGGAGTTCGAGGAGACCCGTCTCAGCACCAGGGGCTCCTATCCGGGTGTCGGCATCGAGGTGGCCGCAGACGGCTCCGCTGTGAAGGTCGTCGATGCCATCCAGGGCTCCCCTGCCGATCAGGCGGGCCTGCGGGCCGGCGATGAGATCGTGGCCATCGACGGCCGCGAAGTCGGCTCCGACGTCAACGGCGCCATCGAGCACATGCGCGGGGTCTCCGGCAGCACCGTCACCCTCACCATCCATCGCAGCGGAACATCCGGCTTGCTGAAATTTGCGCTGCGCCGCGCGAACGTGGAGGTGCACAGTGTCTCCTCTCAGACCCTGACGCCAGGGTATGGCTATGTGCGCATCGACTCCTTCAGCGACACGACGCCTGATGAGGTGAGTTCCGCACTATCGAGGCTCCAGCGCGACAATCATGGCGGTCTTCAGGGCCTGGTGCTCGATATGCGCGACAATCCCGGTGGAGTGCTGGAGTCCGGTGTCGCTGTCGCTGATGACTTCCTGAATAGCGGCGTGATTGTTACCGCAGAGGGTCGGACGCCCGATGCTCGGTTCGAGATGGACGCGACGCCGGGCGATCTGATGAATGGCGCGCCCGTCGTTGTGCTGGTCAACAGCGGCACTGCATCAGCCGCGGAGATCGTCGCCGCGGCGCTCAAGGACCACGGGCGCGCACTGCTGATCGGGCACCGGACCTATGGCAAGGGCACCGTGCAGACCGTCATCCCATTGGAGTACGGCGGGGCCGTGAAGCTCACCACTTCCCGGTATTTCACACCCTCGGGCGGCTCCGTGCAGGGCAAGGGTATTCTGCCGGACGTCGTCGAGCGCGGCCCGGAGCATGAGGCCGCCAGCGTCATGAGCGGCAAGAGCGCGCCCTCCCTGCAGTCACGCGATGGCGAAGTGCAACTGGCCTTGAGTACGCTCGAGAGCGAGGTCCATGGCGGCAGCTCGCCGGGTCATCTGCTGAAGACGGTGGCGCAGAGCGCCCCGGCGCCGCTTGCGGGCGAGGACATGCTGCCTTAGTTAAAGCGCTGGATCCGAGCCTGCCCGGCCCAGCGCGCCGCGATGCCTGCTAGGCTGCACGCATGTCGTGGCTGATCGATCTCGTCCTGCACCTCGACCGCCATCTGGTCGAGCTGCTGGCGCACGTTCACTACTGGATCTACCCGATCCTCTTCGCGGTCATCTTCGCGGAGACCGGCCTCATCGTGACGCCGTTCCTGCCCGGCGACTCGCTGCTCTTCGGCATCGGCGCCCTGGCCGCGGTCGATACCAGCAACACGCTCAATGCGCCCCTCGTGTTCGTCGTGCTTGCCGTGGCCGCCGTGCTCGGCAACACCGTCAACTACTCGGTGGGCCGGTACATAGGCCCGCCCGCCTTCAGTGGCCGCTACCGTCTGCTCAAGGTGCAGTATTTGCGCCGCACGGAGGAGTTCTTCCGCCGCCACGGCGGCCGGGCGGTCGCGCTGTCGCGCTTCGTCCCCATCGTCCGCACCTGCATGCCGTTCGTCGCCGGCATCGGCCGTATGCCCTACGCGCGCTTCCAGGTCTACAACATCGTCGGCGGCTTCAGCTGGGTGCTGCTCTTCCTCTGCGGCGGCTACCTGTTCGGCAACGTGCCGCTGGTGAAGCGCAACTTCGGGCTGGTGACGATCCTGATCATCGTCGTCTCGCTCATTCCAGTGGCAGTGGCGCTGCGCAGGCGGCGGCGAGACGCGCCGGATACGGCCGCATCGAGGTGAGCAACGTGAAACCGTGGTTGACGACAGAGCCCGCGCTGCGGGAAGTCCTCGAGGAGCTGCGCGGCCGCGAACCCATCTTTCATCGCCCGGAGCTGGGCAACACCAGGGCGGACTTCGCGGCCATGACCGCGGACGGTTTCTGGGAAGTCGGCGCATCCGGCCGCCGCTACAGCCGCGAGCACGTGCTCGATGTGCTGGAGGATCGACACCAGGTTGCAAGCCATCTCGCGCTCGAGGATACGTGGGAAGCGAGTGACTTCGCCTGCAGGGCGCTTGGAAGCGATACCTATCTGTTGACTTATACGCTGGCACAGGGGCAACGCAAGACGCGTCGCGCGACTGTCTGGCGGCGCTCGGCGCGGGAGTGGAGGATTCTGTTCCATCAGGGAACGGTGGTCGAGGACGATACCTCGGAATAGACCTCATCGAGCCGCCGGCGGTAACGCAGCGTATCCAGGGTGACGTTCCACACCTGCTGCGCCCGGCGTGATTCGTCAGGGGTCCAGCCGTCGGCCCGGTAGAAACGCTGCGCGCGCGCGTTGCCGGCAACCACCCACAACACCGCTTTGCTGAAGCCCTGGCGATGAAGTTCGACGCGCGCCGCTGCCGCCAGCGCCTGACCGATTCCTCGGCCCCAACAGTCGGGGTCGACATACAGCGCGCAAAGCTCTCCCTGGCCGGCTGCGTCCGTATCGCGGGCGGGTGCGACCGTGGCGAAGCCGAGGACCGTATGCGCTTCCAGGGCGACGAGCGTTCTGGGCCGGGCCGGGTCGCAAGCGGCGAAGTTGTATCGCTGTGCCCGGTCTTGCGCGCGCATTCCCTGCAGATGCTCATCTGGAATCAAACCGCGGTAGGCGACCTGCCACGCGCGCACGTGAACGCTTGCAACCGGCATGGCGTCCTCGGGCACGGCGGGCCGCAGAATCATTGCAGCGCCTCTTCGAGCGCGCGGGTGAGCGGCTTCAGGAAGAAGGACTCCTCCGGCATCAGCCGCGCAGCGATACCATGCCGCCGCAGCGTCGCCACCACGACAGGTCCGATCGCGGCCACCAACGTGTTGGCGAGCGCTGATCTGGCGCCATCCTCGGAGGCGACGGCGATCAGGCGCTCAATCTGCGCCGAGCTGGTGAAAGCAATGGCATCGACCAGTCCCGCGCGCAGCTGTTCGAGCAGGCCGCGCACGGCCTGCTCGTCGGCGGCATCGGCGTAAACGTAGGGCGCTACTGTCGCTACGGTTGCACCGGCACTGGCGAGAAAATCGACCAACGTCCGGTTCGGCTCGCTGCCGTAGAGCTGAACGCCCATGCGGCGCCCGCGCAGGTCCAGGCCGCGCAGGCTCGCGATGACTCCATCCGTCGTCGGAGTCTCGGCGGCGATCTGCGCCTTCAGGCCAAGCTCGCGCAGGACCTTGGCCGGCTTCGGACCGCGAACGATCTTGCGCACCCTGCCCAGGGCATCGATGAATCGCGGTCGCAGCGCAGGCTCGTGGCGCTCGATGCAGGCGAGGATCCGCCGCAGCCCCTCGCCCGTGAGGAGAATCAGATCATCGAGCGCGGCCGCCGCGAGCTGGCGGCTCCAATCGAGCACCGGCCCCCACTCGGGCGCATCGCGGATCGCAACCAGCGGGCAGCGGATGACGCGCGCACCGCGCCGCTCGAGCAAGGCCGCGAAGACCTCGAGCGCGCGACTTTCGGGAACGGCGATGGTGCGGCCGGCCAGGGGTTGAGCGGTCATTTGCGCGCCAGTGTACCCGCCGGGATTCGCTCGCCCATTGTGTTAGCGATCACACTTTCCATCGCAAAGCGCGCTATGCTCGGTTCCAGGGCGCGCCACAGGCGGCCCCGGGGGATTTTTGTTTACACCTACCGCTGCGCAGCCGCGCGCTACGGCACCGCCACCGCGCTGGAGCCGCCTCCTTGCCCCCCGTTGCTGGCCGACCTGGCTCGGGTTGGGGCTGCTGCGGCTGCTCGCGCTGCTGCCATTTTCGCTCATGCTCAAGGTCGGAGCGGTGCTCGGCGCAATCCTGCGGCGGCTGCCGTTCGGCTGGGTACACATCGCTCGCCGCAATATGGAGCTGTGCCTGCCGGAGCTCGAGCCCGCGGCACGCGAGCGCCTGCTCAACCGCCATTTCGCGAGTCTCGGCATCGCGCTGCTGGAAGTTCCTCTGGCCTGGTGGACGCCGCAGTCGCAGATCGACCGGATCATCAGCGTCGAGGGTGCCCAGCACCTGCGCGCTGCGCTTGCCCGGGGCCGGGGTGTCATCCTGCTCACGGCGCATTTCACCCCGATGGAGATGGCTGGGCGCATGCTGGCCTCCGTCACGCCGGTGAATGTCCTTTATCGTCCGACCAAGAACGAGGCCCTCGCCTACGCCCTTGGGCGTTGCCGCTGCAACCTCGGCGTGCGCCCGATCCCGCGCGACGACATCCGGGCGCTGATCTCGGCGCTGAAAAACAACGAGGTCGTGTGGTACGCGCCCGACCAGAGCTATCGCAAGAAGGGCGCGGAAATGGTGCCCATGTTTGGCATACCGGCCGCGACCAACACCCTCACCTCGCGGATCGCGCGCATGACCGGAGCAGCCGTGCTGCCTTACTTCGTCGAGCGGCTGCCGGGGGCGCGCGGCTACCGGGCGGTCATCCATCCGCCGCTCGACAACTTCCCGAGCGACTGCCCGAGCGCCGACGCGGAGCGCTTCCACCACCTGATCGAGGCACGGGTGCGCGCGGTACCCGAGCAGTATCTCTGGATCCACCGCCGCTTCAAGGGACTGAGCGCCGACTATCCCGACTACTACGCGCGGCGGCTGCCGCCTCAGATCCAACAGGGGCGCATTGCGGGCTGAATTCGGCTGGGCTCGAGGGGTGAGCAGCAGAGCACGCAGGAGCCCGTCCCGGTCGTCGCCCTCTCCGGGCATCCGCTTCCGGATCGACTTCCACGATCGCTGCTCCGTCGGGATCGGCAAGATAACCCTGCTGGAAGCGATCGCCCGCACCGGCTCCCTGTCGCAGGCGGCACGCGTCATCGGGATGAGTTACCGGCGCGCGTGGCTGCTCATCGACAGCATGAATGCGGATTTCGATACGCCCGTGATCAGCGCGACAGTCGGCGGCAGCGGCGCCCGCTCGGCGCGATCTCAGAAAGTGAAACGACCCCCTATTACCGGAGCAGTGTTGCTGTCGTGGTAATAGGGGACGCCGGGGCTGTGAGGGATGGCGATCGCCAATCCGCCGCTCACGTCGGAATAAGCGATACCGGCATAAGCGTCCAAGCGCGCGGTGAAATGGTGGTCCACGTACAGTGAAAACTCGTTGAGCGTGCCGGCGCAGGAGCTGCGGAAACCGGCGGCGGCAGAGCAGGCCGCGGGAACGCGAAAGTCGTTCTGCAGTTGGTGATACCAGGCCGCGGTGAGGTCGGTTTGCCCGCCAACGGCGTATTTTGCGCCCGACCACCAGATCTGCACGACCTTGGGAGAGTCGAGATTGTTGTCCTCGACACCACTCATGAGATATCCGCCCTGATCCGTGGCGCCGATGCCCAGCGGCTGCGACGGGTTGGTCTGCCGGATGTGCGCGTAGCCGCCAAAGTATCTCAATGGGCCGCGGGTGTACCGGGCGGCAATCATGATGGCACTGTTGTCGGTCACGATGCCGTACACGGTGTTGCCGGTGTCGAGCAGATTGGCGCCGGCAATGGGCTGTGTGTTGATGCTGTCGATGGTCGACTGATAGGGCTGCGTCGGACTCTGAGCCCCGAGCAATGGGTTGAGTATGCTCACGGCCTGATCGTAGTGCTGGTAGACGACATCGACAGAGACGTTGGCGTAGTCTCCACCGAGGTCGAGTCCATAGGCGGTGTTATGCGGCTGCTCCGGCGTACAGGTGTTGGCCGCCCAGGTCGCGGCGGCAGAGTAGCAGCCGCCCGCCCCGTCGGCGAATTTATACATCACGCCGAAATGAACCGGGTCGTAGGTCAGGCGGTATTTCATGGCATCGTTCCAACGGCCGTCTTCGGAGTCGCCGCCGCCGGCCAGCGTGCCGTTGTAGCCGATGTACGAAAAGGCATAAGCGCCGCCGGCAGGATCGTATACGATCATCGCATCGGTCCCGAGAGAGCGCTGCCGACCGAAGCTCAGTGTGCCGAGCCGGGGGGACGAGATGCCGCCATACAATTCGTCATTGAAGACTTGGCCCGCGCGCGAGCCGTCGATGCTTGCCGTATAGCTGCCCCGCGGAAGGCCGTTGTCGTTGATGGCGGTGAGGGATGCATTGGCGAGTCGGCCCGACTGGGCACTGATGCCGGTCGAAGCGTTGAATACGAGCGACCAGCCACCGCGCAGAAGCTCCTCCTTGCCCCTGATGCCCAGGCCCGTCTGCGACAGGTTGCTCGGTTCGATGAGAAATCGAGAGTGATTGCCGTTGCGGTTGAGCAGCGATTCGCCTTGGTAGTTATCGGGACTTGGCGGCATGCCGTGGCTGACCCAGCCGACACCGACGTCATAGGCGCCGAAGACGGTAATGCCGTGCCAGGTCAGCGGGCAGTCGCTGGTGACGAGCTCGTGCAAGCTGCCACAGGCCCTGGAGGGCGCAGCAGCGG
Organism: Steroidobacteraceae bacterium; assembly: GCA_050738635.1. Lineage (GTDB taxonomy): Bacteria > Pseudomonadota > Gammaproteobacteria > Steroidobacterales > Steroidobacteraceae > 13-2-20CM-66-19. The sequence continues at coordinate 7,512 of JBOIAB010000171.1, forward strand.
CCGCAGCCGCCACGTGAATCGGCGCGTCCTGGGACCGTGCCGTATGACTCGATCCCAGACCTGCAGCAAGTATCGCCAGGACGCACGCCCGCTCTGTTCTTCGCATCATGTTTGCGGGGATGGTACGGGGCCATGCGGCGAGAAGCAAAACGGCCGCGCGCGCGAGTTGCCGCGGCGGAAAATGCCCTGGCAGCGGATGCTGCGGCTGCGGTTTGCCCAATACCCGCAGGTCGCAGCCGAGATCGCGGCAGAGTCAAACGACATCGCGGCGCAACTTCGCATCCAGGGTCGCAGGTTTCGCCGGCTCTTCCCGGGCGCTGCCGGCGCGCCCCGGGCCGTCATCGTTCTGGCGCCTAACTTCGATTCGAAGAGCGGCGAGCTCCCCGACGGCACGCCGGTTCTCGCTCTGGCGGTCGACACGCTCGCTCTCGAGAAAGCGGACCTGCCGATCCTCCTGCCGCACGAGCTCTTTCACCTCTACGATGCAGAGCACGCCGGGGTGAAAAATGACGGCGTCATGCCCGAGACCATGCTGACCCTGCCGCTTTTCGCCGAAGGTCTGGCGACATACGTGAGCTCGGTGGTATCCGCCGGCCATTCCGATGGCCAGTATCTCCTGCAATCCGACCTGGGCGCGCTGACACCCTCGCGGCTGCGGCCGGCCGCCCGCGATTTCCTCCGTGTCGCAAGTACGCTGACCATTGACCCGAGGGCTCACCGCATCTCGCCGCTCTACGCGCGCTGGTTCGAGGGCGGACGCGGTCCGCTGAACCCCGGGTATCCCAACCGGGCTGGATACTGGCTTGGCTTGAACTTGATCCGGGAGCTCAGCCGAACCTACTCCCTACAGCAGCTGGCCTCCTGGTCGCCCACCGAGGCTGAGCGCAGGACGCGTACGGCGCTGGTGGCAATGGCGCAATGAAGTCGTGGCCGACGAAGGAGCCGCGCCCGGGTCCGCTGGCGCTCACTTCACCCTGCTGTAGTCGTACCACACCGCCTCGATGTTGTGTCCGTCCGGGTCGTGGACGAAGGCGGCGTAATAGCCCGGCCAGTAGTCGCGATACCCCGGACCACCGTTGTCCTTGGCGCCGGCGGCGAGCGCCGCGGCATGGAATGCCTTGACCTCGGCTTCATCGTGCGCTTCGAACGCGAGATGGGTCGGGGCGAAGATGTCTTCCCTGCTGATCCAGAAGTCCGTGTTCCTGCCGTCGTTGAACCCCGCCGACTCGGCGAACTCCATCTTGTTTCGATAGCCGAGCGGGGCCAGCGCCTTGCCGTAGAAGGTCTTGGACCTGCGGTAATCGCTGACAGGAAGGGTCGTATGAGCAATCATGGGTAGCGCCTCCCGGGAAGAGCCCGAAACGATAGCCCGCCTCAGCACCCGCCGTGCCGGATGTCAGCGCACCCCTGCCATCAGCCGCTTCACCGGCGGCGTGATCAGCAGCATCACGGCACCGCTGGCCGCGGTCCACCAGAAGAGCTTCAGGTAGAGCGCCGGCAGCGTCGCAAGGTGCTGGGCGTCGTAGTCGCCGGCCAGCAGGCCCGCCAGGAAGCTTCCCAGCGCGAGGGTGAGGAACCACAGGCCCATGGTCTGCGCCGCGAAGCGCGCCGGCGCCAACTTGGTGGTGGCGGAAAGGCCCACCGGCGACAGGCAGAGCTCACCGCTCGAGGTCAGGAAATAGGTGGCTATCAGCCACAGGGGGGAAACCTTGATCCCGTGCAGCACCCGCAGCGCCGCCAGATACATGACCAGCATGCCCGCCGCCATCAGCAGCAGACCCCAGGCGAACTTCGCCGGTGCGGACAGGTCCCGGTCGCGCTTGCCGAGCCCGATCCACAGCGCCGCGAAGACCGGCGCCAACACGATGATGTAGCTCGGCGGAAAGGCCTGCATGTCGCCGGCGGGCATCTGCCAGCCGAAGATGTCGAGATCGGTGTAGCGCGCCGCGAACAGCGTCAACGAGCCGAATATCTGCATGTAGGCCATCCAGAAGACGGTGGAGGCCGCGAACAGTGTCATCATCGCGAACACGCGGTTGCGCTCCACGCGGCTGAGGCCGCCGAAGACCGCGATGTAGAGCAGATATACCGCCAGCAGCAACGCGACCAGCCACGAAACGCGCGCGGCCAGAGTCACCGGATTGACCCTGACGAGGCCGCTCAGCAGCAGCGCCGTGAGCGCGCCGATGACGGCCACAATGACCCACAGGGCGAGCCAGGAGCGCGGCCGGGTGCTCGCCGGCGCCGCGCCGGCCGAGCCCAGGAAATGGCGCGTGGCGAGAAACTGCACGACGCCGATCAGCATGCCGAGCGCCGGCAGTGCGAAGCCGGCGTGCCAGCCGTAGCTGCGGGCGATGACGGGCACGAACATCGGGGCGAGGAGCGAGCCGATGTTGATGCCGATGTAGAAGATCGAGAAGCCGGCGTCACGGCGCGAGCCGCCTTCGGGATAGAGCTCGCCGACCGTGGCGCTGACGTTGGGCTTGAGCATGCCGACGCCGAGCACGTTGCAGATCAGCCCGAGGAAGAAGAGGCGTGTACCGCCGGCTGCCAGCAGAGCATTCCCGACCGTGATCAGCACACCGCCCGAAGCTATCGCGATATTGCCGCCGGTAAGCTGGTCCGCCACCCAGCCACCGAGCAGCGACAGCAGGTAGGTGCCCCCCAGATACAGACCCCAGACGGCGCTGGCGCTCTGGTCGTCGAAACCCAGCCCACCGCGGCCGCTGGCGGCGACCAGGAACAGGATCAGGATCGACTGGATGCCGTAATAGGTGAACCGCTCCCACATCTCCGTGAAGAAGAGGGTCGCGAGGCCACGCGGATGACCGAAGGCGGTGGGTTGCGCGGTGCCGGCAGCGGCGGATGCGTGCGGGCCGGAGGTCCCCTCCGGGTCGGTGCCGACGACCCGGCTCATGGGAGAACGTACCGCATCAGGAGGCCTGCGGTTGCTCGGCATCCTGCCGTTTGGAGCGCTGCAGTATGCGAGCCATGATGAGGCCTCCTTCGAAGAGGAGATACATTGGGACGGCCAGCAGCGACTGCGACACCGCATCCGGAGGTGTCAGGAACGCCGCGACGATGAACACGCCGAGCAGAACGTAGCCGCGATAACTCTTCAACTTGTCGAGCTCGACCAGGCCGGTGAGCACCAACAGTACCACGGCCACGGGCAGCTCGAACGCGGCGCCGAAACCGAAGAACATCAGCAGCACGAAATTGAGGTACTGCGAGATGTCGGTCATCATCGTGACGTTCTTCGGCGTTGTGCTGGCGAAGAAATGAAACATCGCGGGGAAGACGAAGAAATAGGCGAACGCCATGCCGCCGTAGAAGAGCAGTATCGAGGAGATAAGCAGCGGCAGGGCGAAGCGCTTCTCGTGCCGGTAGAGCCCCGGCGCCACGAAAGCCCAGATCTGGTAGAGCACGTAGGGCATTGCGACGAACAGTGCGACGAAGAACGACAGCTTGAAGGGCGTCGTGAAGGGGGCGGCAACGCTCGTCGCGATCAGAGTCGTACCCTTCGGCAGTCTTTGGATGAGCGGCTGCGACGCCAGGGTAAAGAGGGGATTGGCGTAGAACGCACACGGCACGAACACGATCCCCACCACCACCAGCGCGCGGATCAGCCGGTCGCGCAGCTCCAGCAGGTGGGAGATCAGCGTGCCTTCGGCGAGCTTCTCAGATTCCTCGCTCATGAGTGCCCGGGGTCAGAGGCTCGGGTGGCTGCTCGCTGCCCGAGGCGCCAGCGTCGGATGACGGGGCGGCTGCAGTCTGCCACGGGACGTCCATTCCCGGAACCGGCTCCACATGCTCGGGTATCGGCGATGGCGGACTGATCGGCGGGGCGCCGCCCACGGGGCGCACCGGCTCCGGGCGGCGATTCGAGCTGCGATCGACGTCGACCTCATCCTCGAGCTGCTCCTGGAACTGGCGCGCCATGGCCCGCGCCCGACCCACCCAGCGGCCGACCTCGCGGACCACCCGGGGCAGCTTCTGTGGTCCCAGCACGATGAGCGCCAGGACGAAGATGACCAGGATCTCGGAAAATCCGATGTCGAACATACGGAATTCAGTGTGGAAAACTATGACGGCGCCCGGGGTTGCCGGACCGCAGCGTCCCTGTGGCGCGGCTCGCGGCCGCGTCCGACCCTCTGCCCGCCGTCACGGGCGGCTCAGACGCTCCGCTCGCTCTTGGCCGTAGCCTCGGCCTTGGGGGCAGCCTTGGACTCGGGAAACTCGGCATCGGGGCTATCGGACCGGATCTGCCGGCGTGGCGCAGCGGCGGACTCTTCCTGATCGCCCTCGTTCATCGCCTTTTTGAAGCCCTTCACGGCATGGCCCAGATCTTCGCCCACGCTCCGGAGCTTCTTGGCGCCGAATACGACGAGCACCACGACCAGGATGATCAGCAGCTCCTTCATTTCCATAAAGCTTGGACTCCGCTCCGCTTACGCGTGAGAGAACAGGATTGAAAGGGAATAATAAGACAAAAGACCGCTTCCAGCCGGGAAAATTCGCAAATCTGCGTACTTGTCCCCGTCCGGCTGCCGCTCAGCCTTCCAGCCAGAAGGTCACCGGTCCGTCGTTCACCAGCGCCACCTGCATCTGCGCCCCGAACTCCCCGGCCGCGACCGGCGAGTGGCTGCTAGTGGCGCGCTCGAGGAGGTAGGCGAAGAGCTGCCGCGCCTCGTCCGGCGCCGCCGCGGTGCTGAAGCCGGCGCGCGTGCCCTTGTGAGTATCCGCCGCCAGCGTGAATTGCGGCACGAGCAGCAGTCCGCCGCCGACCGCCTGCAACGACAGATTCATCCGGCCGTCCGCATCGGGGAAGATGCGATACGCCAATAGCCGCTCCAGCAGGCGGTCGGCCGCGGCGCGATCATCGCCACGTCGCACGCCGACCAGCGCGAGTGTGCCCCGGCCGATCTCGCCCACGGTCCGCCCGCCGATGCTCACACTGGCGCGCGCCACTCGTTGCATGAGCCCGATCATGGAATGCTCCGCCGACGAGCCAGAACGGCCGCCGGGTGCGGCGCCGATCTCGGCTCACTGGCGCCCGACGCGGCGGGTCCGATAAGATGCGCCGCGGTTTTGCGCACCGGGGCGGAGATCACGATGGTGGGACGTTGGTTGCGTTCACAAGTAAGTTCTAGTCGGGTTGCCATGACAGCCCTCAAAGTCGGAGCGACGGTCGGCCTCGCCGCGATCGCGGCTGCAGCGGCCTTTGCGCAGCAACCGCAGCCGACGGGCGATGCGCAGCGCGGGCAGACCGTGGCATCCACCTGCCTCGGCTGCCATGGCATCGAGGGCTACCGCAACGCCTACCCGGATTATGCTGTGCCGCGCCTGTCGGGTCAGCACGCCCAGTATCTGCAGGATGCGCTCAAGGAATACCGCAGTGATGCGCGCCAGTACCCCACGATGCACCTGCAGGCGCTGTCGCTCTCCGATCAGGAAATGGCGGACGCCGCCGCCTATCTCGCCGGCAAGCCGCTCGTTGCGACCAGCAGCGCCAGCCCGCCGGAGATTCCGCAGGCGGCGGTCGTCTGCGCGTCCTGCCATGGCAAGGACGGAATCGGCGTCACGCCGATGTATCCGTCACTCGCCGGGCAGCACGCCAGCTACATCACGCGCGCGATCCAGGAATATCAGACCGGCTATCGCAAGAACCCGATCATGAACGGCATGGTCGCTTCCCTGAAGCCCGCCGACATCGCCGCCATCGCGAACTACTTCAGCAGCCTGAAGCCGGGACTCCATACGGAGTCCCGGCCGTATTTCCGCTGGACCGACCACAGCCAGTCGGCCAAGCGCTAGCCTCAACGCACCTGCACCGGCACGAAGATCCGCGTGCCGCCGCGCTGGATCAGCAGGGCCACGTGGCCGCGCGATTTTTCCACCGCCGTGCGTAGCGCCTCGACGGTGGGGACGCGCACCCCGTTGGCGGCGAGCACCACATCGCCGGGCTGAATACCGGCCTCCTCCGAGGGACCGGTGACGCCCTCGACGAGAAGTCCGCCGTGCGTGTGCGCCTCACCCTGCTCGTCGTGAGTCAGCGGCCGCACTGCCAGCCCGAGGCTGCCGCCCTGCTGCTGCGGGTTCTGGGCGGAAGCCACGGTCTCGTCGCCCATCGGCACGAGCTTCACGTCCACGTCCCGCTTGCCGTGATCACGCCAGATCGTGAGGTGCACCGTGGTACCGGGCATGAGGCTCGCGATCTGCACCGGCAACTGGCTCGAGGTCTGAATCGACTGCCCGTTCAGCGCCAGGATCACATCGCCCGCCTGCACGCCGGCGCGCGCCGCCGGGCCACTCTGCTCGACACTCGAGACCAGTGCGCCTTCCGGCTGCGGCAGACCGAAGGAGTCGGCGAGCCCCTGGTCGACGTTCTGGATCACGACGCCGAGCTTGCCGCGCTCCACGTGGCCTGTGGTCATGATCTGGTGCGCCACCTGCATCGCGACGTTGATCGGGATGGAGAAGGAGACGCCCATGTAGCCGCCGGTGCGGCTGTAGATCTGCGAGTTGATGCCGATCACCTGGCCCTGCATGTTGAACAGCGGGCCGCCGGAGTTGCCCGGATTGATCGGCACGTCGGTCTGGATGAAGGGCACATAGCCGGAGTCAGGCAGCGTGCGGCCTTTGGCGCTGACGATGCCTGCGGTGGCGCTGTTCTCGAAGCCGAACGGCGCGCCGATGGCGAGCACCCACTGGCCGACCACCAGCGAGTTGGAATTGCCCAGGTTGACGGTCGGCAGGTTGCTCGCCGGAATCTTGATGACCGCGACGTCCGAGGTCTTATCCACGCCGATCACCTTGGCGGTGTACTCGCGCCGGTCCGTCAGCTGCACGGTCACCCGCGTCGCGCCCTCGACCACGTGGGCGTTGGTGAGAATGAGCCCGTCCGATTGGATGACGAAGCCGGAGCCCTCGCCGCGGATCGGCTCCTCGGGCGGTGCCTGGAACGGCAGGCCGCGGAAGAACGGTGCGAACGGACTGTTCGGTCCGAAGGGATTGCCGTTGCCTTCGTCCTGCGCCTTCTCGATGACCCGAATGTTGACCACCGCCGGCCCGAACCGCTTCACCAGCGTGGTGAAGTCCGGGAGCATTACGGCCACGCCGCCGCGCGGCTGTGCCGAGGTCACCCCCGCGGGCGGTGGCGATCCCTGCGCATGCGCCATCGTGGGCGCGGCGACGCTGTAAAGGGCGGCCAGCGGAGCGGCGCCCAGCACTACGCCGAGCACGCCTGCGACCAATGGATTTCGAACTGCACTCCTCACCGTCATAGCTCACTCCCGCGGATATTTCCGGATCTACCAGCCGCAGGATAGGCGCCGACCCTTAAATGAGCCTTAAGGGAGTGGGGTCGGGCGGCTCAGGCGCGGCGCCTCTCGAGCCAGACGAGCAGTCCCTGGGTGTTGAGCTCCAGGTCACCCTCGAGGAGGGTCAGCAGGTGCTCCGGAGCGAGCCGGCAGCCATGGCGCGTGGCCAGCTCCTGCCACAGCTCGCCCATGCCGTCGCGGATGGCCGCTGCCCGGTCGGAGGCATCGATGCTCTGCATGGCGATGCGGGTCAGCTCCCGAATCTGTCCCTTGAGCGACTCGCCCAGGCGCGGCACGTCGGTGACACGACTGAAGTGCATGAGATACATCGCCGTGGGGGAATAGGAGAGCAGCCGGTCGACGGAGGCGATCAGCTGCTCAGGGTCGAACTGCGTGGGCGTCGTGGTCGGGATGATGAAGGCGCCCCGAGGCGAATCGAGCTCGCGATAGGAGATGCCGAAGGTATCGCCGGTGAAGGCGCAGGCGTGCTCGCGGTCGACGAATACCTGGTGATGCAGCGCGTGCCCGGGCGTGTGCAGGATTTCGAGCTGCCGCCCGGCCAGGCTCAACATGTCGCCGTCCCGAGTCACACGCACGCGCTGCGCGGGAATGGCCACGATATCGCCATAGAGCCGCCGGAAGGGCTCCTCGCCATACACTGCCCGCGAGCCGGCGATCAGCCTCGCCGGATCGATCATGTGCGGCGCGCCGCGCGGATGCAGCACTGCAATGGCATTCGGCAATTCCCGCATCAGCCGCCCGGCGCCGCCCGCATGATCCAGGTGCACATGTGTCAGCAGCAGGTAGTCGACCGATTCGCGCGCGATGCCCAGAGCCTCGAGCGCGGCCAGGAGATAGGGCACCGAGTCATTCGTGCCGACGTCGACGAATGCCGCCCGCCCGCCATGCTGAACGATATGCGCCGCCGCATGTCCCGGACGCACGTACTCCGTATCGACGGCCGTGATGCCATCCGGATGACGGAAGATTCGTGGGGTGGGCAGCGCCGCGGCGTGGTTTGCCATACGCATAGGGTAACAGGTGTGCGGCGGCACTCCTTTCAGCAACGGATTTCAGGCAAGCTTGAGGTCATGATCCAATTTCCAGTTTCGTGCCGGGCCGCCATCGTCCCGGCGCTGGCGGCACTCCTCGTCGCCTTGGCCTTGCCGGCGCACGCGCAGCCCTTCACCGTTCCGACGCACCGGATCGATGGCAAGCTGATATTCGATGGCATCCCGCCGGTCGATGCGACCCTGGCGTCACGGGTGAGCAGCTACCAGCAATGGCGGCAAGCCACCTTCCTCGACTGGCTGCCTGACGGCAGCATGCTGGTCGCGACGAGCTTCGGGACGGACAGCCAGGTGCATCGCGTCACCGCACCTCTCGGCATGCGCGAGCAACTCACCTTCGGCGACGGTTCCGTCGTCGAGGCGCGAGCACCGCAGAGCGGCGCCGGCTTCGTCTTCGTCAGGCAGGTCGGCGACTACCCGCAGCTCTTCGGCTACACGGGTCCCGGCGCGGCTCACCAGATCACGCAAGGCAACTACCAGCACGGCAGCCCCGTCTGGTCCCATGACGGCAAGCGCGTTGCCTTCTACGGCACCGACCGAACCGGTGCGAATGAGGACATCTACGTCGTCAACGTTCGCGCGGGAACGCGTCCGCAGCTGGTGGTGGCGGGCGCAACGGGTAGCTGGCGCCCGCTCGATTGGTCGCAGGATGACAGCAAGCTTCTTTTGTTGAATACGCTGTCCCCGCGGAAGAGTGCGCTCTTCGTCGCCGATGCGGTCACCGGCGCCCTTACGCCGGTGACCGTGCCCGATTCCAGCATCACCTCCGCGAGCTTCGCCCCGGATGGCGTCGGCTTCTACCTGATTGCGGACACGCAGAGCGATTTCGAACAGCTTCTCTATTACAACCCCATCACGCGTGTCATGCGCCGCGTCTCCGCTGACGTGCCGTGGGATGTGGAGGAGTTCGCCGTCGCCGCGGGCGGTCATTACGTTGCGTATGTGGTGAATGACGACGGTCAGAGCCGCCTGACCGTGCTCGACACGCTGCGCAACCTGGAATTCAAGCCTCCCGGCCTGCAGGACGGGCGCATCGATGACATCCGCTTCGACGACACCGGTCAGAAGCTCGCGTTCTGCTACGAGTCGGCTCGATCGCCGCGCGATGTCTATGTGTACGACGTGGCGCAGGGCAGCGTGCAGCGCTGGACGAAGAGCGAAATGGGTCCAATCGATCCGGCGAGTCTCGCGACCGCGCAGCTGATCCATTATCCGACCTGGGATCGTTTCGGCTTGAGTCGGCGGACGCTCGCCGCTTACGTCTACCTGCCGCGCGGACCTTCGCCGTGCCCCGTGCTGATCGCGCTGCCCGGGGGCGAGGGATTGCACTCGCAGTCCCGCCCGGATTGGAAGCCGTTCATCCAATTCATCGTCAACGACCTCGGCTACGCCGTGATCGCGCCCAACGTGCGCGGCTCGTCCGGCTACGGTAAGGCATTTCGCGCGCTGGACGGCGGCAAGCGTCGCGACGATGCGGTGCGCGACGTCGGCGCGCTGCTAGTCTGGGTCGGTCTGCAGCCCGGTCTCGACTCCCACCACGTGGCGGTCATGGGCCGCGGCTACGGTGGCTTTCTCGCGCTGGCCTCCCTTGCGACCTACGGCGATCATCTGCAGGGCGCCATCGACGTCGCCGGCATCGCCAATCTGGTCGACTTCGTCGGCAACTCGCCTGCTGGCGAGCACGCGCAGCGCGTCGCCGAGTTCGGCGACATCCAGGACACGGACATGCGCGCCTTCCTCGACCGCATCTCGCCGCTGGACAACGTCGCCCTGATCCATCGCCCGGTGCTCATCGTCCAGGGGCTGGACGCGCCGGGCTCGCGCGCCGCCGACTCGCAGCAGCTCGTCTGGCGCCTGCGCTCGGAGCGTGGTCAGGCCTGGTATCTCAGTGCCAGCGATGCCGGCAACGACTTCACGACGCTCGCCGACCGACAGGCCTATCTCGATACGGCCGCGCAGTTTCTCGCCATGTTGGCCAAGTGAGCGGCTCGCGGTTGCTCGGCCCTCACCCCTGCGGAAACGCGATGGTAACGGCCAGGCCGTCGCCGTTGGGCCCTTGCCCGAGAGTCACCGCGGCGCCGTGCGCGAGCGCGATCGCCTTGACGATCGCCAGCCCGAGGCCGCTGCCCGGCGAGCGCGTTCCGGGCTTGCGGTAGAACCGATCGAATACGCGCTCGCGCTCCTCCAGCGCGATCCCGGGGCCGTTATCCAACACCCTGACCAGGGCCTGCGCCGCAGTCGCCGCCGAGCGTTCGACCGACACGTCCACCCGTCCGCCCGGCGGCGTGTAACGTACGGCGTTATCGACGAGGTTCCTGACCAGCGTGGCCACCGCATCACGCTCGCCCTGCACGAACACCGTCTGCGCCTCCGACATCCCAAGATCGATCTGGCGCGCGTCCGCGAGCGGCACCAGCTCCGCCACGACTTCACGAGCCAGCTCATCGAGTGCGAACCGCGTGCGCACCGGCTCCGCACGCGGCTCCTGCCGCGCCAGCGCCAGCATCTGCTCCAACAACCGGATCGCTCTTTGCACGCCCTCCGACAGCTTGCCCATGGCGTCGGTGCGCTCCGCCTCCGTGCCGGCGCGTGCGAGCGCGCCGAGCTGGAGGTGCAACGCGGTCAGTGGCGTGCGCAGCTCGTGCGCCGCGTCCGCCATGAAAGCCCGTTCCCGGTCGAGGGCGGCGGTCAGACGGCCCAAGAGATCATTGAGTGAGCCCACCAGCGGACGCACTTCCTCCGGCAGCCTCTCGTCCGAAAGTGGCTCGAGCGCGTTCACCCGCCGCGCCTTCACCGCCCGCGCCAGCCGTTGCAGCGGTTGCAGCGCATGACCGACCGCCAGCCAGACAATGAGACCCAACAGCGGCATGAGGAGGGCGAACGGCGTCAGCGTGCGCACGGCGAGCTGTGCCGCCTGCTGTCGCCGCACGCTCATCGGCTGCGCGATCTGCACGACCTTGGTCAGGGACTCCGTGCCGTACACCCGCCATCGCCCGCTGCCGGTGCTGACAGTGGCAAATCCGATGGTTGCGAAGTTGGGCAGCGACGCATGCGGCCGTGACTCGTAGACGAGCTCGCCATCGAGCGTCCACACCTGTACGACGAAGTCATAAGCGGCGTTGTTGGAGGGTATCGGCGGCGGCCCGAGATACTCGACCGGCTGATCGCGCAGGATGAGCGCGGTTTCCTTGAGGTGATAGTCGAAGAACGCGTCCGCCTCAGTCAACGCGTTGCGATAGACGATCAGACTGCCGCCCACGCCCACGAGCAGCACACCGCCCAGGAGCCACACCAGCAGGCTGGTGCGCAGACTCGCCCGGAGTGCGATCCCTTTCATGGCGGCGGCACCCGGTAGCCGACGCCGCGCACGTTGAGAACGTAGTCGGCGCCTAGCTTGCGCCGCAGCCCGTGGATGTGGACCTCCACCGCGTTGCTCTCGACTTCCTCGCCCCAGCC
>JBOIAB010000172.1:0-3465 GCA_050738635.1 Steroidobacteraceae bacterium
CGGCAGATCTGGTCGCGCAATTGCGTGGCCATCGGCCTGGCCGCGGGCTTCCTCGAGCCGCTCGAGTCGACGGCGATCCATCTGATCCAGTCGGGAGTCAGCCGGCTGCTCTCGCTCTTTCCGGACCTCGGCTTCGATCCGGCGGTCATCGAGGAATACAACCGCAACACCCGCAGGGAATACGAGCAGGTGCGCGACTTCCTGGTGCTGCACTATCGCACCATCGAGCGGCGGGACACGCCCTTCTGGCGGCGCTGCGCCGCCCTGGCGCCGCCGGAGTCACTGCGGCGCAAGCTGGAGATCTTCACCGCCACCGGTCAGATCTTCCGCGAGGGCGAGGATCTCTTCACCGAGCAGTCGTGGCTGCAGGTGATGGTAGGGCAGGGAATCCTCCCGCGACGGCATCACCCACTGGCCGATAGCCTGCCGCGGGAGAAGCTCGAGGAGTTCCTCAGCAGCATTCGCACGCTGATCGGCGGCGCAGTCGGACAGATGCACAGTCACGAGCGCTTCATCGGCGAGCACTGCGCGGTGGAGGGGTTCCGGGCCTGAGCGTGCGGGCGCCGCCGCCCGCTGAATCATCCGCCGGTTGGCACTCGCACGATGGCGACCGCGCCGCGCGAGCCCTCCCGATTCGCCAGCCGGAGGCTGCCGCCGTGCGCCTCGATGATCTGACGCGCCAACACCAAGCCGATTCCGCTGCCGCCCTCCTTCGTGGTGAAGAACGGTACGAAGAGATTCTCGGTCTGGGCAATGCCCGGACCATCGTCCTCTGCCTCGATCAGCAGATCCCGGCCAGCTTGCCGCCAGCGCACCCGCGCCCCGCCACCCGTCTCCAGCGCAGCGTCGGCCGCGTTGCGAACGAGATTGATGAGCGCCTGCTCGAGCTGCGAGCGATCGACGTGAGCCGTCTCACCGGGATCGGAGCTCATCTCGACCACGAGGCGTGGCTCGAACGAGATGACCCGGCGGACCAACGCGGCGATGTCCACTCTTTCCGGATTTGGCGGCGGCAGGCGCGCCAGCTCGGCGTAACGGCGAATGAATCCACCGAGCGCGCGGCTACGCTGCTCGATGAGCTCCAAGCCATCCCTCGCGGTCGGATCCCCGGCAAGCCGACAGGCCGAGCTCCGCAGCACCTAGTCCGACCAGGTCCGCGGCGGCTTTGCCGAGCAACTGCTCCGCAGCGGGATTGAGATCGACCAGGCGCTCCTGTTCGTCGATGATCAGCACGGCCAGCTCCAGCTCGCCGGGCAGCTCACGACGCTGATGTCCATACTGGGCCTGCTATGTAGGGATGCACGCTCAGCTTCGGCGCTTGCAACGTTAGCTTTGGCTTGCGCCAGCTCCGAAACGACAGCGGGGTTCGACAGTACGGCGAGCACGGTGTCGGGCTCGACACGATCGCCTGGCAACACCCGTACATCCTCCACAACGCCTGGGGAGGCGGCAGTGATCCAGCGCTGCTCGATGGGTTGGAAGGCTCCCGAGGCGCTGACGACGATGGGTAACGCGCCGCGCTGCACCGTGGAGATCCACAAGTCCGATCGCCTAACAGCGGGTCCCGCCGCCGGACGCGCGAGGGCCCAGACGAGCAGCGCGACGAGAGCGGCTGCGGGAATGGCCCACGCGGCGCGGCGCTTGAATTGCCGCTGGCGGAGGACTGCAGGTTCGATCGCGATGTCCGGCATGGCTCACACGGGCTGTAGTCTCATGCCTGGACCATTGCGCATTCCGTGCCAATTGCGGTCATCCGCAAGCCGTTGATCTTGAAGTTTATTCTTGCTCGGCGCAGAAAGGCTGAGGCAGCGCGCAATCCCGACTTCGGGATTCCCAGCCACATGAGTCGCGAGAATGGGACCGCGCTCGGGCGCGAGCCGGCGACTGTTACTCGGACAGAGAGCCCTCGTAAATCTGCACCAAAGGCATGTGCAGCCCTATCGAGCGGAACTCGACTTGCGCCGCAACGCCCGTGGTGAGCATCGGGCGCCAGTCTTCCGCTCGGCGGTGAACGATAACCCTGGGCTGATTCTGTGCGATCAGCACGTATTCCTCTATCGCCTCGACACGCTGATAAATCATCGCCTTCTCGCGGCGGTCGATGTGCTGCGTCGACTTCGACAGGATCTCCACCACGAGCTTGGGATTGCGGACCGTGTGGTCGGTCCGGTCTTCCGGCCGGCAGGACACCATCACGTCGTGGTAGTACATGATCAGGTCGCTGCCCGCCCGGATCTCGAGCTTAGCTTCCAGGAAAAATGGCTCGCACGGTCCTCCCTTCAGGTGAGCGCCAAAGGCGCTCACGAGCCTCTGCGCGATGCGATTGTGCGCGAGACTCGCGCCGCTCATCGCGTATACGGTGCCGTTGACGTATTCGTGTCGGTATGGAGTCTGGTCCTCGAAGGCCAGATACTCCTCCCAAGTCATGAAGAGTGCCTCCTCTTCAGACGCGTATTCCGCCTGAGCCTCGCGCACATGGAAGGTTTGGTGGCGCGCTTCCTCCACTGCCACTTCGAGCCAGTCCGCCATGCTCTCGAGCTCCGCCGCTGAGAGGCGGCGCAAGGCCTGCTTGAGTTCAGTATCGGTGATCGTGCTCATGTTGGCCAGCCTACCCCGCCAGCGGCACCGATGGAAGAGGACATTAGACCGAAGTTGCCGACTAACTCTGCGTTAGCCGTACAGATTCTGACGCGTATCTTCCGTAAAATGTAGTGATGCCGCAGATACCGTCTCGATCGCGTCAAGTTTGTGCGCAGGTGCGGCCGGAGCGTTGTGACGCGATGAATCGCGTCGGTGTTGACGTCAACAGGCGTTCCGAAACCTCCCTCGGCCTTCATCGGACATTTTGCAGACAGTGCCTGCAAAATGTCCGGTTTCTGCAGACGGCAATACCAGCTCGAGCCAAACCCGCCGAGTCGACCTCCTTTTCTACCATCGACGCCTGAAGTGCCTGATCGTCATCGATATCAAGGCCGCGCGCTTCAGCCACGCCGACGCTGGCCAGATGCATCTCTACCTCAACTTCGCCCGCGAGCATTGGGTGAAGCCTGGGGAGAATCCGCCCATAGGACTCAGCCTCTGTGCAAGCAAGGGTAAGGCAGAAGCGCGTTACTCCCTCGAGGGTCTGGCGAACAGGGTTCTCGCGGCTGAATATCGTACGGTGCTGCCGGATGAGACGCTGATTGCCAATGAGCTGTCGCGATCGTGCCGGGCACTGGAATCACGACGGTCTCCAATTGGGATGACAGATAAGCGCTGAAGTGCGCTCAACTGAATGACTTCACGCCGTCGGCGCGCTCGCAGTCGCTGAATACGTATGCGCCCGGTTGCAAATGGCCACCGCGGCGCCGCATTCTTCGATCGATGATCCCCTTTCCCTGGAGCGCCGTAGGCCATCGTAAGCTCTCTGCGGCACTTGCCGGCGCGGCATTCGCTCTTCTCATGGCCGCGCCGGCCGGTGCCGCG
>JBOIAB010000173.1:0-19642 GCA_050738635.1 Steroidobacteraceae bacterium
CCCCTCATGCTCGAACCTACACCTCTTTTCGGCGGCAACGCCGCCTATCTCGATGCCCTCTACGAGCAATACCTCCGCGATCCCGCGAGCGTAGAGGAAAAGTGGCGACGCTACTTCGAGGGCCTGCCCGGCCCCAAGGGAGCGGAGCGTCCGCAGGGACCGATCGAGGCCGCGCTCGCCGAGCGCGCGCGGCAGCCTCGCCGCGGCGCCGGTGCGGCACCGCCCGCCGAAGATGCCGTGAATGCCAAGCAGGCCGCGGTGTCCCGGCTCATTCAGATCTGGACCAATCGCGGCCACCTGATCGCCAATCTCGATCCGCTCGGCCTCGTCAAGCGGCCGCGGCCCCCGGTGCTGGATCTCGATTACTTCGGCCTCGGCGCCGCGGATCTCGATACGGAGTTCTTCACCGCGAGCCGTACCCCGGCGGTGCCGCGGCGGATGAGGCTGCGGGAGATCCTGAAGCAGCTCGAGACCATCTACGCGGGCCCCATCGGCGCCGAGTTCGCCCACATGTCGGAGTCGCAGGAGCGCCTCTGGCTGCAGGATCGGTTCCAGTCGGGCCGCCTGCTGCATCGCTTCTCGTCCGAGGAGCAGCGCAATATCCTCTGGCAGCTCACTGCCGCCGAGGGCCTGGAGCGCTACCTTCACACCAAGTACGTCGGCCAGAAGCGCTTCTCGCTCGAGGGCGGGGAGACGCTGTTGCCGCTCCTCGATGACCTCATCCAGAGCTGCGGCGGGGCGAGGATCGAGGAGGTCGTGATCGGCATGGCGCACCGCGGGCGCCTCAATATCCTCGTCAATCTGCTCGGCAAGTCGCCGGCGTCTTTATTCTCGGAGTTCGAAGGCGCCTATGACCTGAGTCACCTCAAAGGCTCGGGCGATGTGAAATACCACAAGGGCTTCTCCGCGGACCTGCGGACCGCCGCGGGCAACGTTCATACCGTGCTCGCCTTCAATCCCTCGCATCTCGAGGTGGTCAATCCCGTGGTCGAGGGCTCCGTGCGAGCCCGCCAGGAGCGGCGCAACGACACCAAGGGCGAGCGGGTGCTGCCGCTGCTCATCCACGGCGATGCGGCGTTCGCCGGCCAGGGCGTCGTGATGGAGACCTTGCAGCTTTCCCAGGCGCGCGGCTTCTACACCGGCGGCACGGTGCACGTCATCATCAACAACCAGGTGGGGTTCACCACTTCGGAGCCGAGCGACGCCCGCTCGACGCTTTACTGCA
Source organism: Steroidobacteraceae bacterium (assembly GCA_050738635.1). Classification (GTDB taxonomy): domain Bacteria; phylum Pseudomonadota; class Gammaproteobacteria; order Steroidobacterales; family Steroidobacteraceae; genus 13-2-20CM-66-19. The sequence continues at coordinate 1,226 of JBOIAB010000173.1, forward strand.
GCGACGTCGCCAAGATGTTGGAAGCGCCGATCTTCCACGTCAACGCCGACGATCCGGAAGCGGCCGTGTTCGTTGCCCGTCTGGCGCTCGAGTACCGCATGCTCTTCCACAAGGACGTGGTGATCGATCTGGTGTGCTACCGCCGCCTCGGCCACAACGAGGCCGATGAGCCGGCGGCGACCCAGCCGGTCATGTACGGCGTGATTCGCCAACACCCGACCACCCGGCAGCTCTACGCCGAGAAGCTCGCGGCGCAGGGCGTGATCCAGCAGGCGGACAGCGAGGCGATGCTGGAGCAGTATCGCGAAGGGCTCGATGAGGGCCGTCCGCAGGCGCGCGCGGCGCTCGGGATGCTCGGCAACAACTACACGGTCGATTGGACCCGTTACTCCCAGGCCGATTGGACGGAGAGGGTGCGCACCGGGGTCGATGAGCCTCGTCTGGAGTCCCTGGGCAAGCGCCTCATGGAGCTGCCCCCGGATGTGACGCTGCATCCGCGCGTCGCACACATCATGGCCAACCGCAAGAAGATGCTTGCGGGAGAGACGCCGCTCGATTGGGGTTTCGCCGAGACGCTCGCCTATGCCTCGCTGGTCGAGGAAGGGTTTTCCGTGCGCTTCTGCGGTCAGGACAGCGGTCGAGGCACGTTCTTCCACCGGCATGCGGTGCTGCACGACCAGGGCTCCAACCGGGTCTACATCCCGCTGCAGCACCTCGCGCAGCCGCAGCCGCGGGTCGAGATCATCGACTCGGTGCTGTCGGAGGAGGCGGTCATGGGCTTCGAGTACGGCTACTCGACCACGGAGCCCAATTGCCTCTCGATCTGGGAAGGCCAGTACGGCGATTTCGCCAACGGCGCCCAGGTCATCATCGACCAGTTCATCAGCTCGGGTGAGGCCAAGTGGGAGCGCTACTGCGGCCTCGCGCTCTTCCTGCCGCACGGCTACGAAGGCGCAGGACCGGAGCATTCCTCGGCGCGCCTCGAGCGCTATCTGCAGTTGTGCGCAGAATCCAACATGCAGGTGTGCGTCCCGTCGACCCCCGCGCAGATGTTCCACATGGTTCGCCGGCAGATGCTGCAGTCCTTCCGCAAGCCGCTCATCGTCATGACGCCGAAGAGCCTGCTGCGCCACGAGCTCTCGGTCTCGAGCCTGGAGGACCTGAGCCGTGGCGGTTTCGCGCGCGTGATCCCGGAGAGCGACGACCTGCCGGCGCAGGGCGTGCGCCGCGTGGTCTTCTGCAGCGGCAAAGTCTACTTCGATCTGCTGAAGGCGCGGCGCAAGGACGCCAGCCGTGAGGTCGCGCTGGTGCGGATCGAGCAGCTCTATCCGTTCCCGGCCGAAGAGTACGAAGCCGTGCTGGCACGCTACCCGAACGTACGCGAGGTGGTGTGGTGTCAGGAGGAGCCGCAGAATCAGGGTGCCTGGTATCAGATCCGGCACCGTCTGCAGGAGCCTCTCGGCCAGCGGCGCATCGTGCTCTACGCGGGCCGCGCGCCGGCCGCGGCGCCTGCCACCGGGATCGGCAAGATTCACGAAGCCGAGCAGCAGTCGCTCATCAATGCGGCGCTGCACGCCACGGCGACGGAGGATTCGGCGAGGGAGACCACACGGCTCACGCCGGACGCCGCCGCCGCGACACCGCTCAGAAAGAAGACGTCCTGATGACTGAGATCAAAGTTCCCCAGCTCCCGGAGTCCATCACCGACGCGACACTGGTCGCCTGGCACAAGAACCCGGGCGATGCCGTCAAACGCGACGAGAACCTCGCCGACCTCGAGACCGACAAGGTCGTGCTCGAAGTCCCCGCGCCCGCCAACGGCGTGCTGCGGGAGGTGAAGGTGCAGAGGGGCACGGTGGTGACCCCGGGGCAATTGCTGGCGCTATTCGAGGAAGGTGCGCAGGCCGCGGCCATGGCCGCGCCAGCCGCGGCCAGGGAGGCGCCGGCGGCGGAGGAGCTCAAGGCCACGGGCACCGACGCCGGCAAGGAGAAGCTGAGCCCCTCGGTACGGCGTCTCATCGAGGAAAATCGGCTCGATGCGGCGGCCATTCCCGCCAGCGGCCGCGATGGACGACTGACCAAGTCCGATGTCGTGGATTTCCTCGGCAGGAAACCGGTCGCTGCCGCCAGCGCACCGGCTGCAGCTCCGGCCGCTGCTGCTCCTACCGCACGCGCGCCAGCGCCTACGACGCCAACTCTGCCGTCAAGTGCACGTGGCGAGCAGCGCGTGGCAATGACGCGTCTGCGGCAACGCATTGCACAACGCTTGATCGAGGCACAGTCTACTCAGGCGCTCCTGACCTCCTTCAACGAAGTCGACCTGACCGCGGTGCAGGAGCTGCGCGCCCGTTACAAGGACCGTTTCGAGAAAGAGCACGGCGTGAAGCTCGGATTCATGTCTTTCTTCGTCAAGGCGTCGATCGAGGCCCTGAAGAAATTCCCGGTCACCAACGCCTCGATCGATGGCAGCGACATCGTCTATCACGAGTTCTACGACATCGGCGTCGCAGTCTCGACGGACCGCGGCCTGGTCGTGCCCATCGTCAGGGATGCGGACGTCAAGAGCTTCGCCGCCATCGAGAAGGAAATCGGCGAGTATGCGAAGAAAGCGCGCTCGGGGGGCCTCGCGATCGAGGACCTGACGGGCGGCACGTTCACCATCACCAACGGTGGGGTGTTCGGCTCGCTGATGTCGACACCCATCGTCAACGCGCCGCAGAGCGCCATCCTGGGGATGCACAAGATCCAGGACCGGCCGATGGTGGTCGCCGGCCAGATCGCCATCCGTCCCATGATGTACATCGCAATCACCTACGATCACCGCATCATCGATGGCCGTGAGGCCGTGCAGTTCCTCGTAACGGTCAAGGATTGCCTCGAGGATCCCGGCCGCATGCTGTTGGGGATTTAAAACATGGCAGATTCCTTCGACGTCGTCGTCATCGGCGGCGGCCCGGCCGGCTACCCGGCCGCCATCCGCGCCGGCCAGAACAAGCTCAGCGTCGCCTGCATCGATGAGTGGAAGAACCGCGACGGCACGCTGGCCTTCGGCGGCACGTGCCTCAATGCCGGTTGCATTCCCTCCAAGGCGTTGCTCGAGTCGACGGAGCTGTATCACCGCGTACAGGAAGAGTTTGCGGTGCACGGCATCCGTACGAGCGGCGTCAGCTTCGATGTCGCCCAGATGCAAAAGCGCAAGGGCGGCATCGTTAAGACCATGACGCAGGGCATCCTCGCGCTCTTCAAAGGCAGTGGCGTCACGCCACTACAGGGGCACGGCCGGCTTCTTCCCGGCCGTCGGGTGGAATTCACCGCTCCCGATGGCACCCGCCGCGAGCTGACTGCGAAGCACGTGATCCTCGCCTCGGGCTCGGCGCCCGTCGAGCTCAAATCCGCACCCTTCCAGGCGCCACACATTGTCGACTCGTGGGGCGCTCTCGATTTCGATTCGGTGCCCAAGCGTCTCGGCGTCATCGGCGCCGGCATCATCGGCCTGGAGCTGGGCAGCGTCTGGCGCCGGCTCGGGAGCGAGGTGACGGTGCTCGAGGCACTGCCGGACTTCCTGCCGACCGCCGATCAGCAGCTCGCCAAGGAAGCCGTACGCCACTTCAAGAAGCTGGGACTCGACATCCGCCTCGGCGCCAAGGTGACCGGTGCCCGCGTCACCGGCAGCGCGGTCGAAGTCAGCTATACGGACTCCAAGGGCGAGCAGAGCCTCACGGTCGACAAGCTCTTCGTGGCCATCGGCCGTCGGCCGTACACGCGCGACCTGCTGGCAGCGGGCACAGGCGTCGAGCTCGATGAGCGCGGCTTCATCAAGGTCGACCATCAATGCCGTACGGGCACCGAAGGTGTCTGGGCAGTGGGAGATTGTGTGCGTGGCCCGATGCTGGCACACAAGGGAAAGGAGGAGGGCGTGATGGTGGCGGACCTGATCGCCGGGCGCTTCGGTGAAGTCAACTACAAGACAGTGCCGTCGGTCATCTATACCGCTCCCGAAATCGCTTGGGTCGGACAGACCGAAGAACAGGTGAAGGCCAGCGGCCGTCCCTACAAGGTCGGTGTCTTCCCCTTCCTCGCGAGCGGCCGCGCCCGTGCCATGGAGCAGGCGCAGGGCTTCGCGAAGGTCGTCGCGGCACAGGACGACGACGAGATCCTCGGCGTGCACATCATCGGTCCCATGGCGGGCGAGCTCATCGCCGAGGCGGTGTTGGCGATGGAGTACTCCGCGAGCACCGAGGACCTGCAGCGCACGATTCATGCGCATCCGACGCTGTCGGAGGCCCTGCATGAGGCTGCTCTCAACGCCGACAAGCGTGCGATCGACGCGGTAAATCGCTAGGGGTCAATACGCGCGCCTGGCTTCGATGACGGTGGGCACTGCGCCCAGCCGGTTGAGGACGCGCGCGAGCTGCTCCAGATTGCTCACGGGCAGCGTCAGCCGCACGTGCGCAGTGCCGGCCTTGCGGTCCGTCACCGTCGACATGGCCTCGATGCTCAATCGCTCGACCGCCAGCACGTCGGTCAGGTCCCGTACGAGTCCGCGGCGGTCGTAAGCGGTGACGGCGATCTCGACCGTCAATCCCGCGCCATCCGCCGCGCTCCACTCGACCTGCAGCACCCGCTCCGGCCTGACTTCGCGCATGCGCGAAAGGCCGGGGCAATTGCTGCGATGGATGGTCACGCCACGTCCCACTGTCAGGTAACCGGTAATCGATTGTGGTGGCAACGGCGCGCAACAGCGTGCGAACGTGGTAGGCAGGTTACCGACGCCCTCGATCTCGACCGGCGAGGTACCGCCCCGGGTCCTTGCCCGCGCGGGCCGCAATGGCGGCGGCTCCGGCTCGGGCGCGACGCTCTCTTCATCGCCATCAGGGCCGTCGGCCGCGGCTGAGTCGTGCTTGCGGAACCAGGCGCGCACCTTCGCCCGGTTGCGGGGCGATACCAGGAAGCCCTGCTCGGGCGCCAGCCAGTCCCGGCTGGGGGCATCCTGCTTGCCGGTGATGATGTCGACGATCTCACCGTTCGACAGCGCATAACTCAGGGGGACGATCCGGCCGTTGACCTTCGCTCCCCGGCAGCGATGGCCGAGTGAGGTATGGACGCTGTAGGCGAAATCGAGCGGGGTCGCGCCGCGGGGCAGATCGACCACCTCGCCCTTTGGCGTCAGCGCATAGACGCGGTCCTCGAAGAGCTCCGAGCTCACCTGCTCGAGAAACTCCTCGCCGGCGGCCTGCGGCTCGAGGAGCCGGCGCACCCATTCGATCTTTCTCTGGTACTCGGCATCCGTCGGCGCGCCCTCCTTGTAAGTCCAGTGCGCCGCGACACCGAGCTCGGCATGCTCGTGCATCTCGCGGGTGCGGATCTGCACCTCGACGCTCCTGCCCCGTGGACCTATGACCGCCGTGTGGATGGAGCGATAGAAGTTGCCTTTGGGCGTCGCGATGTAGTCGTCGAACTCTCCCGGGATGTACGTCCAGAGGCCATGGACGACCCCGAGCGCCGCGTAACAGTCGCGGATCGTCTCGACGATGATGCGTACGGCCCTGACGTCGAAGAGCTGATCGAACGCCAGCTGCTTGCGCTGCATCTTGCGATGGATGCTGTACATGTGTTTCGGCCGGCCATAGACATCCGCCTGCACCCCCGCTGTCCGCAGGTCGGCGCGCACATGCTCGCAGAGCTCCTCGATGTAGCGCTCCCGATCGGCGCGCCGCTCGTTGAGCGCGCTCGCGATCCGCCGGTACTCCTCCGGCTCGAGATAGCGGAACGCCAGATCCTCGAGCTCCCATTTGAGCTGCCAGACGCCGAGGCGGCTGGCGAGCGGGGCGAAGACCGCCCGCGCTTCGAGCGCCCGCCGCTCCCGCTCGGCGAGCCCGGAAGTCCCGGAGAGGTCCCGCGCATGTCGCAAGGCGACCAGCTGCTCGGCGAGCCGCGCGAGGATGAGGCGTGGATCGCTGACGACCGCGAGCAGCATCTTGCGTAACGTTTCGGCCTGGCGGCTATCGAGTCCCTGGGCGGGAGACCAATGGCGCGGCAGGCCGAGATCGCCGAGCTTGAGGAGGGCGGTGGCGGTATTGGCCGCGGACCGCCCGGCGATGGAGGCAAGGCCCTCGGCGGCGCGGTCCTGATCCAAACCCGCTCGCCCGGCGAGGTCGGCGGCGGCTTTCACCAGCACGGCATTCGCGAGCCCGGAGTCGGAGGTCAGCGCACCGAGCAGCTCGGCCGCCTCGGCTGCCGTGGCCAGCGTGCCGGGCCTGAGCACGCCCCGCTCCTCGATCCCGCGCCGGGCGGCGGCGATCGACTCGATCAGCTCGGGTGGGCAGAGTTGCCGGGTCTCCATTGGCTAACCTGAACGGCCCCTTTTGCGGCTATCATGATGGGCGCTAATACTTTATGGCCAGTCACACCAAGTGGGCGAACATTCAGCATGTGACCGGACGGGTTGCCGGAGCGGCGCGCGGCCGGCCGCCGGCCATGGCCAATGGCCTGGCCCACGCCAACGGCATCGGCCCGATCCGCTTCGAGGGCTACGGCCCCGGTGGCGCGGCTGTGCTGGTCGAGTGCATCACCGATGACAGCCACCGCACGCGGGCGGACCTGCGCCAGGCGTTCAGCGACCACGGCGGCCATTTGGGCGCCGAAGGCTCGGTGAGCTATCTCTTCAATCACGTCGGCCTCATGACCTACCCCCCGGGTACGGACGAGGAGCGACTCATACACGCGGCGCTCGAGGCGGGTGCCGAGGACGTCGTCGCCAACTCCGACCACTCGATCGAAGTGCTGGCTGATCCGATGGAGTTCGAGACGGTGCGCGCGATCCTCGCGGACCGCGGCTTCGTGCCCGCCGCCGCGGAGGTGACCGAGCGAGCTTCCCTGACGACGCCCCTTTCCGGGGAGCCGGCGGAGCGGATGGTGCGCTTGCTCGAATCGCTGGAAAAGCGGGCTGATGTGCGGAACGTGTACTCGAATGTCGAGATATCGGACGAGGTCCTGGCGCGCATTTGACCCCGGCGCCGTGCGCACGCCGCGCACCTACACCGCGACGCTTCGGATCCTCGGTATCGATCCGGGATCGCGGCGGACCGGATACGGCGTCATCGAGCGTCGCGGCGCGGACTGGGTACACGTTGCGCACGGCTGCGTCTCGGTGCCCGGCGCGCAACGGTCGCTGCCGGAGCGCCTGCGCCTGATCTTCGAGTGCCTGCATGAGCTCATCGCCGCCTATGCCCCGGGGGAAGTGGCCATCGAGCGGGTGTTCGTCAACCGCAACATCGATAGCGCGCTGAAGCTCGGTCAGGCCCGCGGAGCGGCGCTGTGCGCGGTGCCGAAGGGACTGCCGGTATTCGAATATGCGCCGCGCGCCATCAAGCTCGCCCTCGTGGGCTCGGGCGCGGCGGAGAAGGTGCAGGTGGCTCACATGATTCGCACGGTGCTCTGCCTGCAGGGGCGCATCTCCCCCGATGCCGCGGACGCGCTCGCCGTCGCCGTTTGTCACGCGCACTCGCTGCGTCTCTACGAGCTGGCGGCGCAATCGGAGCAGAGCACGATGCCCGCGACGGCGCAGCCCGCACGATGATCGGCTCGGTCCGGGGGCGCATCCTCTCCAAGACCCCGCCGCAACTGTTGGTGGAGGCCGGCGGCCTCGGCTACGAGCTCGAGGCGCCGATGTCGACCTTCTTCCATCTGCCGGCCGTCGGTGAGGAAGTGCGGCTGCTCACACACCTCGTGGTACGCGAGGATGCACATGTGCTCTATGCGTTCGGCACCGAGGACGAGCGACGCCTCTTTCGTAGCCTGATCAAGGTTTCGGGCGTCGGTCCCAAGATCGCCTTGGCCCTGCTCTCGGGCATCAGCGTCGAGGCGTTCGCGCTTTATGTGCAGACCGAAGATGTGGCCGCGCTCATCAAGGTGCCGGGCATCGGCCGCAAAACCGCCGAGCGCCTGGTGGTCGAGATGCGCGACCGTCTGCAGGCGGGCGGTGCCGCAGGGGCGAGCGCCATACCCGTGGGGGCGAGTCCCGAGGCCGAGGCATTCGGCGCCCTGGTGGCCCTCGGTTACAAGCCTGCGGAGGCGACGCGCTTGCTCAAGGCCGCCGGTCCGGGTACACATTCGACTGAAGAGCTGATCCGCCGTGCCCTGAAGGGCGCGGCGCCGGAGTAGAAAGCAGTTGCCAGCTGAAAGAACGATCGGCGCCGGGGAAACGCGCGAAGACGAGGCGGTCGACAAGGCCATCCGGCCGCGGCGCCTCGTCGAGTATGTCGGGCAGTCGCAGGTGAAGGCGCAGCTCGACATCTTCATCAGCGCCGCCCGCCAGCGCGCTGAGGCGCTCGATCACGTGCTCATCTTCGGGCCGCCCGGCCTCGGCAAGACGACACTCGCCAACATCATCGCCGCGGAGCTCGGCGTCAGCCTGCGTCAGACCTCGGGCCCGGTGCTCGAGCGTCCCGGCGACCTCGCCGCCATCCTCACCAATCTGCAGCCGCGGGACGTGCTGTTCGTCGATGAGATCCACCGCCTGTCGCCCATCGTCGAGGAAGTGCTCTATCCGGCGCTGGAGGATTTTCAGCTCGACATCATGATCGGCGAGGGCCCGGCGGCGCGCTCGATCAAGCTGAACCTGCCCCCCTTTACCCTGGTCGGCGCGACCACCCGTGCCGGCCTCCTGACCTCGCCGCTGCGCGATCGCTTCGGCATCGTGCAGCGCCTGGAGTTCTACGGCGTGGAGGATCTCGAGCGCATCGTGCGCCGCACCGCGAGCATCCTCGGCGTGCCGGTGGAGGGGGAGGGCGCGCGGCGGATCGCGCAGCGCTCCCGCGGCACCCCACGGATCGCAAACAGGCTGCTGCGTCGCGTGCGCGACTACGCGCAGGTGAAAGCCGACGGACGCATCACGGAGGCCGTCGCGGAAGCCGCGCTCGACCTGCTCGAGGTGGACCCGCTGGGCTTCGACACCCTGGACCGCAAGCTCCTCACCACGATCATCGAGAAGTTCGATGGCGGACCGGTGGGCATCGACAGCATCGCGGCGGCCATCGGTGAGGAGCGCGGAACGCTCGAGGACGTGATCGAGCCCTTCCTCATCCAACAGGGCTTCCTCGTCCGCACCGCGCGCGGCCGCATGGTGACGCGCGCCTCGTACCTGCATTTCGGTCTCAAGCGCCCGGAGCGTGCCGCGACCCCGCTGTCGCTTTTCGAGGACGAGGGGTGAGCGTCTTCTCGTGGCCTGCCCGTGTATACTGGGAGGATACCGATGGGGGCGGGATAGTTTATTATGCGAACTACCTGCGCTTCCTGGAGCGGGCGCGCACGGAGTGGCTGAGGTCACTCGGCTACTCCCAGCAGGCCCTCGCCCGGGAGGCCGGCATAGTGTTCGCGGTGGCCAGAATCAACGTCGAGTACCGCCGACCGGCACGGCTCGATGACGAGCTCACGATCACCTGCGCGGCGCACGCCGATCGGGCGGCGACCATCCGATTCGAGCAGGGGATCTTCCTGGGCCGCGATCCTGGCGCGGCACCGCCGATCCTCACCGCGGGGGTGCGCGTCGCCTGCGTCGATGCGCAGACACTGAAGCCGAGAAGGCTGCCGGAGACCCTAATTAATGTGTTGATCTCACCGTCTGATAAAGCATGAACGGACAACTCTCCATCATTCGCCTGGTGGTCGACGCCAGCGTCCCCGTACAGATCGTCGTCGGGCTGCTGCTTCTCGCCTCGCTCACCTCCTGGGCCATCATCTTTCGCAAGCGTCTGCTCATCGGGCGCGCCAGGCGCGAGGCGGACCAATTCGAGAACAACTTCTGGTCGGGCGGCGATCTGGCGCAACTCTATCGCGCGATCGAGTCGCATGGCGGCGCGACCGGCATGGCGAGCATCTTCGAGTTCGGCTTCCGCGAGTTCGCGCGCCAGCGCCAACAGGGATCGATTCCGCCCGAGCAGCTCCTCGAGGGCGCGCGGCGCGGCATGCGCGTGGCGCAACTGAAGGAGATCGATCGCCTGGAACACAGCCTGGCGACCCTGGCCACGGTGGGCTCCACCAGCCCCTACGTCGGTCTCTTCGGCACGGTGTGGGGCATCATGACCGCCTTCACCGGCCTCGGCGATGTCCAACAGGCAACGCTCGCGGCGGTGGCGCCGGGCATCTCGGAGGCGCTCGTGACCACCGCGATCGGCCTTTTCGCCGCCATTCCGGCCGTCGTTGCGTACAACCGCTTCGCCGACCAAGTGAGTCGGCTGGAAGTGCGCTTCGACGCCTTCATGGAGGAGTTTTCCAGCATATTGCAGCGGCACGCGACCCGCGGTAGCCCGGCAACATCGCCGGTCAGCGCCGCGGCGGGCGGCGTCGGCGGGGTGCATCCGGCCATGCCGGGCACCGCCGGAGCCCGCTAGGAGGACCGCATGGCTCAAGTCTCCCGCGGCCGGCGGTTGATGGGCGACATCAACGTCGTTCCCTACATCGACGTGATGCTCGTGCTGCTCATCATCTTCATGATCACCGCGCCGCTGCTCAACCAGGGAGTGAAGGTCAACCTGCCGAAGGCGCACGCGGAACCTATACCGACGAAAAGTGCCAAAGATCCGGTCATCCTGACAGTCAACGCCGGAGGCCAACTGTTTCTGAATATTGCCACCGACCCGAATGCCCCCGTGGATTCGGACACCATCGTGACGCAGGTGAGCGGGGCGCTGCAGAATGACCCCGACAGGGCCGTCCTGGTCAAGGCGGATAAGTCGGTCACCTACGGCATCGTCATGCAGGCCATGGTGATTCTGCAGCGCGCGGGCGCGGACAAGGTCGGAATGGTCGCCGACCCGCTGCCGCCGCCGCGTCCCGGAAGCTGACCATCACGTAGATGCCCGAGTCCGTACGCGACCGCTGGCTGTCTATTGGCATGTCCGTGCTGCTGCACGGCAGCCTCATCGTACTACTGGCGGTCGGATGGTGGCACTTCCGTCGGGAGCCAACGCCGGCACCGAGCGTCCCCATCAATGCGACCGTGGTCGATGCGCGTACCTTGAAGGGGCTGGGGACTGCCGCGACGCCAGCGGTCAAGCCAAAAGCGCCACCTCAGACTCAGCCGCAACAGCCACCACCGCCGCCGGTCGAAGGGCCGCCACCGCCCACCCCGGACGAGATCGCGATGCGCCAGCGGGCCGCCGAGGAAGAGGCGCGGCACGAGGCCGAGGCGCAGAAGGCGCTCCAGGCCCGCCAAGAGGCAGAGGCGGCCCGCGAAGCGCAGCGCAAGGCGGCTGACGCCGCAGCGGCAGAGCAGGCTGCCGAGGCCAAGCAGGCCGAGGACGCGAAGGCAGCGGTCGAGGCCAAGAAGCAAGCCAAGGCGAAGAAACTGGCCGAGGCCAGGAAGAAGGCGGCGGCGAAGGTCGCGGCACAAAAAAAGCTGGCAGAAGAGCGCAAGCTCGCCGAGGAGAAGAAGCTTGCCGAGCGGCAGGCGGAGGCGCAGCGGGCGGCGCGTGTGGCCGACCTGCAGCGGAGCCTGCAGGAGGATGAGCGTGCGACCGCCGCAAGCGGCGCCTTGGCGAGCTGGCAGAGCGAGATTACCTCACGCATTCAAAATGCCTGGATCAAGCCACCGACCGCGCAAGCGGGTATCAAGTGCGTGCTCAACGTGGGCCTGGTGCCCGGCGGCTCCGTGACGGGGGTGAGCATCGGCGAGTGTAATGGTGATGACGCCGTGCGTCAGTCCATTCAGACTGCGGTCTACAACGCCGCGCCGCTCCCACCACCGCCCAACGGTATCCCGTTCCCGCACCAGCTCATCATCACCTTCCAGCCGACCAACTGACCACGAGACCCATGAAACCGACACCGAGAATGGCGCCTCTGCTACGGATCCTCCTGGCGGTACTGACGGCCGCATGGCTCGCGGCACCGGCCGCGCGTGCGCAATTGCAGATCCAGATCACCTCCGGGGTGACCAACCCCGTGCCGATCGCGATCGTGCCGTTCGCTGAGGGACCCACGGCCGGCACTGACGTTGCCGATGTCGTCCAGCACGACCTGGTCGGCAGCGGCCGCTTCACGGAGTTGCCGCGCAACAAGATGCCGGCGACGCCGACCAACGCCACGGACGTCAAGTTCGGGGATTGGAAAGCGGCGGGCAGCGACTATGTCGTCGTCGGTCAGGTAGTGCCGGTCGCCGGCGGGCAGCTCGCGGTGGATTTCAACCTGCTCAATGACCTGACCGGGCAGAGCATCGCGCACCAGCGGTTCGTCGGCAGCGCCTCGGCGCTGCGCAACGCCGCGCACCGTGTGAGTGATGTCATCTATCAGGCCATCACCGGTATCCGCGGCGCCTTCGCCACCCGCATCGCTTACATTGCGGTCGCGGGGGAGGGCGCCAACGAGCGCTTCCAATTGGTGGTCGCCGACGCTGACGGCTACAATCAGCATTTGATCCTCGAGTCGCGGTATCCCCTCATGTCGCCGGGCTGGTCGCCGGATGGTCAGTGGCTCTCCTATGTGTCGTTCGAGAATCACCTCTCCGCCGTGTATGTGCAGCGCGTGCTGACGGGCCAGCGGACCCGCGTCTCCATGCGCGCCGGCATCAACGGTGCGCCGGCCTGGTCGCCCGACGGCAAGAAGCTGGCGCTCACCCTGAGCGGCGACAGCGGCCATCCGCAGATCTACGTCCTCGATCTGAGCACCCAGCACCTGACGCGGATCACCGATTCGCCGTCCATCAACACGGAAGCGACCTGGTCGCCGGATGGGCGGTACATCTACTTCACCTCGGATCGTGCCGGCGAGCCGCAGATTTACCGCTGCTCATCGACCCCCGGCAGTAATCCGGAGCGCATCACCTTCACCGACGAATACAATGCCGGTCCGCATGTGTCCGCCGACGGCAAGCTGCTGGCGATGGTCACTCGTGACGATAGCGGCAGCTACCGCATCGCCGTGCAGAACCTCACGTCCGGCGAGTTCCGGATGCTGACGCCCGGCCGGCTCGATCAATCGCCGAGTTTCGCGCCGAACGGCGCCTCGATCATGTACGCCGCCCGGCCGGGCCGGGGAGAGGCCGGCATTCTGGCGACGATCTCCGTCGACGGGCTCACGGGCCTTTCCCTGAAGTCGACCCAGGGCGAGGTGCGCGACCCGGCATGGGGTCCGTTCATTCAGTAGCCGTTCAGTAGTCAAGTCCGAACGTCCAACAAGAGCTGCCGCGTGGTGGCGAACCTGGAGAAGGGTCTATGTATCGTCGAATTGCTGTCCTGATGTTGCTGGCCGGATGTTTTGGCCTCGCCGCCTGCGCGAGCCACAAGCCGAAGCCGTCGGCCGAGCAGCAGTCGGCTGCCGAGAATGGCGCTGGCGCCAATGCGGCGGGTGCCAACGGCGCCAATGCCAACGGTGGTCCGTTCGGTAATCAGAACTCGATCAACGGGCCGCAGGCGGGCATGCTCGCCAAGCGCACGATCTACTTCAGTTTCGATAGCTCCGTGATCACCGGCGATGGCACCGACATCGTGTCGGCCCATGCGAAGTATCTCTCCGACCACTCCGACGCCCGGGTGCGCCTCGAGGGCAATACCGATGAGCGCGGCTCGCCGGAATACAACATCGGCCTGGGGATGAGACGCTCGCAGGCGGTCCGTCAGGCGCTGCTCCTGCAAGGCGCCTCCGCCGCTCAGATCACGGTGGTGAGCTACGGCGCCGAGCACCCGGTGGATCCGGCGCACAACGAGGATGCCTGGTCCAAGAACCGGCGCGTCGACATCGTGTACCTGGCGCCGAACGGCCAGCCGACGCAGCCGCCGCAGTAAGCTTGCCGGCATAGGTTCCAAAGGAGTCCGCCATGCGCCCGCTAATCCCTCTCGCGCTCATCACGGTGCTCGCCACCGGGTGCGCCTCGGTGCCGCCCGACCAGGACCCGGTGCAGATCCGGCTCAACGACCTCGACTCCCGGGTCTCCAAGGTCGAGCGTGTCGTGTCCAACCAGAGTCTGGTGCAGCTCGCGACTCAGGTCGATACCCTGCAGGGCGAAGTGCGGGACCTGCGTGGCCAGGTCGAGGAGCTGCAGAACACCAATGAGGCGTTGCGCAAACAGCAGCGGGACGTCTCTGCGGATCTCGAGAAGAGGGTCGGGGCGCTCGAGCACGGAGGCTCCGGGGGCGGCGGCGGCGCCGCAGGGTCGGGGGCCGGCAATGACGGTGGCGGCGTACAGGGCGTCTCGTCCACCGAACAGTCGGTTTACGGACAGGCGTTCGATGCCCTGAAGGCTGGCAGCTACTCGACGGCCGTCAGCGGCTTCCAGAGCTTTCTCAAGCAGTATCCCTCGAGCCCACTGGCGGCCAATGCCCAGTACTGGCTGGGGGAGGCGCACTATGTGAACCAGGAATACGCAGCCGCCGGAGTCGCCTTCCAGGCGGTGCTCGACAACTGGCCGAGCTCGGGCAAGGCGCCGGACGCGATGCTCGACCTCGGCAACACGCAGCTGGCGCAGGGCAAGACGTCAAAGGGCCGCGCTACGCTGCGTCAGGTCGCCACCCAATACGCCGGCACGGACGCGGCGACACGGGCGCAAGCGCGCCTGAAGCAGCTGTCGCATTGATGGCTGCAGGTGGCACGACTCAAGATCACCGAGATCTTCTACTCCCTGCAGGGCGAGGCTGACACGGCGGGGATCCCCACCGTTTTCGTTCGTCTCACCGGTTGTCCGCTGCGGTGTCAGTACTGTGATACGGCGTATGCGTTTCATGGCGGAGAGTGGTGGGAGGTGGAGTCGGTGGTGCAGCGTGTGAAGGAGCTGGGCGGCCGCTACGTCTGCGTGACGGGCGGGGAGCCACTGGCGCAGAAGACCTGCCTGACCCTCCTGACTCAACTCTGCGATGCCGGATACCGCGTCTCGCTCGAGACCAGCGGTGCGATGTCGCTCGACGGAGTGGACGAGCGGGTCGTGCGGGTCATCGACGTCAAGACACCCGGGTCCGGCGAGGAGGCGCGCAACCGCTACGAGGAGCTCGCGCGCCTGGGCGCCCAGGATCTCGTGAAGTTCGTGATCTGCGACCGCGGCGATTACGAGTGGAGCTGCGCCAAATTCCGCGAGCTCGGACTGGAGGGCCGCTGCACGGTGCTCTTCTCTCCGAGCTACGAGCAACTGCCGGCGGTGCAGCTCGCCGACTGGATCCTCGCGGACCGTCTGCCGGTGCGCTTCCAGATCCAACTGCACAAGGTTCTGTGGGGCAACGTGCCGGGGAAATAGCCAAGATCATGGCATCTCACAGAGCTGTCGTCCTCGTCTCCGGCGGCCTCGACTCGGCCACCACGCTCGCCATCGCGCGCGATCAGGGCTTCGAGTGTTATGCGCTGTCGGTCGACTACGGCCAGCGGCATGCCGCGGAACTCGATGCGGCGATGCGCGTCGCGGAGACTTTGGGTGCGCGGGAGCACCGCATCATGCGACTCGATCTCGCGGGTATCGGCGGCTCCGCGCTCACGGACAAGTCCATTGCCGTTCCGGAGCAGCCGACGACTGGCATCCCCGTGACCTACGTTCCCGCCCGCAACACGATCCTGCTCGCGCTGGCGCTCGGATGGGCGGAAGTCCTCGGCGCTGAGGATGTCTTCCTCGGCGTAAACGCCCTCGATTACTCAGGATATCCCGATTGTCGCCCCGCCTTCATCGATGCCTTCAGCCACCTTGCGGCGCTCGCGACCAAGGCAGGGGTCGAGGGCCACCCCTGCCGTGTCCAGGCACCGCTCATCTCCTGGTCCAAGCAGCGCATCATCCGCGAGGGCACCCGCCTCGGCATCGACTATTCCATGACCGTATCCTGCTACCAGGCCGACGATCTCGGCGCCGCCTGCGGCCGCTGCGATTCCTGCCGGATGCGCCGCGCCGGCTTCGAGGGCGCCGCGCTGCCCGATCCGACGGTCTACCAGCGCCTGTAGTATCATGCGCGACCCGGTTTCCCCTGCTTTCGCCGGTCACAAGGCTGGCCACGCGAATCGCCGGGAGCGATTTGCGCCAATAAATGTGGGGCGTTAGCTCAGTCGGTAGAGCATCGGACTTTTAATTCGGTGGTCGTGGGTTCGAGCCCCACACGCCCCACCAATCTTTTCCGCCATTTGGACGCTGTTCTTCACGTGATCTCGATTGCCTAATTCTGTCCGCTGTTACCTATTTGAGCGGGGTGACCTTGCGGTAATTGCGGTCGTAGACGCTGCGGGTCATGGCCATGGTCGTATGGCCGGCGCGCTCGAAGGCGGCGTCCAGGCTCACGGAATCGCTCACGCATTTCGCTCTGAGGTCGTGGTACGAAAACCTCTCTGTCAGTACCGGCGGGAACTTCTCGCCGCCCCTCGTGTAGCCCTTGATGGCTTTGCGCATGGTGCGCTGCCAGCAGGCCCGGAAACCCTCGCCCGTATACCCCTTACCCTTACGTGTGCGCAGGACGTACTCCCGCGGCAGGTGCGGCAGGAGCGCCTTGCAGCGGTCCAGAATGGCTTGCAAGGTCGGGGAGAGCCCGATCAGCAGCTTCTTGCCGGTCTTGCCCTGCTGGAGGCGGATCCCCTCTTCTGAGACTTGGTCCCACTTCATGGCCAGAATGTCGCCTTGGCGCTGGCCGGTCACGAAGGCCAAGTCCATGCCGAGGCGGATCCGCTCTGGCAGCATCTGGTAGAAGGCCAAATACTCTTCGTCGGTGATGTAGCGGGTGCGCCGGCTGGACGGATTGCGCTCCACGTGGGCGCAGGGATTGGTCTGCGCGCAGTACCAGCGGCCGACAGCCTTGGAGTAGACCGCGCTCAGCACGGCCACCTGGGCGGTTGCGCTGGATCTTGCCCTTGGCCACATCGAGGAACTTACCCACGTCCCTCGGCTGGAGTTCGTCGGGCCGCATATGGCCGCACCAGGCGCGCAGGATCCGCAGGTGCCGCAGGTAATCTTTCTGCGTCCGCGGCGCGAGCGTCGGGAGCACGTCGCGGATGTAGCGGTCGAACACGTCGGAGAGCGTCGTCACCGGGGCCGGTCGGAACCTGCTCGAGGTGCTTGCCGAGCCAGCGATAGAGAGATGAGTCGTCGCCTACGCGGGCGCTCTCACCATCCTCTTTGGTCACCCGGATAGGCTTCTGGTCCGGCGGGCAATACCAGAACGTCCCGTGAATGACCTTGACGTACTTCGGGAGATGAGCGTTCGTGGTGCGGGGGCGGCCCATTATTTCACCCTTTCAACGAGTTCTACGATAGCCGCGGCCGCGTTCCCGTTCCCGATCTCGCGCAGTCGGTCCACCGTGCGCTGTGGCAGCGTCGTGGTGAACTTCACCCGCTTATTGGTGATCTTGGGACGGCCTACGGTGCGCTTCTTCATGGGCTGGATACTAGCACGTATCGAAATACGTGCGTCAACTATTTCTGCACTGCGGCCCAATTGAGTTCCCGACGCTTCTGTTTACCGGCTCCCGGAGAGAACTGATCGCGCAGCACCAATGGATAACCATCGGCGGCTCGGCTGCGGAATGGGATACCCATATCGCTCAAAGCCTTGCGCTGCCGCTCCTGGCGCTTATAGCCAGTCAGCTCAACTAACTCGTCTTCTGTTAGCCAAAGACTCATAGAGCATCGTTGTCGAGGTCCGGTGGTCTACGTGAGCCGCGTGGATCGCGGGCCTTGTCGCCCATGCGTTCCAGCTTCTTCCCGAAGCCATCGAGGCAGGTCACCGAACTTCATGGCTATCTTGCCCTCGTCGTGGTAACCGGCGGAGTTCATATCCCAGGCGATCTCATACAATCGCACTTGCGCATTTCTCACGCGCCGGGCGTACTTCCGTAGAGTGTAGGTTTCACTTGGCATCGGACGCTGGCTCCGCTGCTCGCCCTTTCCAGCCCATCCACGCCATATCCATGGACGCGGATACGTACCCCTCAAGATCATTGCGCGGGCGTGGGTTATCTCGAAGCTCTCTTGGCTCAGTCCCCATGGCCTCTCTCCACCAACGCTCAAACTTCATGCGTTCAGACTCTTTGCGCTTGACCATCACACGTCCTCGCTCACAGTTGCTCTACTCATTCACATAGCCCATATAGGGATGAACACGCCTCGGCCGGCATCAGCTCACGAATCCAATCGGCTTTTCGGCCGCCGCGCTGCGACTGCGCCCACTTCACACGTGCGTCGATATTGAGCCGCCCATAGATCAGTTCGTCTGGCTCGCTCCACGCATCGAGTTCGATTCCAGTTTCTTCGTCCTTACGCCGCTCGCGGCGCCATCCAGGGATCGGCACCAGAGAGACTTCTGCCGCATCGCAGAAGAATGTCGTCCATCCGCGCTTCGATGCTAGCATCACGAGACGTTCCCATTCGCGGATGCGGTCAATGTGATGCGGAGCGCGTTTGCTGATCTCCAGCAACTCGTCCTTCCCGCAATTGATGCATGGCATGCAACCCACGCGCTTCATGCC
>JBOIAB010000174.1:0-23942 GCA_050738635.1 Steroidobacteraceae bacterium
ACGAACGAGCCGCCATACATGAAGACATGCCCATCGCTCCAGGGCTGACGGGCGATCCATTCCACCGCGTCGTGGCCGTCGCGGCTGACCTGCAAGCCGACATCGTCGCTCTTCTCGCCGCCGGAACGGCCACGGCCGCGCACTTCCACCTGCACGAACACGTAGCCGCGTTGCACGAAGGTCTTGAAATCCTGATCGCGGCCGCCGTCGATGTCGTACTGCGTCAGCTCCAGAACCGCCGGCGCCTGGCTTTCGAGGTGCGCGGGCTTGAAGATCCAGGCCTCCAGTTGCACGCCGTCCCGCAAGGGAATCATCCGGCTCATCTCGATGTCGTACCCGGGGCCGACCTCAGCCTGAGCGGGCGATGTCGCGGCCGCGGTCGGTGCGAACGGCGCCAGAGCCAGAGCGAGCGCCAGGGTTGCTGCACGAATCATGAGACCCCCCCTTTTTAAACCGATCGGGCCGGGTGGCACTCTAATACTCAGAACGACGGGAGTGAACCATGGTGAAGCAGTGACGCCGACGCGACGCATTTGTAAGCTTGCGCTCGCCGGTCTTTTCATGATAGCCGCGGCAGCGCTGCAGCAGGCACCGGCGGCCGCTGCCAAGACCGCCTCACCGGTCATTCCCGATCTCACCCCCTGGATGCAGAAGAAGGACGCGCGGCCGAGCGATATCGCCTGGCAACACGCCGCGCACTTCTCCATTGCCTACGAAATCAATCCGGGGCACAACACTCCGGCGCCGGTAGCAACCCAGGTCGATGCGGGCTATACCGCGGACGCTCTGTGGTTGCGCTACACGGCACAGGATCCGCATCCCGGCGATATCGGCCTGCGCTACCGCGAGCACGATGACATGGCGAGCTATACCGACGACGATGTCGGCGTGATGTTGAGCCCATTCAACGATGACCAGTGGGCCTACGAGTTCTTCTGTACGGCCGGCGGCACCGAGTGGGACGCGTTTCGCCAGCAGAACAACGAATACTCGTCATGGGACGCGGTGTGGACCTGCAACGCCTCGCGTACCGCCACCGGCTATCAGGTGGTCATGAAAATACCCTTTGCCGCCTTCAAGTTCCCGCACAGCCGCGCCCCGCAGCGCTGGGGATTCATATTCTTCCGCAACTGGCCGCGCAACGTGCGCTATCAGCTCTTCAGCCAGCCTTTGAACTACGACAGCAACTGCACCCTGTGCAGCATGGTGCCGACGGATACCGCGACGCCCATCAAGACGAGTGCCGCGGATTTCCAGTTGATCCCCTCGGTCACGGTGATCCGCACCGACTCCAAGCGCGGCGCGAGCGGCGGACTGCAGCAGGGGTCGCCGGATCTGCAGGCCAGCCTCGATGCGCGCTGGGTCCTGCGTCCCGACCTCGAATGGTCCGCCACCGTCAATCCCAATTTCTCCCAGGTCGCGCCCGATGTGCTGCAGCTCAGCGCCAACCGGCAGTTCGCGGTCCTGTACCAGGAGAATCGTCCCTTCTTCGAGCAGGGCACCCAGGTCTTCAATACCCCGAGCCTGCGCTACAGCACGGACACCTTCAATCCCTCCGGATCCCTGATCGACACTCTCAACATCACCGATCCGCGCTTCGCGACGAAACTTGTCGGTCAGGTCGGGCCCGATGAGATGGGCGCCCTCGCGACCGAGGATACCGCCACGAGCATCGTGCTCCCCGGGCCGCAGACCTCGATGACACGTTCGTTCGACTTCAATACGGAGGATGAGCTGCTGCGCTATCGCTACGACGTGGGGGCCTCCGCCTTCGGGGTGTACGCGTCCAACCGCGACGGAAGCGGATATCATAACGGCCTCTACGCTGCCGATGGCGACTGGCAGATCGACCCGAGCGATGCCGTGACCGCGGTCGTCGGCTCCTCGTCCACCGACTATCCGCAAGCGGTGGCGAGCGCCTTCGGGACTGCCCCCGGGTCCGTGTCGGGCGACCTCTGGAGCCTCGACTACGCCCGCACCCGGCGCAATTACAACGTTGATGTCAACTTGAGTCATGTCGCCGAAGGGTTCCGCGCGGACCTCGGGTACCTGCCGCAGGTGGGATACGATCAGGGAGCGTTGCTGGGTGAATATGACTTTTATGCACCGAACGATACGGGCTGGTGGGAGAGTTACGGCTTCGGCACCATTTCGAACTGGACCCGCGCAACGGCGGGCGGCGCCGACCTCGATCGCAAGATCAAGCTCTACAGCGTGCTGCACGCGAGCTACCAGGCGCAGGTCTACTTTTACGCGACGCACGATGAGCAGTATTACCAGGGCAGGACCTTCACCCTGCATCAGTATGAAATGGATACCACGATCCAGCCGGTGAGCTGGCTCAACGGAGAGGTGGACGTCGTCAGCGGTGACGGCATCGACTACACCGGCGTGCGCGAGGCTGGCCTCTTGTCCGTCAACACCACGCTCTATGTCCAGCCCGGCAGACATCTCAAAATCAGCGTAGTGGACGACTACGAGCAGCTCAAGCTTGCGGGCACGCGGCTCTTCACGGCCAACGTCTACGATCTGCGGTTCGCCTGGTACTTCAGCTCGCGTCTGTTCGCAGACGTCATCGGACAGGGACAGAACGTGCGTAACAACACCGCGCTTTACGCTCCTGGCACCGCCCATCGCACGGGCACCCTCGCCACGCAGTGGCTGCTGGGCTATCAGATCAACCCCTGGACGGTTTTCTACATCGGCAGCTCCGAGGGATATCAGGAATCCGACGATGGCCAGCTCGTTCCCCAGCAGCGCACGTATTTCGTCAAAGGGAGCTATTACTTCCAGCCCTGAGTCGTCGGCGTCAACCGGCGGCACTCCCTGCCCGATCTCGGCGGCCAGAGCGAGGACCAGCAGGCGATGGATCGCTATGAGTGCTACCGCTTTGCCGTCGCCCGGACCGGATTCGATCCGCTGGCGACGAACAGTGGCGCGCTGCCCGACCAAGTGGCGCGGCGCGATTCCGCCTATGCGCGCACGCAGGCAGCATGCCTCGAGAGACGCGGCTATAGCGTTCCTTGACGGGCGCTATCGAGGTAGCCAACTCAGCGGTGTATCCTCAGCTCATGCCGCAGTGCTGATGAGCTCAGAGGTGAGGAATGCCGGCCGAAGTCGCGTGGTACTTTGATCCCATTTCACCGTATGTCTACTTGCAGCTGGCCGATCTCGATCGGCTGCCGCCGCAGGTCCGGCTGCGTCCGGTGCCCGTGCTGCTGCCGGCGCTGCTCAAACATTGGGGGACGAAGGGCCCGGCGGAGATCCCGGCCAAACGCATCCATACGTATCGCCAATGTGTCTGGCTGGCACGCTCGCGCGGACTGCCGTTTCGCATGCCGCCGCGACACCCCTTCAATCCGCTCGGCGCGTTGCGACTCTTGTGCGCGTTGGGGCCGAGCCTGGAGCAGGCACGAATTGCCTGCCGCTTCGTCTTCCAGGATGGCGGTGATCCGTCGACCGAGGAGGGTTTGAGGGAGCTCGGCAGGCGTCTTCAGGTCCCTGAGCCGGAAGCGCTCGCCGCCACTCCTTCAGCCAAGGATAAGTTGCGATCGAATACGGATGAGGCGTTATCGCACGGAGTATGGGGCGTTCCGACCCTCCTCATCGGGCAGGAGCTATTCTGGGGCGCGGACACCTTCCCGATGGTGCTCGAGTATCTGGCGGATCCCGGTCTCTTCGCGACAACCGATATGAATCAGCTCGCGCTCCTTCCCGTTGGAGCTGCGCGCAAATAGGAGCGGGCCAGCGGCCGGCCAGCGTGCTGCAGCCGTGCCTTTCGTTGTATTCTCGCCTGTCATGCACGTAGACGGGGGGTGGCAGATGGCGGGACCGGCGAAACTCAGGCGCGACGTGGGTGTGATCGGACTCCTGTACGCGAGCCTCGGCAGCATCATCGGTTCCGGCTGGCTGTTCGGCGCACTGCACGCTGCCGTGCTCGCGGGACCGTGGAGCGTCTTCTCGTGGATGATCGGGGCGGCCGCCATCCTGCTGCTGGCCTTCGTATTCGCCGAATTGGCGACCATGTTCCCGAATTCGGGAGCGATGGTGCACATGACGCACGTGAGTCACGGCGACCTCGCCGGCAGGATCTGGAGCTGGATCCTCTTTCTCGCTTTCGTGTTGGTGCCTCCCATCGAGGTGACCGGGGTGCTCACTTATACCAACAACTACCTGCCCGGGCTCATCTATCCGGGGACCGGCTTATTGACCGCAGTCGGTATGGTCTGGGCCGTGCTGCTGCTCGTGGCGGTGGTCGTCGTCAACTTCATGGCGGTGCGCTGGGTGCTCGCCATCAACAGCGTCGCCACATGGTGGAAGCTGGTCATCCCGGTCGCTACGATCTTCGTCCTGATGGCGTATTCGTTCCATCCGGGCAACATGACGGCGCACGCCGACAGCGTGCCGGTAAGCGGCATCTTCACCGCTGTGGCCACGGCAGGCATCGTTTTCAGTTTCCTCGGTTTCCAGCAGGCCATTTCGCTCGCGGGGGAGACCCGCAACCCCAGCCGCTACATACCGCTGGCTCTCATCGGCTCGGTGCTGGTCGGCATGCTCATCTATGTGGGTCTGCAGTTTGCCTTCATCACGGCTCTCGATCCGCGGGACATCAGCGGTGGCTGGCAGCACCTGCGCTTCACCGGCATGTTTGGGCCGCTGGCCGCGATCGCCATTGGCGTGGGCGCGTTCTGGTGGGCCGTCGTGCTCTACGCCGACGCCTTCGTCTCTCCGCTCGGCACGGCCTTCATCTATGTCACCGCCAGTCCGCGCATCATCATGGCGGCCGGAGAGATGGGCAGCGCGCCGGAGTACGTCGTACGGCTGAATCGCAACGGGGTGCCATGGGTCGGACTCGTCGTCACCTTTGCCGTCGGCGTGGTGTTCTTCTTTCCGTTTCCGTCATGGCAGAAGCTCGTATCCGCCGACTCGCTCATCATGGTGCTGGCGTATGCCATGGCGCCCGTGACCCTGCTGCATTTGCGTGCGACTCTGCCACAGGCGAAGCGCCCATTTCGCCTGCGCGCGGCAGGGCTGCTCGCGCCCCTTACCTTCATCATCTCCAACTGGATCATCTTTTGGACGGGCTACGAGGTCGTTGAATGGATGTTGGGCGCGGTGCTCGCCTACGCGATCGTGTATCTCGCGTGGTATTTTCTCCTGGGCCGCCGGCCGGGACGGGAGCTGGGATGGCAACAGGCCTGGTGGATCGCGCCCTATCTGGCGGGCATATGGATCGTGAGCTACTTCGGTCCGGTAAACATGGGCGGCCAGGGAAAGCTCGGCTTCTTCACCGGGATGTGGATTCTCGCGGTCTTCAGCCTAGTGATCCTGTGGCTGGCTCTCAGGGCCGGGGTGAGCGCGGCAGCGGCGCAGGAGTGCGCCGACCGCGTGAAGTCGCTGGCATCGAGCGGCGTCGACCCGCTGGCCGGCACCGAAGAGGCGCAGACCGCCTGAATGAAAACTCTCGCTGAGCTGGCGCGCGCGCTCAAAGCCGGTGCAACCACCAGTCGCGTGCTGGTGGACGAATGTCTGGCCAGGATCGCCGACGCCAAGGGCGAGGGGCCGCGTACCTTCCTCAAGGTGCATACGGAGGCGGCGCGCGCCGCCGCTGACTATTACGACCGTCTGCGCGCCAGCGGAGTGACTCTCAGTCCCTGGGCGGGCATTCCCGTGTCGATCAAGGATCTGTTCGATATCGCGGGCGACGTCACTACGGCCGGTTCCAAGGTCTTGCGCGGGGAGCCGCCGGCCAGCGCTGACTGCGCCGCTGTCGCGCGTCTGCGAGCGGCAGGCTTCATCCCCCTCGGGCGCACAAACATGACGGAGTTCGCCTACTCCGGGCTGGGCCTGAACCCGCACTACGGTACACCGCTCAATCCTTTCGACAGGCAGCGCGGGCGGGCTCCGGGCGGCTCTTCGTCGGGCGCGGCGGTTTCGATCGTCGAGCAGATGTCATATGGAGCGTTGGGAACCGATACCGGCGGCTCGTGCCGCATACCCGCGGCCTTTTGCGGAATAGTGGGATTCAAGCCCACGGCTCGCAGGGTTCCCCTGTCCGGGGCATTTCCTCTATCTCAGACGCTCGATTCCGTTGGACCATTGGGCGCGAGCGTCGCCTGCTGCGCTACCCTGGATGCAGTACTCGCGAACGAGCCGATCGCCTCGCTCGCTGTATTGGGGTTGCACGGGCGCCGGTTCGCGGTTCCGAAGCACTACGCTCTAGACTCCCTCGACACGCAAGTGGCGCGCAGTTTCGAGCGCGCGCTCAGGGATTTGACTGGCGCCGGGGCACAAGTCAGTGAGATGCCGCTGGCGGAGCTCGACGAATTGCCGGCCATCAATCGCAAGGGCAGCTTTTCTGGCCCCGAGGCTTACGCGCTTCATCGTGAGCGAATCGAGTCTCAGGGGGCGCTCTACGATCCTCGAGTGTTGGTTCGCCTGCAGCGCGGGCGGGAGCACAATGCCGCGGACTATCTCGATCTGATCCGCGCGCGCGCCGACCTGCAGCGCCGTGTCGAGGCGGCGCTTGCGGAATTCGACGCGGTTCTTCTGCCGACGACTCCGATCATTGCTCCGCTGCTAAAGGATCTGGAGTCGGACGAGGGCTATTTGCGCACCAATCAGCTGGCGCTGCGCAACACGTCGATCGCAAACTTTCTGGATCGTTGCGCCATCTCGATTCCCTGTCACGAGGCCGGAGCTGCGCCGGTTGGCCTGATGCTCATGGGCCCGCACGGCGGCGATCGCCGAGTGTTGGAAATTGCCGCTGCCATTGAACCGCTGGTATCTGCCGGAACAAAATGATGAAACGACTCGATCTGCCGATCTGGCGGTCCGTCATGGCCGCCGCACTGCTGTTGCTGCCTGCGTCGTTCTGCCTGGCGCAACGGATCGAGGTGACGATCCCGGCAACCCGGCCGCTTACGGGGCACCTGGTCGTCGTTTTTGCAAAGAAGGATCAGCCGGAACCGCGCTTTCAACTATCGGAGAACTACCTTTCCGCGGAGGGATTCGGCGTCGACGTGGCGAACCTGGCGCCGCAAGCGCCCATCGTGGTGGACGCGAAGACGTTCGGCAATCCCAGGCGCTCGCTGCGTGATCTGGATGCGGGCGATTACTACGTGCAGGCCGTATTCAACGTCTACGAGCCGTTTCATCTGCAGAGCGGCAAGACGGTATGGTTGGCCCCGGACAAGGGCGAGGGCCAGCATTGGAACCAGAAGCCGGGGAATCCTTACGACCGGCCGGTGAAGATTCATTTGGATCCGAAGACAGGCGGGACAATCAGGCTGAGCCTCGATCAGACCATTCCGCCGGTTGCAGGGACCAACGCTGATCCGGAGGTTCTGGCCAGGCAGGCGGCCGCCGCCAAGTGGCTCAAATACATGCGCTTCCGCAGCCCGGCCTTGAGCAGGTTCTGGGGGCGCGATGTGTATCTGGGTGCCTGGGTTCTGTTGCCGGACGGGTTCGACCAGCATCCCGGCGCACACTTTCCACTGGTGGTTTATCAGGATCACTTCCATCCCGGGTTCGGGCCTGAGCCGTTCGTGACGTCGAGGCCCAAGCCGAAGTCGGCGAAGTACCGGCGGCAGATGTACGGCTACAAATTCTTCCAGGACTGGACCTCGGGGCGGTTGCCGCGGGTGGTCATGGTGTATGTGCAGAATGCCAATCCCTATTACGACGACTCGTATGACGTGAATTCGGCCAACGTGGGTCCGTACGGGACCGCGATCAACGAGGAGCTGCTGCCGGCCATCGAGAAGAAGTATCGGGCGATCCCGCAGGGATGGGCGCACGCGACGTTTGGCGGCTCGACCGGTGGTTGGGAGGCCCTCGCGACACAGGTTTTCCATCCTGACGAATACAACGGCGCGTGGGTGGCATGCCCGGACCCCGTGAATTTTCACGCCTATCAGAACGTGGATCTTTACGAAGACTCGAATGCGTTCGAGCGGTCGGCGGACTTTGCCCGCCTGCCAATCGCGGGAGACCGCAAGCCGGATGGAACGATCATCGCGGACATGCGCGGCGAGTACGGCTACGAGTACGTGCTGGGGACCCACGGGCGCTCGACGGATCAATGGGAAATCTGGCAGGCGGTATTCTCGCCGGCGGGACCGGATGGATATCCGGCGCAGGTGATCGACCCGATCACGGGAGCGATCGACAAGAAAGTCGTGGCCTACTGGCACGAGCACTACGACCTTTCGGCCATCTTGCAGCGGGACTGGCCGACGTTGGGGCCGAAGCTCGAGGGCAAGCTGCACTTCGCCGCCGGGGACGGAGATACTTACTTCCTGAACAATGCAGTGCATATGCTGCAGGACCAACTGCAGGCGACACGCAATCCGCACTCCGACGCGACCTTTCAGTACGGGCCGGGAATGCCGCATTGCTACACGGGCGGGCCGACGGAATACACGATGGAGGAGAACAATGGTACCTGGGCGCAGCGCGTGCTCCCCGAGATGGTGACGCACATGCTGGCAACGGCGCCCAAAGGAGCGGACACGACTTCTTGGCGGTACTGAATCCGGCGCATATGAATCACGGGCTGAGCAGCGCGCCGACACCGGCGCTCGTTCTCGATCGCGGGAAGTTGGCGGCGAACTGCGCGCTCATGAAGGAGAGGTGCCGCGCGCTGGGGGTGCAGCTTCGCCCGCACATGAAGACCCTGAAGTCGATCGAAGCTGCGCGTCAGGCGCTCGACTCGCCCGACGGTCCGATCGCCGTCGCGACTCTGAACGAAGCACGGTACTTCGCCGATCGCGGCATCACCGACATTCAATATGCCGTTTGCATCTCGCCGGACAAGCTGGCTCAGGCAGCGAACATCCTGCAGCGAGCTCCTGGATTCAGCTTCTTCCTCGATAGCGTCGAGGTCGCCCGCAACGTGGTTGAGTTCTGTCGCGCGAGCGGGGCCCGTTTGCGCGCCTGGATCGAGATCGATTCGGGTGAGCACCGAACGGGCATGGATTACCACGATCCCGAATTCCTTCAAACCGGCCGGATACTCGCCGATCCGGCCGTGGTCCTGGAAGGCGTCGCGACTCACGGCGGGCACTCCTACCAGGCGAACACGATCGAGCGGCTGCGGGAGATCGCCGAGCAGGAAAGGTCGACGGTCACCAAGGCGGCCGCTACGTTGCGGGATGCTGGAATCCCTTGCGGCAGGATCAGCGCTGGCTCCACGCCTACCGCCGTCCACGCCGCCACGGCCGAGGGCCTAACGGAATTGCGCGCTGGCGTTTATATGGCGGGAGACCTGTTTCAAGTTGCGGTTCATTCGCTTTCTCTGGCTGATGTAGCGGTCACCGTGCTGGCTACGGTCATCAGTCACAACAAGCGGCTGAATCAGATCGTCGTCGATGCCGGGGGACTAGCGCTTTCGAAGGATCGAAGCACGGCTGCGGGTCCAGGCCCCGATATGGGTTACGGCCTCATTCTCGACGTTGCCGGCGAGCTGATCCGGCCGGATATTACCGTCACGGGCGTGCACCAGGAGCACGGGGAAATCCGCTCGGCCACTGCGCTACCGTTCGAGAAGCTGCAGATTGGCGCCAAAGTTCGCATAGTTCCCAATCACGTCTGCATGACCGCCGCAATGTACGACCGCTACCTGGTTGTTGATGGGTCCGACAGAGTCATCGATGTATGGGAGCGCACGAACGGCTGGTCATGATGTCCGTATGAAGTACTTCGCAAGTCCGAGCTCCCGCAAGCGCCGCTCACCTCTTCGGGTATTCGGTGAAGACAAAGTCGTGGTCCTTCGCGATCGTGTGGCACGCGAACCCGCATTTCGCGTCGTTTCCCTGCGGTGGACTGTCGGTCAGGTTGGCAGCCCTGAACGTATTGGCCGCCGCATCATATTCGAAGGCCGCCCATCCCCAGCCACCGCTGTCCGCGAACCTCTTGCTGTCCTTCATCATGAAGTCAACGTCATGCAAGGCGCCCGGCACGGTCGGCTGACCGGGTTCAGTCCGTTGCGTTTTTGGGCTCCAATGGATCTTCGCCATCTTGGAACCGTCCGGAAAGGGTTTGCCGTTGCCGGGAGCGCCGCTCTTGTAGGCATTGATCATTAGGGGGTTGCCGAGGATGACGGCAATCCGGCCACCGTTCTGGCTGATGGCGATTACCGACCAGCTCTCGTATCCCCTGAAATCGGAGAATGCGAGCCCATTCGGCACCTTGAGGCTATACCTGTCTTGGGCGGAAATCACGGCTGCGGTGGCCACGGCGGCGAGCAACACAGAAGCGCTGACACCGATCAGCAAACGTGCCTTCATATTCGCAGCTCACTTGTTCGCTCGATGACTACACGGACGACCTATGGCGCTGGAAAGGAGACCCATATCCTGCGCCAATGGGGCTCAGGATGTCATCACGCAGGCGCTCGACGACGAGGCGAGGCGTTGACTGTGGAAGCTTCAGTGGGAGGTGGGATTTGACACCGATCGCGCCTTGGCGCGTACGACACGCCTCGGATGGCTTGCTGCAAGCGCGCAGAGGCATGAGCGGGTGTTTCTGCCGCATTTTCCATTTCCTGGCGTCGGCTACATTGAGACGACCGGAAGCGCCTTCGCGTGGCAGCCGGACCCATAGCCGGCTGGCTGCCTCGAGTCGCAGCGATCCTTGCACCGCCCACATAAATGTAGAAATATGTGCCGTTGCGGCCTGCCTATGGCCTCAGCGGCATCTTATGAAGATCATTGCCGTCACGAATATCAAGGGCGGCGTGGGCAAGACCACCACTGCCGTCAATCTGGCTTATTTGTGCGCCGCGAGCGGCCAACACACTCTGTTGTGGGATTTGGACCCGCAGGGCGGCGCGACCTACATCCTGGGGATCGATCCGGATCAGCATGAATTCGCCTCGGCGAAGAAACTGCTCGCCGGCAAGTATGACGTGCCCGAGCTCATCGTCGCGACCGGGTACCAGAACCTGGATCTTCTGCCGGCAAATCTTTCCTATCGAAAATTCGACATCCATCTCAATACGCACAAGAAGCCCACCGAGCGGCTGCTGAAGATAAGCCGTTCGCTGCGAGAGGCCTATGACGTGCTGTTTCTGGACTGCCCGCCGGGCATCTCGCTTCTGTCGGAAAATGTGCTGCACGCCGCCGACGTCGTGCTGGTCCCCTTGCTTCCTTCGCCGTTATCGTTCCGCATGTTGGTTCAACTGCGGGACTTCATTGACGATCAGGGGTGGCAGGACCTGCTGCTGTTGCCTTTTTTCTCGATGGTCGACGTTCGCAGGTCCCTGCACCGCGAGCTGATGGCGAGCACGCGCGAGCAGTTTCCGGCCATGCTCGCGACGGCGGTGCCATACTGGAGTGAAATCGAGCGAATGAGCCTGCACCGGGCGCCGTTACCGGCCTTCTCGCCGGGCGGCACGGCAAGGCAGATTTACGCCGCACTATGGCGGGAGATGTCGGAGCGAATGGGGAATCGCCCGCAGAGCACCGAGGCCAAAGGGTTACCCGCGTCCGCGGATCGCTAACGCGCCGCCGGCTCGCCCGCGATGAGCGCGCGCCAGTTGATGATCGAGTTCCACAGCATCCGCTGATCGCCGCGATTCATGTCGCGATGCATCGGATTGAAGTTGAATGCGACAACGCGGCCGTGACCCACCGGGAGGTCGAAGATTGCCGGGCGGCCGACGATGTTGTCGATACCCCAGGCTTGCCCGCTCACGACGAACGGCTCGTTCGGCGGTCCACCCCAGACGAGCACAACGTGGCTCGTGTCGATAGGACCGTCGAGACAGGTCGTACAATATGCCATTCGCAGCCAGCGGCGGGGCATCGCGTAGAGCGCATAGTTCTGGCGAAAGACATAGGTCGAGCGTGGGTAGCCGTAGGCGATCGGATTATTGGCTTGCAGGAATGTCACGCGTACGTGAGCGCCGGGCGTGCGCGCCTCGGCGGACTGTGCTGCCGCGGCCGCGGCCGCGCCGCCGCCCTGGGAGCTTCGCGGTACGCCGCCCGAGTCCCTCCGCACGCCACGGACGATCCCGGCTTCGAGCGGCAGCATCGAGCCGTTGCCCAGCGTCACGAGCTCGCCGCCCGCCTCGATGAAACTCTGCAGCTGATCGAGTCCCTTCCAACCGATGCCGCCGGTGATGTCGTCCGATTCGGCGGGCGCGCCGAGCGCCGGCGTGGTCGGTGTCTTCTTGAAGGGCATAGGTCCCCAAGCCTTTGGAATGCCCTGGATTTGCGCCTCGAGCTCCAGGTCCACGTGGCCATAGACGAGCACGTCGATCCGGCCGCGCAGCCGCCCCGCGCGAATGTCCTCGTCGCGGACGTACGTATACGGAATGTGGCGCTGGTCGAGCGAGTAGCGGATCCAGCCGATCGAGTCCGTATCCGCCCAGGGCACCCAGAGTCCGAGCCGCGGCACGGGGGCATCGTGCATCGGGACGTCCGGCATTCGCCCGCTGCTCTCGAAATCGAGATCGAGACGGTGCGCCACCGCTGCGAGTGCAGTTGTGAGGCCGCGCTGCGCGTGCAGGATCCAGGAGCCTTCGGGATAGCTCGCACCATCGAGCGTGAATGCTCGCTCGGCGATGCTGACATTGAACTTCGCGAGCGCATACCGCGCTTCGAGCAGGCTCTCCTGCCCGGTATCTGCGAGCAGATAGACCGGGCCATCGCCCGCGACGTGTCCCCCGAGCTCCGGCGCGCCCGTGAGCAATCGCATGGGTGACCGCTGTACCGCGCGATCCGCCGTTGCGACCGCGCGCAGATGATAGTTCGCCGGCAGCTCCCATGAGACGTCATCGTACGGCTCGGTGGCATCGAGCGGATAATGCTGCGGTGTCAGCAGATCGACAGCGTAGTTGCGATACGGCTGATCCGCGCGCACGACATACGTGCCCGCCGGAAAACGACCCTCGGTGACAACTATCGGGGCGGTCGCGACCGAGACTTCGATGTGCTGCGCCTGCAGCCGCTCGATCATCTGCGCGACCCGCAGAGGGTCGCCCTGATCGCGCGGGATCAAGAAGCCGTACGGCGGCTCGTTGAGACCCGCCTGCCAGCTGTGCCGGCCCTTTTCGTAGAAGTCGTGCAGGAAATCGCGCGGCCGTCCCGCGACCTCATCAAGCGCGATGAGAAGACCGGTCTCCTCATAGTTCAGCGTGTCGCGCATCGACCAGCGGAACGGGCCTTTCGGCCCGGGCAGCGGTCGCCACCATTCCCGCGTCGTATCGTCAGGAGACAACGTCTGCACAAGCGTCTCGGCCGTGCCGTTGCCGAAAGCCTCATAACCCCTACCGGTCGCGTTGTGATTCATCGCGATCGAGTCGAGGTAGAGGTGCGAGAACGCCTCGCCGAAATTCCAGGTCGCGACTCCCGGCATGCCGAACCCGCTCATCCGCTCGACCTCGTCGAAGCCGAGCGCGAGGAACTCGCCGTAGGTCAGCGGGTCGATGTGCGGGTTGTATGGCCCGGTTCCGTTCCAGGCCATCAGCAGCGGCTCGCTTTCGTGCAGGTCGTGGATCACCACCGGGTGATACTCGAAGAACACCTTCGCGACCGCTTTGAATGGCGATTGTGTCAGCTGATGCGCGTCGCGGTTGATGTCGACGTAGACGTACTTCGCCCAGTACGGGGGCGCCTGGCGGGGAAGCGTTGCGAGATCAGTCTTGCCCTTCAGGTATTCATAGAACCATTCGACCTGCTTGTCGCGGCCGTCCGGATTCGATACCGGGTTGATCAGCACGACCGTATTCGCGCGGATGCGGCGGATCATCGGCGTCTCCGAGACCGCGAGCCGATAGGCAAGCTCGAGCACCGCCTCGGTGGAGGCGGTCTCGTCCGAATGGAGCGCTGCGTTGATGTAATAAAACGGTCGCGAGCTCGCGATCAGTCGTCCGGCCTCGGCCGCATCGATTTTGCGCGGATCGGCGAGCGCCGCGTTCTCGGCCTTCAGGCGATCGAGGCCGCCAATGCCCGCCCGGTCCGCGATGGCAATCAGGATGATCTCGCGCCCCTCCTCCGAGCGGCCGAGCGTGAACACGCGCACGCGCGGCGAAGCGGCTGCGAGCGCCCGCGCGTAGGTGTAGGCCTGCTCGGAATCGAGCAGCTCGCCGGGCGCGCCCATGACGCGGTGAAAGAACATCCGCGGCGACGGCACGTTCTCGGACCGCGGTACGTAATCGACAAGCGGGGAGGTAAAGCGCGCGTCGGTCGTTGCCGCAGCGATCGCTGCGGTCGAGCCGATGTCGGCAGTGTCCGGCGCGTGTGGATTGGGCGCGGTCTGCGCGTGCGCGATCGCACCCACAGAGGCCGCGAGCAACACCAGTTTCGACAGCCATCTGAACATAGGCGTACCCCTTCAGGACCCGGTCTTCAGGTACTTCGCCATCCAATCGAGATAGCGCGCGAAGCGATCGACGAGAAAGCTCGGTCGGCTCAGCACGTGATATTCGCCCGGATAGACGATGAGCTCCGTCGGCACGCCTAGCGTGCGCAAGGCCTCGTACATCTGCTCCCCACCCGCCAGGGGAACGTTGAAGTCCTTGTCGCCGCCGAGGAAGAGTGTCGGTGTGCGGATGCGGTCGGCATGGAAGAACGGATAGGAAACCTCGAGCCATCGCGATGTCGTCCGCCAGGGCGGCCCCATCTCGGCGCTATATTCCAAAACGTACTGGTCGACGCCGTACATCGCGGTCTGGTTACCGCTGCCAGCGCCGCTGATGGCGGCTTTGAAACGCGTCGTCGAGGCGATGAGATAGTCGGTGAGTAGTCCTCCGTAGCTCCAACCGCCAACGCCCAGCCGCCGTGGATCGGCCCAGCCCTGCGCGACCGCATAGTCGGCGCCCGCTTCGAGGTCCTGCACCTCCTTGTCTCCCCAGTCGGCGAAGATGCTGCGCGCGAACTTCACGCCGCGGCCGCTGCTGCCGCTGTAGTTGATGGCGAGCACGACGTAGCCGTGCGTCGCGAACAACTGCCGCTCAAGCTGTGGCCCATAGCCCTCGAGCTCGAGGGAGTGATCGTCCTGGCCGTTGGGTCCACCGTGGATCCAGACGATCGTCGGGTAGGCTCGGCCGGCCACGTAGTCAGGCGGCTTCACCACCTGCCCATGGATCTCCGTGCCGTCCTTGCTACGGAAGGCAATGTCATCCACCGTGCCGAGTGTCAGCTCGGCGAACAGCGCGCGGTTCTGCGCGGAGAGCGGCCGCAGCTTCCCCGACTCGAGCGCATAGACTTCGACGGGTGAGCGATCGCTCGAGGCGAGCACGGCGGTATGTCCGGCGGCCGCGGCAAGCTCAGTGATGACGACCCGGTTGGCGAGCCGCGTGATCTCGCCGCCCTCGAGGGGTACCTTGGCCGCGTACTGATAGCCGTCGTCCTCGACCGCGAACTCGATCGCCCGGCCGTCGGTGGTGATGGCGGGCGAGACGGCGGCGCGGTCGAGAGCGCCGGTGAGGGTGTGCATGCGTCCCGAGGGCACCTCCGCTACCGCCAGCGCGTCCAAAATGTAGGCGGTGTACTTCGGCACCGCGCCCTGCAGAAAGACGAGTCGCGTGCCGTCGGGAGTCCACTCGAGATGCTGCTGATTGGGCGACCAAGTGGTGAGTAATCGCCGCGGTTTCGCGCCCGGAGTCGCGGCCACGAGCTCGATCTGGTCGACGCCGAGTTGCTGGGGCGTGTCGCGCCTATGGCTGACGTAGGCGATCTGCCCTCCATCCGGAGAGAAAGCGGGCAGCGAGTCCGAGCTCGCCGGATCCGCCGTAAGAGCCTGGCAGACCCCGTTCCCCACCGCGAGCAGGTAGAGGTGGGTGCGCGAGCCGTCGGTGAGATACCCTTCGGTGTCCTGCTTGAAGAGCAACGAGTCGATGACCAGAGGTTTTGGCGGATGGGTCTCGCCTTCCTTGCCGGCGCCCTCCGCGGCGCGCATGACAAGCACCAACCGGGTACCATCGCGCGACCAGGCGTAATCGAGGATCTCGCCTGGAACATGAGTCAGCTGACGCGGTTCGCCCCCGCGGCGATCGAGGAGCCAGAGCTGCGTCGAGCTGTCTCCAGGACGTGCCGAGAGGAAGCTGAGATAGCGTCCGTCGGGACTGAAGCGCGGCACGCTCACGCTCTCACCGCGCGTGAGCTGCAGGCTCTCTTTCCCGTTCCAGGCGGCGAGCCACAGAGCCCCGCGGCTCTCGTCCGAGGCCTTGTCATAGCGGGTCACGATATAGGCGACCGCACTGCCATCGGGCGCGATTACCAGATCCGAGACCGCCTTGAAGCGGTACCAGTCCTCGGGCTCGAGGGCACGGCCGGCGTGCGCCGCCGGAAGAGTCCCCAAGACGGTGAAAACGGCAACAGCGAGAATCGGCAGCGGGCGTCGGTGGGGCATCGGGCTTCGCTCCAGGCCCGCAGTCGGGCCAACCGGTCGGGAGTGTAGCGTGAGCACGAGCGGGCGTAGCAGACTACGCATCGAGAGCGAACGACATCATGGCAGCCACCAATGCACGAGCCGCATTCCAGGAGCGCCTCCGCCGCGCGCAGGCGATGCTGCGCGTCGGGCAGGCAGCCTCCGCGGAGAAGGGGCTGCGGGCGCTTCAGGCCGAGTTTCCGGGCGAGGTCGATTGTCTCTGGCTGCTCGGCGTGGCGCTGCTCGATCAGTCCCGGATCGAGGAGAGCGTCGCATTGCTCGAGCGCGCGCTGCAGAGCGCTCCCGGTTTCGCCGAAGCGCGGGTCGATCTCGCCCGCGCCTTGCGTCGGGCGGGACGCACTGCGCAGGCGCGCGAGGAGGTGCGGCGCGTGCTGGAAGAGCTCCCGCAACACCATCGCGCCTGGCTCGCCTACGGCGACGTATTGGTCGATCTGGGTCAGTACGACGATGCGCGCATCGCCTTCGAGCGCGCGCGGCTCACCGATCCGGAGCGGGCGCGCATCGAGGCAGCTACCGCGGCACTTGTCGAGGGCGACCGCCGGAGATCCGAGGAGTTGTTTCGTGAGGTCCTGACACGCGACCCGAGCCACGCGGCAGCGCTATGCGGGGTGGCGGCGCTGTCGCTGGCGGCCGATGTGCCGCGCGACGCCGAGCGGCTGCTGCGTCACGCTCTGCGGCAGTCTGAGCACCTGCCGCTCGCCTACCGGGGACTCGCCCCGACACTCTCAGGTCTGGGGCGCCTCACCGAGGCCGAGGCCGCCACACGTTACCTCGCACTGATCGAGCCCCGGAGCCCACAGACCTGGGTGACCGCCGCCGGCGTTGCGATCCGGCTCATGCGGCAGACGGAGGCGATCGAGGCCTACGAGCGCGCGCTGCAGCTGCAGCCGCAGGAGGCGGGCTTGCGGATGTCGATCGGTCATCTGCAGAAGACACTCGGGCGACGAGCAGAGAGTGAGGCTTCGTACAAAGCGGCACTCATGATGGACCCCGGGCGGGCGGAGGCGTACTGGAGCCTGGCGGATCTGAAGAACTACGCTTTCAGCGACGAGGAGATCTCGGCCATGCGCCGGCTGATCGCCTCCGAGCCGCGCAACCCTTCGAACGAAGCGCAGCTTCATTTCGCGCTCGGCAAGGCTTTCGAGCAGCGCCAGCAATACCAGGAGGCGTACGCCTACTACGCCCGCGGCGCGGAGCTGCGCCGCCGCGAGGCGCCGTTCGACATCGCGCAGTTCGAGCACCGCTGCGCGCGCATCCGCGCGTTTTTCGACGCGGCGTTCTTCGCTGCACATCGCGGCGGCGGTGACCGGAGCCCCGCGCCGATCTTCATCGTCGGCCTGCCGCGGTCGGGCTCGACACTGGTGGAGCAGATCCTCGCGAGTCACTCCGCGGTCGAGGGCACGATGGAGCTGCTCAACGTGCTCAACATCGTCCGTGAGTTCGACGACATGGCCCGCGGACGGAGCGGTTATCCGGAGGCCGTGGGCAGAGCGTCCGCAGAGCGCTTCGCCCAGCTAGGGCGCCGCTATATCGAGCAGACGGCGCCCCTCCTGCGGCTCGGTCGCAGGCGCTTTACCGACAAGCTGCCCAATAACTTCGGTCATATCGGGCTCATCCACGCGATACTTCCCGACGCGACAGTGATCGACGTGCGCCGACACCCGATGGATGCCTGCTTCAGCACCTTCAAGCAGTATTTCGCGGAGGGCCAGAATTTCAGTTACGACCTCGAGGACCTCGGACGATACTATCGCGGCTACCTTACGCTGATGGATCACTGGGATACCGTCCTTCCGGGCAAGGTCCTGCACGTTCGCTACGAGGATCTGGTGCGCTCGCCCGAGGAGGGCATCCGCCGCCTGCTCGAGCATTGCGCGCTCGATTTCGAGCCCGCCTGCCTCGCCTTTCACGAGACGCAGCGCCCGGTGCGCACCGCGAGCGCCGAGCAGGTGCGACAGCCCATCTATACATCGGCAGTGGGCTATTGGCGGCACTTCGAGAACGAGCTCGAGCCGCTACGACGCGCGCTCGGGGATTGCCTCGACCGCTTCGAGTGAGCACCGGCGATACCGGCCCGGATATTCGCCGATTGACTCGGAACGCAGGCTCGAAGGAAGATGGCACGATAACAGGGCCCGTGGCCGACTGCGCCATGGGTAGACGAGTCCGTTGGGTGGGGAGTCTCTGATGCGTTCAGCAAGCCGCAAGACCCTGGTTGGCGCCTGCATTGCCGCCGTACGAGCCCCGCGCGATGGGGCCTCCACGGTCGGTCTCGCAGTTGCCGCGGTGCTCGCCGCCTCGACCGGCGCTCCCACGGCCTACGCCGATGCCGCGGTACAGGGCGGCAACGGCGCCGCCACCGTCGACACGCTGCAGGAAATCGTGGTCACTGCCCGCAAACGCCAGGAGAACCTGCAGGACGTGCCGATCAACATCGACGTCTTCAGCAAACAGGACCTGCAGAAACTCGCCATCAACTCCATGGATGATTACCTGCAGAAGGTGCCATCCATCTCCTATATCAGCACCGGCCCGGGGACTCAGCTCTTCGTGATGCGCGGCGTCTCGGACGGCAGCAACCCCAATTACTCCAATACCTCCTCGACCGGTTTCTTCGTCGACGACATGTCGATGAACTATGGGGGGTCGCAGCCCGACCTGCACCTGTACGACATCGAGCGCATCGAGATCCTGAACGGCCCGCAGGGTACGACCTTCGGCGCGGAAGCGATGTCGGGCGCTATCCGATACATTACCAACAAGCCGGACCTGAACTCCTTCAGCGCCGGCATCGACCTCGACGGCGGACAGATCCAGAGTGCGCAGCAGAACTGGACCTACCAGGGGTTCCTCAACCTCCCGCTGATCGAAGGCGTTCTGGGCCTGCGCGTCTCCGCCTTCAGCGATTCCGAGGGCGGGTTCATCAACAATGCGCTTACGACGCGCACCTGGGTGAACGGCGCCGTCTCGAGCAATGCACCGTGGGCGGGCAGGAACTACAACCGTGAGAACGTCGAGGGCGGTCGCCTGGAGCTCAAGCTGCAGCTCCCTCACCAGTGGAGTGCGCTGCTCACCTATGGTTTCCAGCGCCAGCACACCCGTGGAGCCTGGGACGAGGACCCGACGTTGTCACCGCGCACCGTCTCGCGTTTCGGTCCGGAGTCGGACCTGTTCGAGACAAACATGGTCGATTTCCATGTGGACGGCGACGTCGGCATCGCCGACCTGGCCTTTGCCAGCACCTACTGGAACCAGGAGCGGCGCCAGTGGAACGAGTACTCGCAATACGAGCAGAACTACAATGGCGGGTCACAGGAGGGGTTTACTTGCCTCACCGACCCGTACTACAGCCAGCTGCTGTCTCCGGGCTCACCTGCGGCACCTTACTCCGGCTGCAATCCGGCCCTGCAGTACTATTCCTACAACGACAACCCGAGCCGCTGGTCGAACGAGCTGCGGCTGGTCTCCAAGGAGGGCGGCCGGCTCCACTGGCTGGCGGGCCTCTACTGGGAGAAGACTGTCGACCGGAACTACGGCAGCACTTTCTACATGCCGGGATTGCAGTACGGCGGTGACGCTTTCCAGTACGAGCTGCAGTATTACGCCCTCATGCAGCGCACGCTGCCGCCCGCGGTCTGGTACACGTATGCCGAGACCGCGGACGTCCTGGAAACCACCGAGTTCGTCAATATCA
This sequence comes from Steroidobacteraceae bacterium, assembly GCA_050738635.1. Taxonomy (GTDB): domain Bacteria; phylum Pseudomonadota; class Gammaproteobacteria; order Steroidobacterales; family Steroidobacteraceae; genus 13-2-20CM-66-19. The sequence goes on from JBOIAB010000174.1 coordinate 20,093, forward strand.
ACTTCGACGTGACCAGCAAGCTCAACGTGGAAGCTGGCGTATCGCACTTCCGCGACAACGAGAGCTACGACACGCCGGTTCTTGGCTTTGCCTATACGCCCAACTCGCCAAGCTACTACGCCTCTACCTCGCACAAGTGGGACAGCAAGGTCGGCGCCAGCTACAAGCTCAGCCATCAAGCGATGGTGTACGCGGACTGGAGTCAGGGCTTCCGTCCGGGCGGCTCGAACTCCGGGCTGCCTTCCGACTGTTACGCTTCGGGTGTGACGCAGTCATACGATCCGGACACGCTCAACAGTTACGAGCTTGGATGGAAGACGACCAGCCTCGGGCATCGCCTGTTGTGGGATGGTGCCGCCTACTATATGGACTGGAAGAATCTGCAGGCGCTCATCTACGACGCCTCGGTCTGTCCGTCCTCGAGCTACAACATCAATGTCGGCGAGGCGCACATCTACGGTGCCGAGTCGAACATCGATTTTGTGATCAACGACCACTGGTCGCTGCAGGCCTCGGCCGACTATACCGACGCACGGGTCGTCTCGGCGGCCAGCCCGAGCTACGACCCGTACGTCGGTGAGCGGCTGCCCTTCGCGCCATACTTCAACTGGAGCTGGAACGCGCGCTACGAGCATCCGCTCTCGCGCGCCCTGGGGGGCTACCTGCAGTTCGACATGGCGCACAAGGGCGACATGTACAACGGCCTCAATCCCGACGACATAAACTCGGGACTGCCGCGTATCCTGCAGCCGCAATACACCATTATGAACCTGCGTATCGGCGTGCATCCGCCCGACAGCGAGCGCTGGCTGGCGGAGCTGTACTGCACCAACCTCACCGACAAGAACGCGATTGTCTACAGCAACACCGGCAACTTCGATTTGCGCGAGACCACCAACGAGCCGCGCGTCTTCGGTGTGCGCCTCAGTTATCGCTTCAACCAGCCGGGGCAGTAGTCGGGCGACTGAGCCACCGGCCGCGGCTCACGCCCGCAATGCCGTGAGACAGGCAAGCACGCGGTCCCAATCGATGCTCACGCCAGGAACGGCTGCGATGGCGCTTCTACCCTCGAGCTCGAGAACAGCAGGAACGCCGGCCCGCTCGTAGGCGCGCAGCTTGGTGGTCCGATCGTGGCTGGCGGTTGAGGGTGCCATCTATCACCTCGTTGTCACTATTGGCAGACCACCCAAGGTAGTCGGCGAAGATGTGATGTTGTATATCGCGCTGGCCTAGTCCGACGCGCATTGACCGTGTTTCGTCGACGTGCAAGATTCGGCTCGCCCGCGGAGCTCCACAGCCTCTCCCTGCTCCTGGTCGGCGTCGAAGCCGCGCAGCGGTGCGTCGCGTCTCGGGATGTACCCGGATTTGCCTGCCTCGAGCTCCCGCGCGTAGCGGTGACCGTTGTAGACCGCGTGCGCAATAGCACCTGGGGCGAGCGCATCGCCTACCCGTGTGACCGAGGTAATGCCGGCCGCGGCGAGCTCTTCGCGTCTGGCGATCAGCGTCTGATAGAGGGCATCATTCGGCAGGCGTGCGCCGACGATCACCAGCGCGCGGCATAGGAGCCGAGTCCGCGCGGAGGTGTACACATTCACGAGAGTCACCTGGCCCCCGGTGAAGGACTCGACCCGCGACAGCGTGTGCAGCTCGACTCCCGCTGCGCTGAGCGCGCGGTACGTCTGTGGCTGCTCGTTGGTCATGACCGCCCAGGCGGAAACATATCCGGATGGTGTCACATACTTCACTGTCTGCCCATTCCTCGCCAGATGCTCGGCGAGGGCGGATCCCATGTAGTAGTTATCGAAGTCGAACACGACCACCGGATCCGTGAGCGCAACGCCGGCAGCTACATCGTCGGGCGTATAGACGTCAGGAGCGTCCAGAGTGCCCGCGGGCACCTCCAGCGGCGAGTACAGCAAAGGCGTCCAGCGCGAGCCGGTGGCCAGCGCCACGTGCGCGGGCTGCAACTCGATGATGTCGTCGGCGCCCAGGTGATTGCCCCGATACACGCCGACGTTGGAGAGATGCTGCAACTGATTGCGCCGCCAGTCGAGAACGCGCGACCAGGCGGCGAGCCCCGGCAGCCGAGTCTCGAAGCGCAGACGTCCGCCGAGCTCGTCCCCGGCTTCCGCGAGTGTGACCTCGTAGCCGCGGCGCCCGAGCGTCAGCGCGCACTCGAGACCCGCCGGGCCGCCGCCCACCACGAGCACGGAAGCGCCGCGATGCGGCGCGGAAGGGACTCGTTCCGGATGCCACTGACGGCGCCATTCCTCGCCAATGGTCGGATTCTGCGTGCAGCGCACCGGCACACCGTCGTGCCAGCTCGAGATGCAGATGTTGCAGCCGATGCACTCGCGGATGTCCTCCTCGCGACCTTCGGCGATCTTTCGCGGCAGGAACGGATCGGCGATCGACGGCCGTGCCGCGCCGATGAGATCCAGCACGCCGCGGCGAATCTGCCCGACCATGGCGTCCGGCGAAGTGAAGCGGCCGACACCGACGACGGGCTTGTCCGTGAGCGACTTGACGAAAGCGATCACCGGTTCATGACTGCCCTCGGGCGAGAAGCGCGAGGGCGCGCAGTCGGTCGTCTCCGAATCCATCTTCACGTCCCAGAGGTCCGTCAGGTCGGCGAGCCGCTGCACGACCTCGTGCGCTTCCGACGCCGCATGCTCGCTCGGGCGGCATCGCAGCTCCTCCAGGCTGATGCGTAGTGCGACGGCACACTGATCTCCAGCTGCCTCGCGAGTCACTTCGAGCAGCTCCCGGACGATGCGCACGCGGTTGGCGAGGCTCCCGCCGTACGCGTCCGTCCGGTGATTCCATTCGGGGAGGAGGAACTCGTATGGCAGGTAACCCATGCCCGCGTAGACGTAGAGGATGTCGAACCCGGCTCTGCGCGCCCGACGTGCGGCCTGCTTCTGTGCCTCGAGCAGCTCACGAATGTCCTCTTGTTGCATGACCCGTGGACGTTGATTGCCGATGTAGCTCACGTGCGTTGGCATCCATGCGGTTCCAGACGGAGACATGGAGGGGGTACGGCTGAGCCGATTCATCGCGCAGCCGCCTCCATGCCAGAGCTCTATGCCGGCGAGCGCTCCATGCTTGTGAACCGCCTCCGTCATCAGGGCATGCGAGCGGACGTCATCATCATTCCAGAGCGTGGCGTAGGGTAGCGGAGAGTCGTCCGAAGCGGGGTCGATGGACACGTACCCGGTGCACACTACGCCCCAGCCCCCTTCGGCCTTCGTCTCGCGAAACGCCGCGCGCATGTGCGGCATGGAGTTCGTCATGCCGCTAGCGTGGGGTACGGCATAGAACCGGTTGCGAGCCGTTACCGGGCCGATCCTGACGGGCTCGAAGAGAACGTCGTAGCGAGGATTGCGAGACATGCGGGCGGGCCTTACTCGTCGGTGATGTCGTCCGTCAACACCGCTTTGCGGCGGGCCATGAAATCGAGCATGGCCTCGTCTCTCGCGGGGTCGATGCCGGGGTCCTGGTACTCCGCGAGCATCCGCTTCCATACCCGGTTGGCGCGCTGCTCCGCCGTGAGGCGTCCCTCCTCCGACCATTGCTCGTAGGAGGAGTAGTCGGCGATCGTCGACTGATAGAACGCGGTTTCGAAGTTCTCCTGCGTGTGCGCGCAGCCGAGGAAGTGGTTTCCGGGACCGACCTCGCGGATGGCATCGAGCGCCTGGCCGCGCGCCGACATGTCCATGCCCTGCGCGAGGCTCTGCATCATGGCGCATTGGTAGGCGTCCATCACGAACTTCTCGTAACTCGCGACGAGTCCGCCTTCCAGCCACCAGGCCGCATGCGTCACCAGATTCACGCCGGCGAGCAGGGTGGG
>JBOIAB010000175.1:0-2736 GCA_050738635.1 Steroidobacteraceae bacterium
GTCCTCGCCGGCCGGCACGGAGCGGGCATCGGTGACCACCGTGCCATCCGCCCGGGTCACGATCGCGAAGCCGCGCGCGAGCGTCGCGACAGGGCTCGCCATGTCGAGGGACCTCTTGGCGAGCTCCACCCGATGCGACACATGCGAGAGATATTGCTTCGCCGCATGCTCCAGCCGGGCCTCCAGGACCTCGGCCCGACTGCGGCCTCCCTGGACGAGATGCTTCGGAGAGCGTTGCATCAGCCTCGACTGTGCGTCGCGCAGCCGATGCTGACGGGCATTGAGCAACGCGCCGCTGGCGGCGGTCAGACGTTGCCGCAGCTCGTCCAGGCGCTGTGCCTGCTGTGCCAGGCGCACCTCCGGTGAGCGCTGCACCAGTCGCGTAACAGCGTCGTTCAACCGATGCCGGCGCGTATGCAGCACCGCGGTGGCGGCGCCTGCAAGACGCTGCTCCAGGTCATCGAGGCGCTGTGCTTGATGCGCCAGACGCATCCCCGGATGAGCTTGCTTGAGGCGCGCGCCGACGCCTGAAAAGCGGCTGGACACGGCGCGTAGCTCACGCCGCATACACGCGGTCATGCGGCTCTCCATTCGTGCCAGAGTCTCCAGACATGCAACGCTGTCCGGTGCGACCAGCTCCGCTGCTCCGGATGGCGTAGGTGCGCGCGCATCGGCCACGAAGTCAGCGATGGTGAAATCGATCTCGTGACCGATCCCGGTGACCACTGGAATGGCACACGCGCAAATGGCCCGAGCCACCCGTTCGTCATTGAAGGCCCACAGGTCTTCCAACGAGCCGCCACCCCGTGCCAGGATCACGACGTCACATTCTCCGCGCGTAGAGACGAGCTGCAACGCCTGCACGATCGCCGGTATCGCGGCCGCGCCCTGCACAGCCGTTGGATGCACGAGGACAGCGGCCGGCGGGTAACGGCGTGCCAGAATGTTGAGAACATCACGCACGGCCGCGCCGGTGGGTGAGGTGACGACGGCGATCCGTCGCGGGAACCGAGGCAGGCTGCGCTTGCGCTCGCTCGCAAAGAGGCCCTCGGCGGCAAGCCTCGCCTTGAGCCGCTCGAACTCGCGCTGCAATGCGCCGACGCCCGCCTCTTCCAGGTGATCCACGATCAGCTGGTATTCGCCACGAGGCTCGTAGAGGCTGACGCGGCCCCGCGCGATCACGTGCTGGCCGGCCTTGGGCGTGAACCCGAGCGCCGCGTTCTTCACCCGGAACATGGCGCAGCGCACCTGCGCGTCACGGTCCTTCAGCGAGAAGTACCAATGTCCCGAGGACGGCTGGGAGAAATTCGAGAGCTCCCCTTCGACCCAGACGACCCCCAGGCCCCGCTCGAGGGCCATTCGCACCTCCTTGTTCAGGCGCGAGACCGTATAGACGTTGCGACCGGGGGCGGCGTCGGGCTCGGACCCTGGGAAGAGGCTGGCGGGCATGGCCGGTCACCTTAGCATGAGGTTTACCACGGCGCCCTTCATGCGTAGAATTAGCTATGCGAATCCTCGAAGAAGCCCTCACCTTCGACGACGTCCTCCTCGTCCCGGCCTACTCGGAGATCCTTCCCCGAGAGGTGGACCTCGCGACGCGCGTCACCCGCCGCATCCGGCTCAACCTGCCGCTGCTCTCGGCCGCCATGGACACGGTCACCGAGGCTCGGCTCGCGATCACCATCGCCCAGGAAGGCGGCATCGGCATCGTTCACAAGAGCATGACCATCGACGCACAGGCGCGCGAGGTCGGCCGCGTGAAGAAGTTCGAGAGCGGCATCATCAAGGACCCGATCACCGTCTCTCCCAATACGACCATCCGCGAGGTGCTCGACCTCACTCGCTCGCGCGGGATCTCCGGCGTGCCGGTGGTCGTCGGCAAGAAGGCAGTCGGCATCGTCACCCACCGCGATCTGCGCTTCGAGCAGAAACTCGATGCGCCCGTCTCCTCGGTCATGACGCCGCAGGACCGGCTGATCACCGTGCGCGAGACCGCGCCGAAAGAAGAAGTGCTGGCGCTGCTGCACAAGCACCGCATCGAGAAGGTGCTGGTCGTCAACGCCGATCACGAGTTGACCGGCATGATCACGGTGAAGGACTTCCAGAAGGCGACGGAATTCCCACGCGCCTGCAAGGATGACACCGGCAGGCTGCGCGTCGGCGCGGCCGTCGGCACCACTCCCGACACCATGGACCGTGTCGCGGCCTTGCGCGAGGCCGGAGTCGACCTGGTCGTCGTCGACACGGCACATGGTCATTCGCGCGGCGTCATCACCACCGTCGAGCGCATCAAGGCCCAGTGGGGTGATCAGCAGGTGATCGCGGGCAACATCGCCACAAGCGAAGCCGCCCTCGCCCTCGTGGCCGCCGGCGCGGACGGGGTCAAGGTCGGGATCGGGCCGGGCTCGATCTGCACGACGCGGATCGTCGCCGGAGTCGGCGTGCCGCAGATTTCCGCGGTCGCCAACGTGGCGGAGGCACTGCACAACACCGATGTGCCTGTCATATCCGACGGCGGTATCCGCTTCTCCGGTGACATCGCCAAGGCGCTCGCCGCCGGCGCGCATGCCGTCATGATCGGCAGCCTCTTCGCCGGGACGGAGGAATCCCCCGGCGAGGTGGAGCTCTACCAGGGCGCCTCCTACAAATCCTATCGCGGCATGGGCTCGCTCGGCGCCATGGCGGAGCGCCACGGCTCCGCCGACCGCTATTTCCAGGATGCCTCGACGGAGCTCG